>NZ_LN614827.1:3437500-3762500 GCF_000953135.1 Legionella fallonii LLAP-10 | reverse complement strand
CTGTTTGAATATGGGTGGACCATCATCCAAGGCTAAATACTACTTACTGACCGATAGTGAACCAGTACCGTGAGGGAAAGGCGAAAAGAACCCCGGAGAGGGGAGTGAAATAGAACCTGAAACCGTTTGCGTACAAGCAGTGGGAGCATGGCTTAGGCTGTGTGACTGCGTACCTTTTGTATAATGGGTCAGCGAGTTACTTTCAGTGGCGAGGTTAACTGAATAAGGAAGCCGTAGAGAAATCGAGTCTGAATAGGGCGCGAGTCGCTGGGAGTAGACCCGAAACCGGGCGATCTAGCCATGTGCAGGATGAAGGTTGGGTAACACCAACTGGAGGTCCGAACCGGGTAATGTTGAAAAATTATCGGATGACGTGTGGCTAGGAGTGAAAGGCTAATCAAGCCCGGAGATAGCTGGTTCTCCCCGAAAGCTATTTAGGTAGCGCCTCGTGAATGATTACTGGGGGTAGAGCACTGTTTCGGCTAGGGGGCTGTCATGGCTTACCAAACCGATGCAAACTCCGAATACCGGCTAATTGAATCACGGGAGACACACGACGGGTGCTAACGTCCGCCGTGAAGAGGGAAACAACCCAGACCGCCAGCTAAGGTCCCCAAGTACTAGTTAAGTGGGAAACGATGTGGGAAGGCATAGACAGCCAGGAGGTTGGCTTAGAAGCAGCCACCCTTTAAAGAAAGCGTAATAGCTCACTGGTCGAGTCGGCCTGCGCGGAAGATGTAACGGGGCTAAACTAGTCACCGAAGCTGCGGATGTGTACTTAGTACACGTGGTAGGGGAGCGTTCTGTAGGCCGATGAAGGTGGATTGAGAAGTCTGCTGGAGGTATCAGAAGTGCGAATGCTGATATGAGTAACGATAATGAGGGTGAAAAACCCTCACGCCGGAAGTCCCAGGTTTCCTGCACGACGTTAATCGGAGCAGGGTGAGTCGGCCCCTAAGGCGAGGCTGAAGAGCGTAGTCGATGGGAATCAGGTTAATATTCCTGAACTTTTTATAAGTGGTGATGTGGGGACGAAGAAGGCTAGATGAGCCAGGCGTTGGTTGTCCTGGTACTTGCATGTAGGGGGGTAGACTTGGCAAATCCGGTTTACTATTAACTCTGAGGTGCGAAGTGGTTCTGACACTTCGGTGTACAGAGAAGTCATTAATGCCCGGCTTCCAGGAAAAGCTGCTAGCCATAACTTATAGAGAACCGTACCGCAAACCGACACAGGTGGACAGGTAGAGAATACTAAGGCGCTTGAGAGAACTCGGGTGAAGGAACTAGGCAAAATGGTACCGTAACTTCGGGAGAAGGTACGCCCTTGCTGGTTAGTTTACTTGCTAAACAAAGCTGGTGAGGGCCGCAGAGACCAGGTGGCTGCGACTGTTTATTAAAAACACAGCACTCTGCAAATTCGTAAGAAGACGTATAGGGTGTGACGCCTGCCCGGTGCCGGAAGGTTAATTGATGGGGTCATCTTCGGAGAAGCTCTTGATCGAAGCCCCGGTAAACGGCGGCCGTAACTATAACGGTCCTAAGGTAGCGAAATTCCTTGTCGGGTAAGTTCCGACCTGCACGAATGGCGTAACGATGGCCACACTGTCTCCACCCGAGACTCAGTGAAATTGAAATCGCTGTGAAGATGCAGTGTACCCGCGGCTAGACGGAAAGACCCCGTGAACCTTTACTATAGTTTTGCACTGGACTTTGATAATCACTGTGTAGGATAGGTGGGAGGCTTTGAAGTGAGGACGCTAGTTCTCATGGAGCCAACCTTGAAATACCACCCTGTTGTTATTGAGGTTCTAACTTGGTCCCGTAATCCGGGATGAGGACAGTGTATGATGGGTAGTTTGACTGGGGCGGTCTCCTCCCAAAGAGTAACGGAGGAGCACAAAGGTACCCTCGGTACGGTCGGACATCGTACCAAGAGTGTAAAGGCATAAGGGTGCTTGACTGCGAGAGTGACGGCTCGAGCAGGTACGAAAGTAGGTCTTAGTGATCCGGTGGTTCTGTATGGAAGGGCCATCGCTCAACGGATAAAAGGTACTCCGGGGATAACAGGCTGATACCGCCCAAGAGTTCATATCGACGGCGGTGTTTGGCACCTCGATGTCGGCTCATCACATCCTGGGGCTGAAGCAGGTCCCAAGGGTATGGCTGTTCGCCATTTAAAGTGGTACGCGAGCTGGGTTTAGAACGTCGTGAGACAGTTCGGTCCCTATCTGCCGTGGGCGTAGGAAAATTGAGAGGAGCTGCTCCTAGTACGAGAGGACCGGAGTGGACGAACCTCTGGTGTACCGGTTGTCACGCCAGTGGCATCGCCGGGTAGCTAAGTTCGGACGGGATAACCGCTGAAAGCATCTAAGCGGGAAGCCCCCCTCAAGATGAGTTTTCCCATGAAGCCCGTTGAAGACTACGACGTTGATAGGCAAGGTGTGGAAGCGCAGTAATGTGTGAAGCTAACTTGTACTAATTGGCTGATTGTCTTGACCATATAATCTGAGTCGCTTTACAATAGGCGCTTAGAGAATGATACGAATGATGTGTTACCTCAAGATTTACCAGACCCTGTCGGGCGGTTGTTAATGAGTCATTAGCACCTTCCTCTGGGGGTTAAACAGTTTTCCTGGCGACAATAGCGATTTGGAACCACCTGATCCCTTCTCGAACTCAGTAGTGAAACGAATCAGCGCCGATGATAGTGTGAGGTCTCCTCATGCGAAAGTAGGACATCGCCAGGGTTTTATTCCGAAAGCGGCTTTTTAGCCGCTTTTTTTGTTTTACCAATTCGGCTTTTTGCTCTACCAAAAATAAAGTACCTGTTCTGCGTTTTGTTATCCCTAAAAAGGCGACGAGGGATTCTTCTCATTTTGCATATAATATTTATACTGCAAGGCTACAACAATAATCACCAAGGCATGCTGAATACAGTATCGGTCTGCTGATAGCAGAGGTATTCAAAGTTCAAGAGGAAACTAACTTAAGTTTTGACGGGCATTGAAGAGGATAGAAAGGTTGGATTATCTGTAGCAACCTTTCTATCTATATACCATTATGCATCTAAATAAAGATTTTTGAGCCTCACATAATGTTGGGCTGAGTATTCTAATTGTTCTAATTCTATAGAAGTTAATTTTCGTACAGGCCGAGCTGGATTTCCTAGGTATAAATAGCCACTTTCCAGGATTTTTCCAGGAGTTACTATGCTTCCGGCACCTATCATGACGCGTTCTTTCACGTGTACTGCATCTAAAACTAAAGCTCCCATACCGATGAGGCAATAATCATCTATAGTACAGCCATGCAGAACTGCTTGATGACCTATGGTGATCCCTTGGCCTAAGATTAGCGGTTTTCCTCCCGCGGTATAAGGACCATCATGAGTGACGTGTAGGATAGCACCATCTTGAATACTGCATGCATTGCCTATTGTGATGGAGTTTACATCACCACGAATTACTGCCATTGGCCAAACAGAAACATCATCGCCTAACGTGACGTTCCCTATAACAACAGCACTAGGATCAATATAGACGTTCTTACCTATATTAGGGGTTTTACCCTGAAAAGTTCGAATTGAATGTGACATATTTTTATACCATAGTTACAAATTCTTCAGCACTAGTCGGATGAATGGCTACTGTGTTATCAAAATCTTTTTTACAGGCCCCCATTTTTACCGCTACCCCAAAACCTTGTAACATTTCATCAGCGCCATAGCCAATGACATGTAATCCTATTATTTTTTCTTCTTTGCCTAAGGTAACTAACTTCATTGCTGTAGGGGTCTTATCATCACTTAATGCATCATAGAGTGGGTTAAAACGTGTTTGATAAATTTTAATATTTTCTTGTCCATGCAGATTTATTGCATCCTGCTCACTAAGTCCTACTGAGCCAACAGGAGGATGACTAAATACAACAGAGCATATATTATCATAATTTAAATGGGCATCGGGTTGTTTGCCGAAGAGTCTGTCGGCTAATCGTCGACCAGCTGCGACTGCCACCGGTGTTAGTGCGGGTGCTTTGGTAACATCACCTATAGCATAAATCCCTTTTACCGTTGTATTTTGAAAAGCATCTACTTCAATTAGGCCTTGAGAATCAGTTTTGACTGCTATTTTTGACAGATTCAAATGAGCTGTTCTTGGTTTTCGCCCTACAGCTGCGATAATGACATCAATGTCTTGAATAATCGAACCACTTTGGCATGCGATTGCTTTTCTTCCATCACTGTGTAAATGAATAGCCTGGGCTTTATGGTTTTGATGAATGTAAATACCTTGCTGCTTCATAATTTCAAGCAAGGTATCTCCTAACATATGATCAAAGCGACTTAAAGGTCTACTGCCGCGTAGTAATAGATGCGTTTCGCTACCTAGTCCATGGAGCACGCCAGCTAACTCTACACCAATATAACCACTGCCAATAACTGCTACTTTTCTCGGCTGTCTAGTAAGAGCAAAAAATCCATCAGAGTCAATGGCATGTTGGATTCCCTCGATTATAGGTAAGGAAGGCTCTCCTCCAGTGGCAATAATAATATGTTCCGCTTGATAAGTCGTATTATCGACCAGAATAGATTGTGCACTCTCAAACATTCCGGTGCCATTAATATGAGTGATGTGGTGCTCTTTTAAACGCTTAGCGTAATTCTCCCTTAAGCGCGCGATATACGAATTACGTTTACTAACAAGTTTTTTCCAATTTAGCTTCAGTTCAACGGGAGAAAATTCATAATTACTGCATTTATGCATCGTTTCAGCAACAAGAGAAGCATTGAACATGATTTTTTTAGGTACACACCCTAAATTGACACAGGTACCTCCTAGATGATTGCGTTCTATAACAGCTACTTTTGCTCCATATTTAGCCGCTCGCACCGCGCTGGCAATTCCGCCACTGCCACCACCTAAAACGATAAGATCAAAATGATGAGTTTTCATGATAATTATTCAGGAAATAAAATAATAGTAACAGGTACTTGATTACTTACCAAATGGTTTTCCTCATAGAGTGGAGGATGTCTATTAGGGATAAGAAATTGTGTGTTGGAGGAAATTAACTAAGGGATAAATCTCTATAAAATAGTTTATTGCACACTATTAGACTTATATAAAATCTAAAAGGAAGTTGCTTGAGCTCCTATTTTATTAGCTATACTGCATTAAGAGAGGTTTTGGGTTTAACTGAAATAAGTCACTAAATCAATATAATAAGCATAGAGATATTCAGAGGATGAAGCAATTACGTTGTGTTTGGTTCACTAAAGCGAAGGAAATTGACGATTGCGTATGGAATAAATTATTGCGTGATGAGCGGCATGCCCAGTCTTGGTATTCTGCTCTTGACCAAGCTAATTTATCTGATAAAACTCAATTTTACTATGGTGTCTTTTATGATGGCAATGAACCTGTTGCCCTAATTCCTGCCTTTTTAAAATTATTTCCTATAGATTTTATAATGCCAGATCTTATATCTAAGTTAGTTGGTTTTATTGATAAATATATCTATGACATTCGGTATAAAAAAGTTTTATTTATTGGTTCCTATGTGGATTATGGCGTTATTGGGATTAATGAGCAGTATTCTTTTGAGCAAATACAACCACAAATTTCAAACGAAATCGATTTACAAAGCAAACGATTAGCTGCTTCAATCATCGTATGGAAAGATTTTCCTATAGATGTCCGTGATTTATTTAAGGACGAAGGATTTATTACTTGTTGCTCATTTCCTGATGTTTATAATGAAATAAAAGGGAGTAGTTTTGAGGAGTATGTGCACCATAAGCCTTATTTAATACGAAAGAAAATTAAACGAAAAATCAAAGAATATTCGGCCGATAGCTATGAATTTTTTAGCATACAACAACCGGATGTCAAAGAGTTGGAGCCGATTTATGATTGTTTTGCGCAGATTGAGAAAAAATACGATCATCATAAACTAAAATTTGAGCAAGTTAATTTTGATTATTTTAAAAGCTCATCTGCTGACTCTCATTTTATTTATTTAGGGTTACGTGATAAACAAAGTAAAACTATTATTAATGTGGTGCAATGCATACAGACCCCTGATCGGTTGTTTCAGGTTTTCTATGGTTTTAACTGTAACGAGTTTTCTGCTAGGGGCGGGTATTATTTCTTGCTACAGAAAAAAGTTATTGAGTATTGCATAAAACACGGTATAAAAACTTTATATGATGGACAAAATCAATATACTCCTAAATTGGATATGGGAGGTCAACTATTCCCACTTTATAATGCAATTAAGTGTTATTCCCCTGTCCTGCACTGGTTTTTAAGTAAGTTAATGAAAAATTTACGCTGGTCTGATCTGTCTCCCGAACTAGCGACTTATTTCAATGCTCATCCTGATGCGTTACCTCATGATCCTCCTAAATTGAAGCGGTATGACTATTGGCGGGCTCTATGGCATTCCTTACCTCCAACAGCAGGATATCGTATCTACTTCCGTGATTTCTTTATAAAACATCCGTCAATGAAAGAAGCGAAAATCACTCAAGAAGAACTCTGTAAAAAAAGCCTAGCCGTTTCTTTTGTTCATTTAACGAGCTCGGGCACTGCAGCCTTATTTATTATTTTACAAGCAATAAAAACATTAACTGAGGCGCGTACAGTGATCGTACCTGCCTATACCTGTCCTTTGGTTGCTTTGGCTATTGCGCGTGCCGGCTTTCAGATGAGACTTTGTGATTCAAATGGCGTGGATTTTAATTTTGATACACGACAACTCACTCAATTATGTCATTCATCGACGGATATAGCGGCGATATTGATAACTCATCTTGGTGGGATACCGGCTAATATTAATGACGTTGATGAAGTCATAAAGCAAACAGGAAAGAATATTTTCCTGATAGAGGACGCGGCTCAATCATTTGGCTCAATGGCTAAAAATAAACCTGTTGGAGCCAGTGGTGATTTTGCTGTTTTTAGTTTTGCTGCAGGTAAGGGAGCTACCTTATATGAGGGAGGACTTGTCGTCAGCAAACAAGGGCATTTTATCGGGGCATTACAAAATGCTATAGCTTCTTTTGAGCAGTCAAAGCCGTGGCTCGAGGTTTTAAGAGTGCTGCAGTTATTTGGCTATTGGTTGTTTTATCGGCCTGGATTATTTTTTGGAGTCTACACGCTACCCCAGGCGTTTTGGGCCGGAAAGAACAATATGATTAATGCCCTTGGAGAAGACTTTTCTTCTAGTTTTCCTGTTCATAAAGTATCTAATTTACGAGTTTATTTGGGATTTGCCAATTTTAATCGAACTGCGGGAGAGATTGCTCACCAGAGACAACAAGCTAAATTTTACTTACAAGCATTGTCTGATAACAAAACGATGCAAGTATTAGGAGCGGATCTTCCTGATGGAGATAGAGTAACGTATCCCTTTATTTCTTTATTAATCGCTAAGAACCGCGAACGCTTGTTTCCCAATTTGGCTTTACAAGCTTTAGGAGTCTCACTACTTTTTGCCAAGGTTTTACCTGAATATCCTTATTTAAAGCGATATTTACCCGGAGAATCACCTGAAAATTATCCCAACGCAGTAAAACTATGCGAAACACTGACTACTTTGACTACGACTAGATTTATAAAACCAAAAGAAATTTATGATGTGGTACGGCTTATTAGAGCTCTAGTGGAAACAACGGATAAGGGGTAGCCGTGATGCAACCATTGTTATTATTAACTGATCAATATAATTCAACTTTAAATTATATGAAGAATCATTGGGAGCAGGTCATTACGCTTGATTTTAGCCCTTTAGAAGAGCGGTTGCGGTTGTATGGTTTTAGAAACGCATTGAACGAGTGTCGAAAAATTCTGGCTGCTTTATCTGATGACTACTATTTTACTTTCATGGGTTCAGGCGATTTTCATCATTTAACTTATCCTATGTTAACCAGGATTAATAAGCCTTTTCTCTTGATTATTTTAGATAATCATACTGATTGCTCTTTTTTCCCTCCGCAATTTTCCTGTGGAAACTGGGTCAACATGTCATCAAAATTATCTTCATGCGTTAAAATAATTCATATTGGGGCCACACAAGGATATGGCAAATTTGAAAAACACTTTGGTGTCACCCAACTTGTTGCTAAAAATAAATTGGTTACCATCTCTGGTAGTGAGTTTGTGCAAAATGGGGGCGTCCTTATAAAGCAAGCATTGACTGATGTAGATTCTTATCTCCCTTTTTATTTAAGTATTGATAAGGATGTTCTTAGCAAGGAAGTAATTATGACTGATTGGGATCAAGGAGTTATGTCCTTAGAGGATATGTTTATGGTGATTAATCTTCTTCTGCAGAATCGTCAATGTATTGGTGCTGATATTTGTGGTGAAAAAACCGAACCCTTTTACTTCAAAAACCATTTGAAACGATTTATTTCGGGCTTTGATCATCCTCAATTGCCAGCAGTCACAAAGTCTGAGTTTCAAGCTAATGTTGTAAAGCAATATGAAATAAATCAATCGATTTATAATTTAATGGATCGCTAAGAGTTTTTATTTAAATGAGTTTACTCTATTACTTTATATTATTTATCTTAGGTGGAGTTGCAGAAACTTTGTTGCATGTTTGTCTCAAGCGTTCCACTCTAGAACATTTAGATGCCAGAGGCATCCGCTATTATTTGTGCATTATTAAAGACTACTGGTTTTATTTGGGAATGCTATTTTATATTGTCGATTTAGTTATCTATATGTATTTATTAGCTCATCTGCCCCTGTCGGTAGCTTATCCAATTACTGGGTTACAAAAAATATTTATTATTTTTTCTTCACGTTACTTATTAAAAGAACAATTGAGTTCAGTCGAGTTTGTAGGGGTTTCTTTGATTGGTCTAGGTATTCTTCTTATCGCGGGAGCACAGGAATAAATCGTGAAAAAACTATCACCAATGATATTAATAATCTGGGTTTTATTGTTAAGCAGTGATACAGCGGCCCAATTGTTATTTAAAATGGCAGCAATGAATTTTAGTCATGGGATATGGTTACTTAATTATTCTTTTGCGTTTGCTTATTTTTTTGAATTATTCTCTTTTTTGCTATGGATGAGGATTATCAAAGATACCCGCTTATCCATTGCTTTAGCCCTGACTGCATCCCTTTATATCACTGTTTCGTTGTCGTCTTATATTTTCTTTCATGAAACCATTAATTTGGTACAGTGGATGGGGACTTTACTTATTGCGGCCGGAACCTGTCTTTTAGGTTATTACGAAGGAGTAAAATCAACATCATAGCTGTAGCCCGGTTGCTTGCAACCGGGATCACTCGTGAGTTATGTCCTTCCTATTTTTGGGTACACGTTCGAGATTGGTAAAGGGTATTAAGATTAGTCGATAAACTATATTTTTTGACTCTAAATCTTTGTCAATAGCTCCTGTCTGGTTTGCTCGTCAACAAAAGCAGATTGGATTGCCATTGTAGTGATTTCATTCATGGTTTCATCGGTGTAGTGATAAGAGTCCTGAACACGTCGATATTCCTTAGCTAAATTAGTACTCATAAAAGGAGGATCATCTGAGTTAATACTAATTTTAATTCCTGCCTCATAAAATTTAGGCAAAGGGTGGTGTTGCATGTCTTTAAAGAGACCGAGGAAGATATTACTTGTAGGACAAACTTCCAAAGCAATGTCTTTGTCTTTTACCATAGCCATAGTTTCTGGAGAATAAATGGAATTGACGCCATGCCCTATGCGGCGGATTGGGAGATACTCCATCGCCTCTACCATGCCTGCGGCTGTAGCAAATTCTCCGGCGTGAACGGTACATTGTAATCCTGCATCTTGGGCGATTTGATAGGCTTTCTTAAAGAGTTTGGGTGGAAAATTTGCTTCATCACCACCTAAGCCAAAACCGGTAATACAAGGAAATCTGTCTATGTGGGCTTGGCGTGCTACTTTTTCTGCTGCCTCTATTCCATAATGTCGCACTGCTGTAATAAGGATACGCCCGACAATCCCAAATTGTTGTTTGGCGTCATCAATCGCTTGTTGTATGGCCTTCAGATGTTCAGCAGAGGGAATACCACTGGATTGTTCTGCATGATCGGGCGAATACATCATCTCAACATAAATTCCCTGTTCCTGAGCATTGGTCTTTAAATAATCAAAGGTAATGTCATAGTAATCCTGAGGTGTTTTGATAAGGGCTGCTAAAGTATCATATACCTTAAGAAAATGGAGAAAATCATTTGATAAATAACTGATACCATCTGGAGCAATAAGTCCGTCAGGTATCGTTAGTTTATTTCGCCTTGCTAATTTGATGGCTAAATCTGGAGGGATAGTTCCTTCTAAATGCACATGCAATTCTGCTTTTTTTAAATTCATCATTCGTCCTATCTATTTCTTGTAATGGTTAATGGTAACTTAGATGAAAAAACGATAAAATAGTAATTTAAGTAAAGTATAGTGGATTATTTATGAGTGATAACGACATTGATAAAGCTTATGTAAGTCCTTATGATAAATTTTTATTTGAATTTGATGCGACTCATAATAAATCCGCATCTCAAATGAAAGAGATTAAGAAGCATAAGCGTATTGCGCGCATGAGAGATGATAAGGATTATCATGATGATAAGGGCGAAATTTGGGAGGACTTCTAGATCTGTGTACAGTATCTATCAGGGAACGACTGTATGGTGCCAACCTAAGTAAATCCAAACACACGTAGCCGCTTGTTTCATTGAGAGCATATATTAAGTTGTGCTCTCCCTGATTGTAAAAGCGAATCTATAAATTCATATCCCCCCAGGGAGGTTAATTTTTTACTCGAAATAGGTCTGTTGCTAGATATCGTGCGATCATGCTCGATCCCTTCTTTTAGGTAGTCTGAAAACACAACTGAAAAGATAGATTGCTGGATATTATTGTCATGAGCGGCAATACATGCCTTCATGTCAGCTAATCAGTGAGTATCGGTTAGGCTACGAATTGTTGATAGCTCTGGCCTTGGTATTATCCCATAAATGCATGTAATAACTTGTAAGAAATAATAGTTAAAAGTGAGGCGGCGGGTAAGGTTAGTACCCAGGACATAAAAATATTACGGATGACGATAAGGTTTAATGCACCAATACCTCTGGCCAAGCCCACTCCTAATACAGCGCCCACTAAAGTTTGAGTAGCCGAAACTGGAATACCGGTACTCGTCGCGACAACTACTGTTGTTGCTGCAGAAAGTGTTGCGGCAAATGCACGACTTGGGGTTAAGGCGGTAATGGAGCTGCCTACCGTTTCGATTACTTTTCTGCCATACATGAGCAATCCAGCGATTACCCCAACACAACCAAATAAAATAATCCATGAAGGGTAATTATTGGCATTAAACGTTTGATGGGAGTGCATGATCAAACTATGTATTATACTTAGCGGTCCTACCGCCAATGCCACATCATTGGAACCATGAGCAAAAACCATGGCACAAGCAGTCATTGCCATAAGCACCGCAAAATATTTTTCTACTTGAGTGAAGCGCTCACGGCGGCCTATTTTAAGGGGTTCAGGAATGCGCTTGATAAAAATCATACCAATAATAGTAATAATAATGCTAGTCGCAAGAGTAACTGCTAAATTCTGTTTAAAGTTCAAGTGAATATCAAAATGATTTAGCCCTTTAAATACAGTAATAAAAGACAATATTGAACCGATTAAAAAGAGATATACGGGAATGTACAGCTTTGCCTTAGCTAACGGATTACTTTTAACGAAAATGGTTTGTTGAATACTTATAAATAAAATATAACTAGTGATGCCTGAAATGATGGGGGAAGTTATCCAACCAATAGCGATATGAGTTACTTGACTCCAATGAATTGCATCTGAACCAAGCACCATAGAACCAAAGCCAACCATGGAGCCCACTAAGGCATTAGTAATAGAAACAGGGACGCCGATATAACTGGCAAGATTCATCCAAATAGTACAGGCGAATAAAACACATAACATTCCTTCGATGAGAACGAACGGTTGTTCAGATAATTGGCTCGTATTGATAATGCCATCACGCATCGTTTCGGTAACACCACTTCCCCCAAAAAAGGCACCAGCAAATTCAAAAACAATGGCAATAAGCATTGCTTGTTTCACTGTAACGGCTTTTGAGCCCATGGTGGTACTCATGACGTTGGCCAAATCATTGGCACCAACCCCCCACGTCATAAGAAAACAAAGAATAATGGCAATAGAAAAATAAATAATTGAATAATCCATAGGAATTTACTACCGGGCTATGAGAATTTGAAGACGACCGCCAACTGTCTGGGCATGTTCGGCCAATTCGCCAATCCAATGGACTAGCTTATAGAGGAATATTACTTCTATTGCAGGTAACTCTTTTTCTAATTCAAAAATGCGATGTCTCATGTCAGCAAGTTTATCATCGCAATCATGTTCAATTTCATCAAGAGTGAGAATCATTTCTTCAACAATTTTAACTTCGCTTCCACGAAATCCCGTTTCAAGCAGTTCATCCAATTCATTAATGGCATTGCATGCTTGTTTCGATGCATCCAGGCAACGGTTTAAAAATGGCATAAATGCTTGGACTAATTGCTCGGGAATGATCATTTTTCTGCTAATAATTAATCCGGCAATATCTTCGGCCTTATTGGCAATTTTATCTTGTGCACTAAGAAGTTCTAGTAAGTGAGTGCGTGAAACAGGTAAAAAGAGCCCTGTGGGTAAATGAAGACGTAGATCACGTTTTATTAAATCAGCTTCTTTTTCTAGAGATACTATTTTGTCTTTCATTTCTTGCGCTGTTGTCCAGTCTTTTTTCAATACGGCTTCAAAAAAAGGATACAGTTGTTTGGCACATTGATATGCTTTTCTTATGTGTTGTTCTATGGGCTTTATTGGTGAAGGCCCAAACATATTAAATATGCTACCCATGGTATTCGTATCTCTATATAAAGATAGTTTGCAGCGATTATACCCAAACTTTGGGAGGAACTAAACTAGAGTTTGTTCATATTTTTACTATTTTTTTGTCATCTTAAAATATGGTGCCTCCAATTAGCGTTCAATTTTTCTTGATACAGCAATGGCGCGGTACGTTGAGATTGATGATGGTCAAGAAAAAATCAAGGGTAATTGGCAGGTGCAGTGAACGAGCTTTATGGCTATGGGATGGCAGAATGACACAGTCTGTTGTTTATCATAGAAACAAATAATAATGCTACAATTGATAATAAGAATTGATTAATCAATAAATTACAGGGAGTTTTATGATGATCAGGTTATGGTTGATAGGAATATTATTTTTAGCTAGCAATGCATTTTCTCAAACATTAATGACTAAAGTCATTGAGTTGAATTACATACAAGCCGATAAAGTAATTCAATTAATCAAGCCGCTATTACAACCTGGTGAAAAAGTAAGTGGATCGGGGCAAACGTTAGTAGTTAAAGTAGAACCCCAAACCCTGACCCAAATTAGAGATATTCTTCATAAAGTTGATGTGGTTCCTGTTACTTTTAATATATCTATTTATCAAGGGGACCCTAATTGGCTTAGATCCCAACAGGGTAATTCAGTAAGTTATGGTACTCAGCCACAATACCAACAGTTGCGCAACCAATCAGTAAAAGTCATGAGTGGCGAATCGGCTCTGATTGCGATGGATCAGGAAGTTCCTATTATTAGTTCTGTGGGGGCAGGTTTTTTCACAGGAATAGATTATCAGCAGCATAATATTAGAAATGGTTTATTAGTACTTCCTGTGTTGAAGGGATCCCAGGTCAAGATCACCTTGAAGAGACTGCGTGAACAGGCAAACCCAGCAGGAGGTCAACAATTTGATAATCAGCAATGGAATACAACACTGATGGTTCCATTAAATAAATGGGTTTCATTGGGAAGCGCGGAGGGCAGTGCTGATACCGACTCATCCGCTACCTCTTATTCTGCAGGAAGACCCTTTGCGCAAAACTCAACCTTATACATTAAAGTTTCTGTGGTTCATGCCGTGCCTTCTGGAGCGAAAAATAATAATTCAGATTCGGACATCGGATGGCATTAAATTAACGTGAGTTTCGGATAAGACAGATTATGTAGATACTATCTTGCGATGTTATCCGAAACTCATGTTAATTTAGCATTTCAATATAAAATAAATTATCTATTTGTAATTGAATTTTTCATAAAGAGCAAAATATTTTCTTTATGGTATATAATAAAAATGAGTACTGAAAATTTTGAGAGGGGGGATCTGATGGCAATTATAAGCTCTTTAGCACATCATCTGCTTATTGCAATGCCTTCGCTAAAAGATCCCAATTTCGAGCGAACTGTGATTTACGTTTGTGAACATAATGAACAAGGTTCCGTTGGGTTAATCATTAACCGACCTATGCAATTTCCATTATCCATTGTTTTTGAACAATTACATATTGAACCCATTCGTGTAGAACAAAACCGTTTACCATTATTATTTGGCGGGCCAATTCAACCAGAAAGAGGTTTTGTCATTCATAAGCAAATAGGGGGCTGGCGTTCTAGTCTATTTTTGCAAGATGACGTGACGGTTACTACGTCAAATGATATTATTCGTGCAATAGCAGACGATACAGGACCTAAAGACGTTTTGGTTACACTAGGCTACGCAGGTTGGACTGAGAGTCAATTGGAAAAAGAAGTAATGGATAATGTGTGGTTAATCTGTCCCTATAAATCAGAAATCCTTTATGAGGTACCTTTTGAAGATCGATGGGAATATGCTGGATCAACTTTGGGAATTAAAATGAGTCAACTAAGTTCTTGTGCTGGCCATGCCTGAGGGTGTTTATCTGGGGTTCGACTTCGGTTTTAAACGCATTGGCGTCGCTGTGGGGCAGAGATTGACTTGCAGTGCCTCTCCTTTACCTACGCTTGACGCAAAACAAGGGATTCCTGACTGGAGTTCAATACAAAAAATTATTACTCAATGGCGGCCACTTGCCTTGATAGTTGGACTACCCACTTGCATTGATAATAGTGAACTTTATACTACCTCCGCCGCACGTCGATTTGCTAAACAATTACGCAAGCACTTTTCTTTACCGGTTCATTTAGTGGATGAACGGCTTTCTACTGTCGAAGCTCGAGGGAAATTATTTGAGCATGGTGGTTATCGTAAACTAAAAAAAACACAAATAGATGGTGTAGCTGCCTGTGTGATACTTGAACAGTGGTTACAATATCCTGAAGAAACAGAATGAGGTTTTATGAATCATTTTCTCGAAATTAGTCAATTATCACGTCAACAAATTGAATCAGTACTTCAACGAGCTATAGATTTTAAATCGGAGCCTCTTTATCCAGTTTATGCGCAGCACACTGTTGCTAATCTGTTTTATGAAAATAGTACTCGCACTCGGGTGAGTTTTGAAATGGCTGCAAATCATTTATCTATGCCTGTTATCAATCTTGATGTACAAAATTCCTCAGAGAATAAGGGCGAAATCATAGCTGATACGGTAAAAACTCTGGCTGCTATGGGGATTCAATTTTTTGTGGTGCGACATAAACAAGAAGGATTGCAGCAAGAATTAGCTGCACAACTGGGACATTCTGTTCATATTATCAATGCGGGTGATGGAACTCATGCTCATCCAAGCCAGGCTATTTTAGATATGCTGACTATCGTGGAACAAAAACCACATTTAGATAAATTAAAAATTGCTGTATTGGGGAACATCAAACATTCTCGAGTTGCCAATTCCTTCCAAAGTATTTGTAGCACGCTGGGTGTTGGTGAACTGGTATTGATTGCTCCAGAACTTTGGCAGCCTTTAAACCCTGAATACGGTAGGGTAACTGATAATCTAGAAGACGGTTTAGCGGATGCTGATGTTGTGATCTGTTTACGGGTACAGCGTGAACGTTTGTTAGAGACAGAGCATTTAGATCTAGAGTCTTATAGGCGAGATTTTGCCTTAACCCAAAAAAGTTTGGCTTATGCTAAGCCTGATGTCATGGTAATGCATCCTGGCCCAATAAATCGTGGCATAGAAATAGATTCTGATATAGCTGATGGTGAGCGCTCATTTATTCTCCAGCAAGTGGCTAATGGTGTGTTTGCTCGGATGGCTATTTTTGATTCATTGCTCCAGAGTGAATAGAATTATTCCACCAGCTGCCTCCTAATGCCTGAAACAATGCTACTGCATCAGACAGTCTGTTGGTTTGTGCTTGGATTAATGTAAGTTGTGCTTGCTCGTACATTTGTTCATTGGTGAGTAATGTTAGTATACTGACATCACCTACCTGAAATTGACGGCGCGAAATGTTGAGACTACGTAAGGTGGCTTGCTCTGTTTGACTCGCGACATTTAGTGCTTCAGCATCCAACCTAATGGCCTTTAAAGTATCCGTTACATTCTGAAAAGCATTAATAACCGTTAATTTATATTGCTCAACTGTTTGTTTATATGCTGCTTCTGCCGCTCGTTGTTTGTGCAGCAGTATGCCCCCTTGGAAAACGGGCTGGGTGATAATTCCTGCTAGAGACCAAAACAAGGTATCTGTTTGTAATAGATTAACAAGGCTTGCCGCTGCGGTTCCGGCACTAGAGGCACTAGTGAGGCTAATATTGGGTAGGCGATTAGCTGCAGCGACTCCAATGAGCGCATTAGCTGCTTTCATTTGTTCTTCAGCCGCTCGTATATCAGGCCTATGTTCCAACAGTGTTGAGGGAAGAGCAATAGGTAATTCAGTAGGCAGATGCAATGAGTTAAAAGTGAACTCAGGAGTTCGTTTGTCATCAGGAAAACGTCCTGTGAGGGCATTAAGCAGATCACGTTGAAAGGCTAATTGTTTTTCTAATGGCAGCAACGTTGATTTTGATGTGGCTAGAGCTGCTTCTTGCAGCGCTACATTGGCCAAAGAAGTATCTCCGAGCTTGTATTGTTTGTGCATAATGGCTAATATTTTTTCTTGGCTGTTTATAATTTGCTTGGTAACCTTTATTTGTTCACGAAGAGCTGCCTCTTGAATGGCCGCATTAATTACATTGGCTGCTAAAGTAAGATAGGTTGCTTCTAATTGATAGCGTTGTAATTCTGCTTGGGCGACTGAAGACTCGACTTGCCGTCTTATACCACCGAAAACATCGATAGTATAAGAAACAAAAACTTGGCCAGTAAATAAATAATAATTGTTTTGATTGGAGGCTAAGGCTGAGGTGAGGATAGTTGCTATTTGTTGTTTTGTCGGCGCAAACGACGCCCCTACCGCCGGGTAAAATGCTCCTTGTTGTATGCTAATATTTTCCAGGGCCCCACGTAGGGCTTCCTGAGCAACGCCAACGTTGGGATTATGTTTGAAGCTGGCGATGACTAGATCATTCAATGGTTTTGAATGAAATAATTCCCACCATTGAGCAGCAATTTGTTTATTCGTTTGAAAGTGTTGTGCGTTACCCAATTTTGTTTTAGTGGCTACAGTGGGTTGAGTTGTTTGAGGAGTATAGTTTTGGGGTATGTTAATTGCTGGTCGCGTGTAATTAGGGCCTACCTTACAGCTATTTAATAATAAAAAATTGACGAGCAAACTAGCCCACGCTAATGCGCTTCTATTCATTGCATTGCTCTCCCAAATAAGAGCTTACTTTCTTTTTTATAAAAGCGTTCCATTCGGTAGTAGTAAGTAGGTAAAATGAACAAGGTAAGTAATATCGATACGATTAATCCTCCAACTACTATGGTCGCTAATCCACGTTGAACATCAGTGCCTACGCCTGTTGCCAGTGCTGCTGGAAGCATTCCAAAAGAGGCAACGCTTGCCGTCATTAGTACAGGTCTTAAACGTTCAACAGCACCATCAATGACCGACTTATACAGTATTACTGATACGGCGAATATTAGCTACGATAATAATTCCATTTTGCACAGAAACACCAAATAGGGCGATGAAACCAACGGCAGTTGCTGCATTGAGCGTTTGGCCTGTGATATGTAAGGTAATCAGTCCTCCAACCGTTGCTAGTGGAACAACACCTAGGACCAGCAGAACAAACCGTAATTTTTGGAATTGTAGAAAAAGCAGAATAGACATTAGAACTAAAACGATAAGTAAAATATAAGCAAATCGTTTTTGTGCCCGTTCTTGACTTTCGAATTGCCCAGCCCACTCTAAGGTAAATTTTTGATGATCAAACTGAACTTCGGAGTTTATTCGTTTCTGAGCTTCATGGAGATATGAGGTAAGATCGCGGCCTCTGTTATCAATACGTACTGTAATTTCACGTTTCGTTTGTTCGTGCATAATATTACTTTCCCCGGTTTGATAATTGATAGAAGCAAGTTGGGAAAGTACTATTTTTGCTCCAATTGAGCTGCTTAAAAATAGATTCCCTAAAGCTTCGGTACTATTTTTATTATCTTTAGGAAAGCGCACTGTTGCATTGTAAATTCGATTGCCCACATAGATTAGGGCCACTGGGGCCCCTCCTAGACCTGTTTGGATGAGGTTAGTGATATCACCAACATTTATTCCATAACGTGCTATTTTCTTTCGGTCTATTTTTACTACCATCTGTGGAATAGGTGGTTGCTGAAAAACTGAGGCCGATGCTGTTCCTGGAATAGTTTTTAATATGTTGACAATTTCTTCTCCAATACGACGCCCCTCCTTTAAATCCTCGCCATAAATTCTTAAGGCCAAGGGGCTGTGTGAGCCTGAAATCAAGTCATTAATATTATCGATGATAGGTTGACTAATACCGACGGTATAACCAGGCATTTGTGAAAATTGTTGGTCTAATTTTTCAATAAATTGGTCTTTGTTTTCTCTATCGGGCCACTGAGAGTAGGGCTTTAAACCAACACAAGCCTCAACATGAGAGGGAGTCCATGGATCCGTACCATCATCGCTGCGTCCTAACTGTGTGACGACATAGGAAACTTCAGGATGCTTTAATAAGCTACGACGTAATTCGCCGGCCATTTCATTCGCTTTTTCTAAAGAAATACCAGAGGGCATATCCGCTTGAACCCATAGTGAGCCCTCATCTAGATCAGGTAAAAATTCTCGTCCGGCAGTAATGCCTAATAAGAGAACCATAATAAGTACTAAAGCTCCACTAATATAAGCAAATCTAGGGCGAGTTAATAAATGAGCTAATAGTATGCGGTAGCGTCTGGTTAACCATATTAGCGGGCGGTTATGAACTATTTTTCGTGGTTTATGTAGAGCGGTATAAGCAAGCCCGGGAACAAGGGTCAAAGCACAAATTAATGCACCAAGTAGGGCGTAAGAAATGGTATAAGCCATGGGAGTAAATAGTTTTCCTTCTGCTCGTTGAAAAGCAAATAAAGGTAAATAGGCTGAAATAATAATCAATGTAGCAAAGAATATAGGACGGGCAACGTATCCGGTAGCTTTAAGGGTATCTTCAACAGATAACGGTATTTGGGGATTCTCTTCACGTTGACGCAAAATAGCTTCCATGACCACTATGGCGGCATCGACAATGACACCAAAATCAATAGCGCCCAGAGAGAATAAATTAGCGGGAGTATGGGTTTCATTCATCATGATAAAAACGGAAACAAGCGCGGCAGGAATAGCAATAGTTACTACGAGGGCTGTTCTAATGTTTCCAATAAATAAAATAAGAACGAGGCATACAAAAAAAATACCCTCTATAATCGTTTCTCTGACTTGTCTGCTAGTTACTTGGACTAAGTCATCTCTATCAAGGTAAGGCGCTATTTTGACGTCTTGAGATTTTAATTGTTCTTGTAATGTGTCTATTTGAGCATGTAGTTGTTTAAGTACTTGGGATGGGTTTTCATATTTGCGCATCAGTACTACGCCTTGTATAGAATCTGGGTTGTTGTTCTTCCCTAAGATTCCCTCCCGCTCTTGATGGCCAAATTGTAATTGGCCAAGGTCCCTGACAAGTACTGGCACACTATTTTTTTGAGTAACTACCACCTGTCCTAAGTCACTTAGAGAGTTGATTTGTCCTATGCCTCTAACAATATAGCTTTGTTCTCCACGAGAAATACGACCTCCTCCAGCATTAGAGGTATTATTGCCAATTGCGGTAGCGACGTCGTTGAGTACTATTCCGTAATGCTGCATTTTTTGTGGATCAATAACTAGCTCATATTGTTTCGTGAGTCCCCCAAAATTATTGACATCACTAACTCCCGGAACTTGTTTTAAAGTAGGAATTACAATCCAGCGCTGGATTTCTGATAATTCCATTAGATTTTTGGTGTTTGATTCCAGAGTATAGCGATAAATTTCCCCACCAGCCCCTGTAAGGGGATCCAGTGTAGGTTGAATACCATTAGGTAAGGTTGCTTGACTGATATGATTTAAGACCCGGTCACGAACAAAATAATCGTTTGCCCCATCTTGGAAAACTAATGTAATCAATGAAAGAGCAAAGGTGCTACTGGAGCGAATACTAGATAGCTCAGGAACATTAGTCAGCACTCGTTCGAGAGGAATAGTGATTTGTTTCTCGATTTCCTCTGCTGCTAATCCAGGAACTTGGGTTGTTACTTGCACTGTGACATCGCTTAATTCAGGGTAGGCCTCTACTGCCATATGAGTACATGAAATATAACCGTAGAATGCGAGAATAATAGCAACTCCCCAGGCTATGTGACGTCGTCGAAAGCACAATTCAATAAGCCGGTTAATCATTGATAAATATCCCGCCATTAACCACGATGCGGTCACTGTCTTTTAAGCCGGATTCAACGCGTATTGTATTGCCGTCTTCTGTACCGAGTTGAACGATTTTTCTCTCAAATGTCCATGGGGCTGTTTCAACATAAACAGAGGTCGTATCGTTATTCATGAACAGTGCTGAGATCGGAATAAGAATCGATTTGGGTTGTGGAACTGTCACTTTGATTGTGGCATACATATTGGGTTGGAGTTTTCCATCCGGATTAGGGAGAGCGATGCGCGTTTTGTTTCTATGGGTGTCAGGATCCACTAGCGCATTGACAAAAGTAATTTTGCCTTGGAGATATTGGTTCGGATAGGCAGATAAAGAGATTTCTACTGGCTGATTTGGGGCAATAGAACCAATTATGTTTTCTGGAACATTGGCGGTGACCCATATTGTTGAAAGATCCACCAGGCTCATCAATATGGCTGTTGGATCAGTAATGTACGAACCTAGTCCATAATTCAATGCGGTAATTTTACCATCCCTTGGTGCTCTTATCGTTAATGAACTGAAACCATTATTGCTTAAGGTGTGTAATCTGTTAGCTGTGCGTTTTGCTTCAGCTTGAGATTGAATGTAGTTGCTTTCTGCTATTTGTACGTCTTTAACCGCACTTCCACCAGCATGATTTACTGCTTTTGCTCGTTTTAATGCTTCAGTTGCTAATTGGAGCGTCGCTATCGCTTTGTCGTTATCTGAGGAGGCTTGGGCTAAGTCCGGAGAACTAATTTCTGCTAATATTTGATCTTTTTTAACCAAATCACCAATGTTGGCATTGAGTTTTGTTAGGCGCCCGGTTAATGGCGGCAAAAGATTAACATTATGTGTTGGATCGATCTCTATTACTCCAGGAAGAGAAACAATGTGCGGCAAATTAGAAACAGAAACAGGCTTAATCGTTAATTGTGCGCGTAAAGGAGAATGTTCAGGAATTTTAATTTGATTTCCTTGGCGTATCATCATAGGCGGGACATCAGACTGCTCTCGATTCGAATACCAATAGTATTGAAATAAAATAGTAATAAATAACAGACAAACTAATGCCATCAGTAATATGGCAATTGATTGTTGTTTCGTGGAAAGCTTTTGGTATTGAGCACTGATTCTTGCTCTGAATTTCACCTAAGTTGTCCTTGTGATTTTAGCGCGCTGATTCAAAAGGTTATCCGAAAAGTAACGCCTCTACAACAAGCATTAAGGGTTTATTCGGCTATAAAACCATCCCGTTGACCTGGCTATCCCAAAGTTTTTTAAAATAACCTGCTTCATTATTGATTAATTCATCAAATGTTCCTTCTTCTATGATGCACCCGCCTTCCATCACAATGATTCTATCCATATGGCGTATAGTCGATAGACGATGAGCGATGGCAATGACTGTGGCTTTATTTTGCTCTAATATGAGATTAATAGATTGTTGAATTTCTTGTTCAGTAATACTATCCAGGCTTGAGGTTGCTTCATCAAGAATAATAATAGGGGCTTTTTTTAGAATAGCTCGTGCTATGGCAATTCTTTGTCTTTGTCCTCCTGAAAGCTTCACTCCTCGCTCACCAACCAAGGTTTGATATTGTTCTGGAAGAGATTCAATGAAGTGATCGATATTAGCCATTTTGGCCGCTTCTTTAATATCTTGGAGCGATGCATCATCTCTTGCGTAACCAATATTGTCGCCTATGGAGCGATGGAATAGCATAATATCTTGGGGTATCAGCGCTATTTGTTTCCGCAAGGAATCGGAGGTGATGCGATGTATGGATTCATTATCTACGAAAATAGAGCCTGTAGTTGGTGTGAAGTTTTTTAGCAATAAAGAAATCAGTGTTGATTTTCCTGCCCCAGAGTGGCCAATCAAACCTATTTTTTCTCCAGGTTTAATCCTTAGATTGAGATGAGAAAAAATCTGATCTCCTTGGTCATAAGCAAATGATACATTTTGAAACTCTATGCCTCCTTGGCTAATGCTATACTCTTTGGCATCAGGGCTATCTGTTTCTGTATGAGAGGTTTCTAAGATAGAAAATGATGATTTGAAATCGCCGAGCTCTTTCATAAAAGAGCATAAACCGGTCATGAAACTCCATAAATCAAACGAAATAGCAATAGTTGTTAACATGACAAATATAAAATCGCCTGTGGTAATTTGTGCATTTTTTCGCAGATAGATCATGAACAAAAAAATAGTGATTAACATGAACCAATATAATACAGAGCCAATGATGTTGAATTTGAAATCGTATTTATAAAGAGCAATTTGGCGAGGTACATAACTTTCGGACATCATCGTTTTGATCCGCTTTAATTCAGCTTGACGTTTAGCGAAATAAAAAAGGGAAAAAATATTGGTAATATTATCAGAGAATACGCCTATTATTTGATGTTTACTTTCTGCTGCTTCATTGGATAAGTCATTCAATTTTAGGGACATAGGGAACATGATGACAGCAAATAAAATGCACCATAGCGCCATAAATAAAAATACGCTGGTATTGACCAGTAACAGCACGAACACAGAAACGAATACGACACAGAAATGCTTGCCAATGATGTGGTGAATATTAGCAAAGATACTGTCATAGCCATCTAAAATCCCTTTTAGTTTACTAATAATGGAACCCGTGGGAGTATTTTGAAAGTAATTATAAGAATGATATTGCACGTAATCATAGGCTGTGAGCAGAAGTTGTTGCCGTGCATATGGTTCTGATTTCCATTCGGCAAAATTGCTTAGTCGCCAAACCAGATCCAAAGTAACTTGTGCCGTAATAAAAAGAGTAATAGGGGTTATTAAATGGCCGTACTCAATGATTGAGTCGGTAGAAAAGACATCGATTAATAATTTTAATGAGTAATTATTCGCAAATACATACAATGCGGTCATCACAGGAGCTTGCAGCATTAATACATACCACCACTTATAGGGTTTCATTACTCGCCATAGAAATAGCCAGGCAGTGAGGGGATGTTTTTTAAAGTTTTTATTGAACATCAATCTATTCCAAAATAGTGCTCTTATTCATTCAACCTCTTCGGAAACTCTACTACAGAGGAGAATTGCTTCATCGATACGGTGATCGAATCCTTTTTATATACACTCTTGCTCTATGCTCCATATGTCTTTGCCGTTCTCTGTAGCGACTTTCCGACGACGTCTATTACTTAGAAGTCATATCGAATGCCTTTGTTGGGCTTTCATCTTCTAAGTACTCTTTACTAGGCGTTTTATTTAATTTGAAACTATGAAATATAGTTGGACTATAAGCACTATCGCTTTGATTTGCAAAGACAACAGTGGATGTTCTCACCTCCGCTGTTTGTGGTGGTTCAGTCACTGCGCTATTGTATGGCGTCTTGCTCATCAAACCTGGTTCGCTATTTTTTCTTTTTCTTATTGATGTTGGCGAATAAGATGGTGTCTTTTCAAGTTGAATATGATGTATCAAAAATGGTAAAGCAGCTTTATCTGAACACTGATATACAGGTGTACCGCGACCATTTAATAAAATGTCACAAAAAAATGGATAAGGAATTTGATGAATCGTACGCGGTTCATGAGGCATACTCGCATCATTGGGATCAATAAAATAAACATGCTTCAAATCAGCTCCAATGAGCCTTATAATGTGAGTATCGCTTTCCTCTTCGTCTTCTTCTGAGTCGTTTTTAGCTACCTCATAAATCTGATACCCCGGGTCATTAATGGAGAACCAACAATATCTTGGCTTACCGGTACCAATTAGAACATTATTAACATCAATCTCAACTAAACAGGAATAATGGCGCAACTCATCAATCAACGACTGAATCCCCATATTGGGATGCCAGTGGGCTTGGGTATATCCTTGTAGTTTCCAAATATGGTGAATCATCAAGAAATCATAGTAATTAGCGAGGGAGTCGAGATCTAAAACTTCTTTAGTGATTTTATCTTGGGCTAATAAGGTTGCCAGCTCGCTTTCAATATCGTACTGCAATTGCCCGCTAGTCATCTTTACTTCTTTAATTATTGTTTTGGCCTGTTCCGCTTCAATAAAAGTACGAAATGTGCATTCCTGTGGGTAATGAATAAAAGCTGTCGTAAGATAATACGCTCCTTCTTCTTTAATACCCCCTTGCTGCAACATCATTTGAGCCACTTCTTTTTCTGTTAAGTCGAAGAGTAAGTGCTGTGATATATAGTCCTCAAATTGAGTCAAAAACCAATTTTCAAACGCGTGTATTCTGGTCATTTCAGTACATTTTTTACGATAGTTGGAAATAATTATTTCTTTACTACGTTCTGTCCCCATATAAAATTTGCCATAGCGCTGATGCGCTGCGGCATAATACCAGCAGGTGCCTTCCTTTTGCGCTGATTGCGGCTCTCTTTTTCTCGTATTATCAATAAAAGCTAATTTACCATCTTCTTTAAGATAAGAGATAACAAAACCTTGCTGTTTATTTTTCTTTATCTTACCGCCAGGAACCTTTTGAATAACAAAATCTTTTTCGTTTACATAGAACATAATTAATTTATACCTGACATTTGTAAAAAGGGTTAAGGCTCACATAATTTACGGATTGTATCATAAGCGCTCATGAATGTAGTAAACCATTCTGCCCACTAAATTTGCAATTATTGGCGTTTTCTTACGTTGCTAATCTATTGTGGGAGAATGTGCTATTGATACAGTGCTTGACTTTAGGAGGAGCACTATTGTTTTGTGCTCCGTTTTATTTGGGTAACTGTAATGGTTGTTTAAACGATAGTGCTTGTTGTAAATGTTTTAAACTTACTATTGGATTGTGATTCATATCCGCTATAGTTCTAGCTACTTTGAGTAAGCGATGGTAGCCACGAGCAGATAATTTAAGTTGGTTCATCGCTTGGCTTAGAAAATTTTGTTCTGCATCGCCTAGTTTACTTACTAACTCACAAGCTTTGGCACTTAAGTTAGCATTAAGACAATGTTGCCTATCGGTTTGTATTTTTCTGATGGTGATTACTTTTTCGCGGATAATAAGACTTTGTTTGTCTGGGTTGCTATTAGGTTTTACTAGTTCTTGTTGAGATAAGGCGTGAACAGTAATATGCATATCAATTCTATCGAGTAGCGGGGCAGACAATTTGCTCAGGTAGCGACTAATACGTTCAGGGGAGCACAGACAGTTTGCCTGTGAATTGCCCCATTGCCCACAAGGGCATGGATTCATGGCTGCGAGTAATTGAAATTGTGCTGGGAACTCTATTTGTGCAGCAGCTCTAGAAATACAAATATGCCCTGATTCTAGTGGTTCTCTAAGCGTTTCAAGTACGTTTCGATTAAATTCAGGTAATTCATCGAGAAATAAAACGCCGTGATGAGCCAATGAAATTTCTCCGGGCTTAGGAGGATTTCCCCCCCCAACTAAAGACATAGGTGAGGCTGTGTGATGCGGTGCGCGAAAAGGGGGGGATCGCCATTGAGAAAAATCAGGTGACTTACCGCGGATGGAGTTAATTGCAGCACATTCTAAAGCTTGAGTTTCGGTGAGTTCTGGTAATAAGGTAGCAAAACGTTTTGCCAGCATGGTCTTACCACTTCCTGGAGCGCCACTTAATAAAATGCTATGTCCACCGCAGGCAGCGATTTCCATCGCGTTTTTGGCATGGAACTGTCCTTTGATATCAGACCAATCTAATTCCTGATGGGTTGAATGGATAGTGGGTCTAGGAGGCAAGCCAGATAAAGTAGCATCTTTGCTAAGATAAGCGCAAACCTCCCTTAAATTGTTGGCGACATACACCTCTGGAGAGCCCGTTAATGAAGCTTCATCGGCGTTGGCATGAGCAATAATTAATAGTTGTTTATCCCTATGGGCAGCAAGAACTACGGGGATAATTGCAGAAACAGCTCTTAGTTCGCCACTTAAAGCAAGTTCTCCTATGAATTCATGACCTATTAAATTTTTATGGGGAATTTGACCTGAGGCAGCAAGAATACCCAAGGCTATCGGTAGATCAAAACCACTGCCTGTCTTAGGTAAATCGGCGGGCCCTAAATTAACGGTAATTTTGCGGCAAGGGAATTCAAAGTTGCTGTTGATAATAGCGCTGCGAACTCTGTCTTTGCTTTCTTTGACAGCAGTTTCAGCAAGTCCGACTATAGCAAAACCCGGTAAACCATTAGATAAATGGACTTCTACTGATACGGATTGGGCCATAATACCTATGGCACTACGCGTTTTAGTGAATGCGAGATTCATTGTTATTCTTCCTGTATTGTTGGCTTGATTGGTCGACCATTACTTCCAAATGGTGACTAAAAATCAGATATTCTTACATCGATATTCACCTAACCCAGCCTTGATGCAAAACAGGATTAACGCTGTTTTTGTAAGGCTTATTTAATTACAAGGCGCAGGTTTAATAGAGATGAAATGATGAAGAAATCATAAAAATGTTAGGCTCTTTATCAATTATTCCTATGGCTTGATTAAGAGCTCTAAATGTCTATTATTTTTAATCCTTATCTTTTTCTTGATGGCTCACTAATTCATCAATTTGTTGCTGCAGTTGTTCCAGTTTTTCTCGGGTGCGTGCTAAAACTTTACACTGTACATCAAATTCTTCACGAGTCACTAAATCCATGCGTGCGAAAGCTGATTGGAGGACTTCTTTAAATTTGTGTTCAATATCTTTTTCGAGATTCTGTAAGCTAGTCGGTAGCGTTGAAAAAAGTTTTTTTGCTAAGTCATCAAATTGTTTTGGGTCAAACATAGTAACTCCATGCTAGTTGTTGTCGACAGTCTAACAAAACTGTCTAATGAGAACTATACCTTCAAGAACTTTTACCAGGGCTTACGCACGAAAAAAACTTTTGCGCCGATTGTTACTGTGTAATCCGATTTTAATTTTCATGCGTAGGTTCTGTCGCTCTTACCGTGCGTCCTTAGGAGCATATTCACTGGCTGCTTGCAAACCTAAGCTCGCACCAAATTTTTGTGATGCAGAGATAAAGCTAAAAAATGCAATTAGTTCAATTATTTCTTCTTCAGAAAAATATTGTTTCATTCTCTCGATTTCTGTTTGGTTAATATTATGGTGATTTATTGCAAAGAGATTAGCTAAGCGTAATGCCTCATTTAAGCGAATCGAATCCGGTTGCTCATCAGGCGGGCCGGCCTTTGTCATACAATAATGACATAAATTATTAAAGGCTAAAGCACGGCGCAATTGCTCTAAAAAATCGCTATTAAAGTGTTTACTTTTAAAGAATTCATTTTCAAGTTGCTCCCAGTACTTTAAAATACGAGGAGCATGTCCCATGAGGCGTTCAAAAGCTGTGTTACCATGGTCCGACAGTTTAATATAAGACATATTTAATTCTTAGAATTTTATCCTGAGTATAGTATGTTGCAATACGACAACTAGGAGAAGATACAGTGGGAAAGTGCTCTAATGTAAATTAGAGTTAATTAATTTTAAATACCAATAACAATATTTTAAGTTTTTATTATGATCAAAAATCTAACATCTAATATTAGGATAGCTACCTTGCACGATGCAGAGGCTATCGCGTTAGTTCATTTGCGTTCTTGGCAAGAAATGTATAAAGAGTTTATTCCAGAATCTATACTAATGAATTTATCTTTAAAAGAGCGCACTCAACAGTGGTTTGATCTCATCAAACAAGGAGTGAATGTTTTAGTATTTGAAATTGATAATCAGATGGTTGGTTTCGTTAGTATTTGTGCTTTTCGTGACAATAATGCAGATAGTGTGACCGGAGAGATCAGTGCTATTTACATACATCCAGAATACTGGCGTAAGGGATTTGGTGCCCAGTTATGTCGGATTGCAATTTCTGAACTAGAAAGTCAAGGGTATAAAAAGGTCGTTCTTTGGGTATTGGAAGGAAATATTCAAGCGCGAAAATTTTATGAGGCACTGGGCTTTGAAGCGACTAGTTCGACTAAATTAGAAGAGTTTTATGAAAGCGGTGCGTTATTGACTGATATTCTCTATCAGAAAATATTATAAAATGCTAAGTTGCATTCGCGTGTGCGCCCTAATTTAGTATATTCTTTCGCATGTTTTTTGTCTTTTGGCAAAAAACATTACCTCAGGAGCTGATATGAAAATGATTACTGCAATTATTAAACCGTTTAAGCTTGATGATGTTCACGAAGCATTAATGGAAATTGGCGTACCAGGAATTACTATTTCCGAAACCCGTGGTTTTGGTCGCCAAAAAGGGCATACAGAATTGTACAGAGGAGCAGAATATGTGGTCGATTTCCTTCCTAAGATTAAAATAGAATTAGCCTTACCAGTTGACATGGTTGATGCAGCAATTGAAGCAATTTGCAAATCAGCCTATACCGGTAAAATTGGCGATGGCAAAATTTTTGTTTACAATTTAGAACAAGTAGTGCGTGTCCGTACAGGGGAAGTAGGAACAGACGCCATATAAATTAAGCGGCTCGCTTTATGCCGGAGGGGTGCGCCAATATATGGCTTTTTGCGTGATAACTGCATCAAGAGGTATATCCCAGGGTTGAGGTTCGATAAAGTCAACTAGTTGGAATTGGTAGGCTACTCCAAATAGGTGTTTAGGTTTTTTATTTTCTAATGCTTTATCATAATAACCGGATCCCATCCCAATACGTATACATCGCATATCAAAGGCAACTAAGGGCAGGATAATTAGATCGAGTTCTTCAACTGGTATTGCCATATCCAAACTTACATCAGGCTCGGGAATTCCATACTTATTGTTTTTAAACGGTGTAGCAGGAGTTGCTGGCAAAAAAGAAAGTGAGGACTCATCCTTTAGGACAGGAAAATAGCAAAATTTGCCATGCAAGGGAGCGCTTTTCCATAAAGTATATAAATCAATTTCTCCATTGACGGAAAAATACAGCGCTATATTTTTTGCTCGCCTGTATTGTTCTAAAGTCTTAATACGCGTACAAATCTGGCTAGAAGCTGTAGCTCTATAAGTCGAAGAAATTTTAGAGCGTACCCCTTTAATGGTATTTCTAACTGCTATTTTGTATTGATCAGCCATGTGGTTTCTGTTCTTTTATTTTCTCCCTAGATTATTAGGGGTTTATAATTAAAGTTCAAGTAGTAACGTTCACAGTCTCAGTACATCTATATTAAAAAAAATAAAAAAATACTAGGAAAAGAAAAAAAAATACGGTATATAGCCGTCCTGGTATATGATTCCTGATCATACTTGACTTAACGAATAGGTGTTAACTCTCTGAGAGAATGATATGAGCGAATTATTTGAAGAAGATGAAGAAGAAGTAATTGAAGTTGTTGATGACTTTGATGATGTTGAAATAGATACCGAAATTACGGAGACGCCTAGTGCTAGTCTAGACGCACGTAGAAGGTTAGAAAATATGTTAGAAGAAAAACGTCTACGAGAAGAACTTGACGATTTCTTAGATGATTAAAATGGGCATATTATGCACACGAGAGTGTTAGTAGACAAAGGTGATATCAGTCCGGCATTTGCTATTGATGATCGCATTTTTCTGGGGGAGGGCTTATTTGAGACCCTTAGAGTAGATAGTTCTAGGCCTTGTTTCGCAGAGTTGCATTGGCAACGGCTTAGTGATTCTGCCCAGAAGCTAGGTATCCCTTTTGATCTTTCATTAGATGATTGGCAGGAGCATTTGATTGCTCAAATTAAACGAGATAATTTGTATCACGGCGGAATTAAAGCCATATTAAGCGGGGGATCTGCTCCTCGAGGTCTTGCTGAACAAGGTCAAGTCAGTCAGCTAATGTTTCAAACATTCAATTATACGCTGCATAAACACCCAGTGCGCTTATCCAGCGTTTCTTGGCTAAGAGACGCTTCTAGCCCTATTTATAGATTAAAGTCTGTCAATTATTTGGAAGCGATTATTGCTAGACGGCAAGCTCTTGTAGCAGGTGCTGATGATGCCTTATTTTATAATACCGCGCATCATGCAACTGAAACTACTTGTGCTAACCTTTTTTTAATTAAAAATAACAGCCTTTTGACCCCTCCATTAGATGATGGGGTATTACCGGGTATTACTCGTGCCCGTTTGTTAACAATAGCGGCACAAGAGAGTATTTCTTGTACGGAGCATTCTTTAACTAAGGAAATGACAAAGAATGCGGATGCCGTTTTTATTACCAATAGTTTACAAGGTATTCGATTTGTCCATTCGTTAGATGATGTTGTTTTTGATTTAAGTCATCCTTTGTTGGAAGAACTGGTTGCCTTGCTTGCCCAAGAACAAGGATTGTAAGCGTTATTTTCTAGTTTTTCCTTTTTAAAAACTTCATCAGGAAAAGAAACAAAATAGCGAGTCCGGAGAGGATAACGCCCCCATTTCTATAAAAATGTCCAGGATTGGATAAGGCATCTATTCCTGCATAGCCAAAATAAGTATAAATAATTTCAGCCGGTATAAGAAAAATAAATGTAGTAATGATGTAAAGTCGGAATCTTATTCCTGTTATTCCCAGGCCATAGTTGACTATATTGAAAGGAACAATGGGAAATAATCGTAGGAGAGCGACGAACATCCAACCTTTTTCATCGACTCCTGCAATTAACTTGTTAAGCCTTTCTCCTCGTTTTTTTGTAAACCAGTCATAAACTAGATGTCTGGTTATTAAAAAAGAAAAGGCTGCACCAAATGTTGCACCAATCAAATTGAGAAGGGTTCCCATAACCGGGCCAAAAATAGCGCCTCCTGCTAGAGTGAGTATCATGGTAGGCAAAAACATTAAACTGGCCAAACTGTATAGAATTAAAAAAAGAACGGGCGCAAGCCATCCGAGATCATTGATCCAATCAATGATCTCAGGATAGTGTTTGTGAAAAGCCCATGCGCCAAAAATGAATACAACTAAGGCTAAAATAAAACAGATTGTTTTTATATAGTAATTTCGTCTATCAGTCATGATGTACACTTTATTACAGCTCGTGATGAGTCGCAAGTCATCTTGCAAAACAATACTTGATTGGGTATAACCGATATCAATTTCTTTTAGTGAATAAAAAAATGGACTATCTGGGTGGGAACGAAAAACAGGGGAAATGGGTCAAAAAATGGATGAGTACTTTACTGTCGCTGTGCTACAACGTAGACATTTCAAATTATCGTCGCTCGGCGTTTAACTCTTTAATTATTACCCACAGAACTTCGATACGGGATGTATTGCTGTTAGCTTGTTGTTTACCTGGACAACTCACTTTTGTTTTACCTTTGCAATTATGTGACACATTATGGGGCAGACTATTACGTCGTTTTACGGATATTATTGCTATTGATCCAACTACAGTTTTATCGACACGAAGCATAATCAAAGCAATAAAGACGGGAAGGCCTTGTGTTATTTTTCTGCAAGATATACCGGGTTTCTTAGAATATGACCTCAGATTCTATGAGCGATTTAGTTTGCTCTTGCAGAAATTACAGACAGAGGTGATCTCTATTCATCTTAAAGGTTCTAAAAGGGATAAATTATTCCCGCAGATTATTGCTCGCTCGCTCTCCTCTGAGTTATTTATAGTACCAGATCATGACGCAGTGCAACCTCACATCGCCAGTATGCGCCTTTTTCGGTTGATTAGTGATTTGGCCTTTGTCACAGGGTTCCAGCCACAAACATTATTTACGGCATTATTGCAGGGAGTACGTAAGGGAATTGCGCATCGGGCAACAATTGAAGATGCTAATCCCACTTTGTTGACGTACAGACAATTTCTTATTCGCTGTTTTGTTTTAGGAAGGCAAATTAAAAATCAAACAAAGCAAGGGGAATATGTAGGGGTGATGATGCCGACCTCTATAGCTGGGATGGTCACTTTTTTTGCTTTACAGGCTTATAAGCGTATCCCCGCCATGCTGAATTTTAGTACGGGATTCCATAACTTATTCTCCGCATGTTCCGTTGCAGGAATAAAAATTATTTATACCTCCAGACAATTTATTGCTATAGCTCAATTAGAAAGTTTGATCGATGAATTGCAATCAGCAGGACTAAAGATCGTTTTTTTAGAGGATTTAAAAAACTCCATCCATCTCAGGCATCGATGCTCTGGACTCATCAAGGCGATGTTTCCGCACTTAACTTATAAATGTCTCGGCAAAAAGAGCTCCCCTGAACAAGTTGCCCTTATTTTATTTACTTCGGGTTCAGAAGGAACTCCTAAAGGGGTGGCATTAAGCCATATCAATCTATTAGCTAACTGTCATCAAATGATCTCTAGGGTCGATTTTACTGCCAAAGATGTATTTTTTAATTGCTTACCTATATTTCATACTTTCGGTTTGACAGCGGGAAGTATTATTCCTTTAATAACAGGGACTAAATGCTTTTTTTATCCCTCTCCTTTGCATTATAAAATCATTCCTGGTTGCGTTAGGAAATCAGGTGCAACGATTATGTTTGGTACGGATACTTTTTTAATGGGGTATGCTCGTGCCGCGGAGAAACATGATTTTAGTAAAATACGTTATATTTTTGCGGGGGCGGAAAAGGTTAAGCCTGAAACGTTAAAGTATTGGCGTGAGATGTTTGGGGTTTCCATTTATGAAGGGTACGGCGCGACAGAAGCATCTCCGGTAATTTCTCTTAATTGCCCTTTAGCGTCCATACCAGGAACTGTAGGAATGGTTCTGCCTACCATAGCGAGCCGCATTGATCCTGTCGAAGGAATAGCCGAGGGGGGGCGTTTAGTATTGCATGGGCCTAATATTATGCTAGGGTATTTGAATCCTGATGCCCCTTGGATTATTAATGCCCCTTGTGGCGGATGGCATGATACTGGAGATATAGTCACAATGACTACGGATGGTTTTATTACCATCGCAGGCCGTGCCAAACGCTTCGCTAAGATTGCTGGAGAGATGGTTTCCCTTTCTGTAGTTGAGGGTATTGCTGCATCTGTTTGGCCTGAAATTTTGCATGCGGCTGTGATCGGTAAATCTTCTGCTAAAGGGGGAGAGCAGATCTTATTATTTAGTGAAGCCGCTCATGCAGATAAGGCTTCCTTTATTAAGAAAATAAAGGAAGAGGGATATTCTGAATTATTCATTCCTCACCTTATCTATTCTGGAAGTACTATTCCCGTTTTATCCTCAGGAAAAATTGATTATGTTATGTTGGATAAATTATTGCTGGAAGAACGGCAAATTGCTGAAGAGTTGTAAATGGATCTCTTCGGAAACTCGCTGAGGGGGATGAAATGTGCGGAGAGGCAGCGCGCAGAAGCGGGGGTGGCAAGTACATGAGCGTTCGAGCACCGGAGCGACGAAGCAATTTGTCTGCCTCAGCGAGTTTTCGAAGAGGTCTAATGAGGAACAAGCAGCATAAGCGCCAAGTCAACATCGAGCTTCGTCGTTTATGGCTGCTTTAAATGTATAACAAAATTCAGTATTCCGTGCCCTCGGATTGTTTCGCTACACTCATAACGACGATTAAGCCTGTCTCTATTTTTTTAATGGCTCCTTAGGTACTGCATCACTATGTTTCAGCACATAACCACCGGGGGCATCCATTAACGAGGGGAAGGGGAGTTGACTAAAGTCTGGTGCAGGAATTGATTTTCCTGAATGCGTTTTCAGCCATTTTAACCATTCGGGCCACCAAGAACCTGCATGGACAGTTGAGTGCTCAAACCATTCTTCTGCGCTAGCGGGGGCATTAGAATTCGTTCTATGACCATATTTAGTGACACTAGGAGAGTTGATTATCCCTGCAATATGTCCGGAACCGCCTAGAACAAAACGTTTGGGGCCTTTCATTAATTGAAAGCCTGTATAGGTGGTTTTCCATGGAGCAATATGATCTTTTTCAGTGGAGAGAAAAAAGGTGGGGGTATCAATATGCGTAACATTGATAGGCGTATTATTGAGGCGAATTTTTCCTGGCTTCACCAAGTCATTATTCAAGTACATCCAACGTAAGTATTGTGAATGCATGGTGGCTGGCATATTGGTTGAGTCAGCATTCCAAAATAAGATGTCAAAAGGAACAGGGTTTTTGCCACGCAAATAATTTTTGATGAAAAAAGACCAAATTAAATCGTTTGCTCTTAAGGAGTTGAAGCTCGAGGCCATAAATTTCCCGGCGAGATAACCCTTAGCCTCCATTTCCTCTTCCAGCGATTTAATCTGCTGTTCGTCAATGAACACAGCAATATCACCAGGATCACTAAAATCAATCATAGCTGCTAGAAAAGTAGCACTACGAATAGATTGATCTTTATGAGCTTTATTATAAGCCAATAATATGGTCAGTAAGGTTCCTCCGATACAAAAGCCCAAAGTATTGACTTGTTTTACATTCATTTGTTTTTGTATGGTGGCAATCGCAGTTCTAGGACCTTCTTGTAAATAATCAAATAGGCTTTTCTTCGCAAAACTGGCATCAGGATTAACCCATGAAATAATAAAAACGGTAATGCCCTGAGCAACTAGCCAACGAATTAATGAGTTGTGTGGGCTTAAATCTAAAATATAATATTTATTTATCCATGGCGGGATCATTAGTAAAGGAACTGATTTTACTGTTTTTGTTTGTGGTGTGTATTGAATTAACTCCATCATGGCATTGCGAAAAACCACTTTTCCGGGGGTGACAGCAATATTTTCTCCCACTTTATAAGCAGTAGAGTCGGACATTTTGATCATCAGTCGCGAGGATCCTACTTCCAGATCGGAGAGTAAATTATGCAATCCTTGTAATAAATTTTTCCCTCTGCTTTCCAGCGTTTCTGCCATAACTTGAGGGTTGGTGTGAAAGAAATTAGCTGGTGATAAGGCATCTAAATATTGTTTAGTAAAAAACTGTAGGCGTTTTGCAGAATTTTTATCACTGTACTCCATATTTTCTAATAAGGAACTAAAGTGTTCACTTGCTAAAATATACTGCTGACTTAACAAGTTAAAAAAAGGATTATGCAGCCAATCGTCACCACTAAAACGTGAGTCATTAATAGGCATAGGCTTGCCCTCTAGCCAGGAATTAAAGAGCGACTGAGCGAGTGTCACCGCGTCTTCCCAGTAAGCAACCTGCATAGCGATTACTTTTTCCGGATTTTTCAGAATAACAGTAATTAAATTTTGAAAATGTTCAGTAAGATTAATAAACTCTTTAACTAGTGTGGGGATTTGCGTTGGTTTTTCTTTTAAATCGGCAATAAGCTGTAAGCTTTTTTCAGCCACAGATTTCATGAGCTCATCAAGCTCGTCATCGTAGAGCATCCTAACTCCTATAGATTAATCATTTTGTTTCTTATTCTTATGTGTTTTGCATTCTTTAGCAAGATGATAGGTGTAGTTTTAAATTAATACATATCAAAAGAAAATTATCTATTTTTGAGTGCTAATCAAGAAATCATAAGATAATTATACTTTTTTTGCTCGCGAGATTCAGTATTTGCAGGTGATTTCTAAAATGGAAGTTTTGGTAAGAGTAGCTTGTCGGGCTATTTTTAGCCCGACCTAAGCTAAGTTGACTAAGGGGTATTCGACGCTAGTTTTTCAGCGCTATCAGTCAGATCAATATCAATAACTTTGGGTTTGAACATGCCGACAGTACTGACAGAGGCTGCTGTTTGTAACGTTTCTGGCCTCTGGATGATTGGCCTGTTCAATTGAGCCTCAATCTCATCAACTGCGTTGAGATCAGATTCTAGCGAGTGAATCAGGTCAGTATGATTAGCATTAGTTGTGAAGAGGTCTTTATCTATTACCGTTGTTGGTACCTCTATACCTAAAGCTTTTTCTGGATATAATTTGGGGGGTACCTTAAAAAAATTAAGCTCTTCTGCGGTCATACTTTCAATACTAATCATACGAATACCTTGTTCAACAGCTGTATCATAGTATTGCGATAAAATATTTTGAGGTCCTATTATAATAGTGTCTTCTTGATTTAGCTCTAAAGATAAATATTCACCCTTATTCTCATAAGGTTTTAAAGTGTATACCTCCCCTTTTTTTATATCCCACGTTTCGTTTAACGTCAGAGAACTGATACTAAGTATATTGTTGGGATTACCTTTTAATACAACTACATCACCATAAGTCCAATAGATAGAATTATAGCCTGCACGAATCTCAGCGTTTAGCTTACTTATTTGAATAATGTTGCTGCGAAGATCAAACAGGTACTCATCTAGCGATTTTTTACCTATAATCCCTATATTGAAAGAGCTATAATAATCCCAAGCATCTGCTAATATTTTATTGACTGATTCTTGGCGTGCGCAATCTATTGCTATTTGTAAGGCGAAATTAGGAACAGTGCTGAACCGTTTCTTTAGTTGGTTAATGAGTGAACTTCCGGCTAATGAATTTGCTATTTTGTAAGAATCTATACCCTGTATTTTACAAACATAGCGTCCGCCATTGTAAAGTGAAAACCCTTCGTCAATAATTACTGAGTAATTTTTACCATTTTTCAAAATAATTTCAGATATTTTTTTTTGTTTACTTGACATGACAGCAAAGTCTTTCTTTGAAAATTTTGCATAGTCCATTTCTTTATCTCTAAGCCGATTACCCTCATCAACTGATATCAAATTAAACTTTACTGCATCCTCAACAGTAATATTATCTGATTTCACTATTCCATGTGTGAGCTGTTCAGGAGAAAAATTGTCACGTATAAAATCTGTAATGGTATCAATATTCAACAAGGCCCTACCGCCATAAACACTGGATTGCTCATAAGAAACTTTTTGATATTTCCTCAGCACCTCCTCGGCCGCTAAGATTTTACCAGAACGAAGCACTTTCTCAACATTATCTCCCCAAATAGCATGAGCAATGTACGAAACTTTGTGTTTATCAAGCCAATGTTTAAATTCAAAACGAGATTGCATTGATACTCTCCTTTGTGGTTAAAATTTATGCTTGCGGCAAGAATCGTGTGAAAAATTATATCATACCGAGTTATTACTGATCTATTATTGGCGTAATGTTAACTGACTCCAATGCACTGACTCATTAAAACCATAACATTTTGCAAGCTGATTATTTTTATAACAAAGCCTTTTTCGTATTCAGATGTTTGCTCAATAATTGCGTGGAACTGGAGGCTCATTTGATGTACGGTAGAAAATGAAGTGTCTATTATTGGATGCATTTAGATTACGTATTCACAATATTTTGGGGAAATAAATGTGCCGTTTAATCTGGATTTTAACTTGCATTAGTGGGATAGCCTTCGCAGGCTACAAATAGTACAGAATAAGATATTGCCTTACGTCACTTAAAAGATAAAGTTCGCCGTTATTGGCTTTTAAGAGAGGATTAGCTTTTCCCGGTATTTCTAGAAGACCGCTCTCTCCTAATTTAATTGCGCCTGATTGTTCTAAATCCTTAATAAACTCATAGATATCTTCAGTTGATTTGAAATGGATGAGAGAAGGGCGTGATGAAAAATAATCGCAAATTGTATCCTAAATAACGTTTGTGATATATATTTGTTCTTTGATGTATGTAAGGATTCAAGTTAATAGAATGCAATTTGTCACGTTACTCCATGCAACAAGCTCAAAGACTTGCTTTGTCGGCACGGTGTGCTAATCCTCATGTGATTTTCTCGTTTGCATGTCGCTTTCACACTCTGTGTTGCATCGCACGCGAGTTTAGAAGGAAGCTATTATTTGACTAGAGTGCTAAGATGTTAAAGATGATTCATTTCAGGAGGAAGTTATGGCTCGGTCTTTTTTAGTTATTATTTTAGCAATGGGATGCACGGTTGCTTTTGGAAAAAATGCATGTTCATCACTTGATGATCAGGCGATTACCCAATCAGTTTACAATTATGTAAAAAATAAAACAGCAGTGTCTTCGGATAATATCATTACGGATAGCATTCGTTGTGTCGGCTCTTTCTCTTCTGCTCAGGTTACCCCTAAAGATCACAGTACAGACGCTGCGACAGTTTATTTACATAAAGATGAAGATGGCCAGTGGGTAGTTATGTCTCTTGGAACTTATTTTGATCAGGATTTTTTAAGTAAAATACCTAAAGAGTTGCGATAAAAAGTAGGCAGGGCAATGGACCAACCTACTCTCTAAATTTTTAAGGCCCAATTGCGACTAGCTAAAAGAAGACTTTTTGGTTAAGACACTATCGTCTTGAGCCTGAGCGATTTCTTTATTAGCCTTGTCAAAAAGTGTTATCCCTGAACTTATTTCAGAAAATGAGGCTCTACGTTCTAATCTTGGCCTTAATCTTAGGCTTTTTTTAGCAGGATTTTTAGGTTCTTCCTGTTCTGTTTGGAAGGCTTTTAATCGTTTAGTGACTTTTTCTCTATTAAATTCAGGCTTTTCTTGTTTCCATTTGGCTATTTGTTTTTGCTGTTGTGCTATCACCTTGCTCTGTTCTTCAGTAAGCTCCGCCCCATCTTTTTTGAGCAGCTCGATCAGTACTCCATCACCGTTTTCCAGTGCGGACATATAAGGAGTTGTATTCTTTTTCAATCCATATTCATCAGTAACCGGTTGATTTAATAAATTTTTTAGCTCCTGAGCACTAAAACCTGCCTCTTTAAGGTGTTTTCTCAACGCAAGGTATGCCTTTAAACTATTCATGCAGTTAAAGACGAGTCTATTATCATCGCTCTTAATAGCATCAATAAATGCATTTTTGTTAGTTGCGGAAGTAAAACAACCCGCTTCAGCTAGTTTTTGCAATAACAATATTATGGTTTCTGGACGGTAAATTCGAGACATAATCGTGCTGCCATATGTATTTGCAGCAAAAATCGCATCAATAAATTGTTGTTGGTATTTTGCTTTATCGGGGCCTGAAAAACAACCCGCTAAAGTTAAATGCTCCATCAAGAAATTAAAGCTCTCATGATGACAATTTGCAAAAAGCGCTGATTCACCATTTAGAGTATTCTTAGATAATACCGCTGCGATAAAATTGGCTTGATTGGCCTTCGCATTAGGACCCTCCAAGAATTTAATGGCTTTAAGTTTAGCTACTAATTCATGCTCCTTACGGGAAGATAAATGGTACAAGCAATTAGAACCATATCTATCTTTGACAAAGACTGCATTAATAAATTGTTGTGTGAAGTCATCATTTTTGAAACAATCCGCTTCTTCTAATAGTTCTAGTTGCAACTTTGTAACTTCTTGATCCTTTGCTTCAGATAGAGCACTTTGACCATCATTATTTGGACTAATAATGGCCTTTATCAGTTTCTCTTTATTTGCTGCTCCCGTGGAGCCGTTCAAACACCCCAGGCTTTTGAGTTGATCACTTACTAATTTTAAAGATTCTTTATTGCGCGAAGCATGATACAGCACACTGCGATTAAGTAGATCAAAGTCCACTAGTCTATCGAAGAGAGCTTGTTTATTTTCCTCTTGCGAAAAATAACCTGCTTGCTCTATAAATTTGAAAATAAAAGCAACTACTTCAGGAATAAACATTGCGTGTTCTAATGTCCGGCGGAGTCTGCCTTTGTGGAGGAGTCCATTAATGAATATCTCTTTGTTTTTTTGGACATCTTCACCCTGACCAAGACAATGTGTTTGTACTCTTTCTATAAGAAGCTGAAAATTAGGTACTTTTTCCGCTAATGAACTTAAACTACTACCAAAATTAATGTGTTGTAGTGACTGAGATAAGGCATTTTCGCCATCGTGATTTTGTGCCGCTAAAGCGGTTACGAATCGATGTTGATTTTCAGCAGTCTTTGGCCCTGTAAAACAGCCTGCTTCATCTAGGGTATTTAATAAAAGAGCTAAGGGATTTTCTTCAGCTTTAGTTGATTTTGTTTGAGGCCATGCGGTATGTGCTAAGGAATTATGTTCACCATTATTGGAGATGAAGGTTGCCTCAATAAAGGTTTGTTTTAGCTCTTGAGCATAAGGGCCTTGAAAGAAGAGCGCTTTAATAAAATCCAAAAGCTCTCTAAGTGGGTTTATATTACCGCCATTCCACGAGTAAAAACGGCTTAGAGCCTTACTATAAGCATCAGTTTCATAAGCATCGTAGGTAAATAAGGATTTAAGAAAAGCTTGCTTACGACTTAATTCCTGCTCGCCACTAAAAAATCCGCTATCCTCAATTAATTGATAGCGTCTTTTTATAGTTTGAAGATCTGTTTCATTAGTTAGAGCATACATCAGATTTTCAGTTCCTATGAGCCAGCGAAAAGCTAATCCAGTTTTTACCCAACCAGCATCCACCAAGGTGGTGGCTAACCATCCAAACATACTAAAACCCCGCAACTTGAACAAAAAAAAAGCATTTTACATTATTTATGATTCTTTATCAATGAGGTTTGAATAACATGGCATCGCCAAGTTAATGACGTGTCAAAACTGAGTTTATTTAAGCTACGTTAGCAAAAAAAAGGAAAAGATATCGCTCTCCTAAATCTCGTTTAAGAAGGATATTTTAATTGCATAGTTACTTTGCAATAAGGTATCATTCACTTTTTGCCAGATATAGAACCAATTTAGTACTATATTTATACTATAGGGATTAACTTTTTAATAATTAAGTTTTAGGGGTTGTTGGCATTTCGTATCATCGCTGTCTTACGATAATTTTCGAGGATGACGTTCGTTTAGCGACATAAAAGCATTTCCATACTTTTATGTCGATCTGACGTTAATTAAGACTTATTTGGTACTAGATTATTTGGTGTGGGGGTGTTATGCTGCGCATCAGCAAATTGGCCGATTATGGAACAGTTGTTATGGTGCATCTTGCCAAACATGCGCAAGAGTTATGTAATGCTCGTGATATCGCATTACATACCCATTTAGCTGTGCCTACGGTAAGTAAAATATTGAAGCGTTTAACCGCTGCAGGTTTATTATCTTCGGTACGAGGTGTAACGGGAGGGTATAGATTACAAAGGCCTGCTACTGAAATATCAGTATCTCAAATTATTTATGCCTTGGAGGAACATCGCGGTTTTACTGAGTGTAGTTTGCAACCTAATGATTGTTCTTTGCAACGAGTATGCACTATACAAGGTAATTGGCGATTGATAAGTCATGCAATAGAAACCGCGCTGGATAGTGTGAGTTTGGATGCATTGGCAAAACCAACTCTTCAGACGCGTGATCTTGAGCGCGTCCGGCAGTTAGCAAGTGGAGTAAATCGTGGCTAAAAGCAGTGAGCAAATTAATTCTCTGCTCGATAGAGAATACCAACACGGGTTTGTAACCGACATTGAAGTGGAAACGTTTTTACCTGGATTAGATGAAGACGTTATTCGTCGTTTATCAGCTATTAAAAAAGAGCCTGAGTTTTTATTGGAATGGCGTTTAAAGGCATTCAGACATTGGCTGACTATGTCACATCCTGAATGGTCTAGCGTGCATTATTCACCTATTGATTATCAATCGATTTCTTATTATTCAGCACCTAAAAGTAAAAAAGATGCTCCTAAAAGCTTGGATGAGGTAGACCCTGAGTTATTAGCAACTTATGCTAAATTAGGTATTCCTTTACGAGAGCAAGAAATGCTGGCTGGAGTGGCTGTTGATGCTGTTTTTGATAGCGTTTCTGTAGCAACCACTTTTAAGGCAAAGCTCGCTGAAAAAGGCGTTATTTTTTGCCCACTTTCTGAAGCAGTGCACGAGCATCCTGAATTAGTGATGAAATATCTAGGCTCAGTAGTGCCTTACCGTGATAATTTTTATGCGGCATTGAACTCTGCTGTTTTTAGTGATGGTTCCTTTGTTTATATTCCTAAGGGAGTTCGTTGCCCTATGGAATTATCCACTTATTTTCGTATTAATGCAGCTTCTACAGGTCAGTTTGAGCGTACTTTGATTATTGCCGATGACGACAGCTATGTGTCTTATTTGGAAGGATGTACTGCTCCAATGCGCGATGAAAACCAATTGCATGCAGCTGTTGTAGAGTTAGTCGCCTTAGATGGTGCGCAAATTAAATATTCGACCGTACAAAATTGGTATCCAGGTGATAAAGAAGGTAAGGGCGGTATCTATAACTTTGTGACCAAACGAGGAGCTTGTCGTGGTAAGCGCTCCAAAATATCTTGGACGCAAATTGAAACAGGTTCTGCTATTACCTGGAAATACCCTAGCGTGATTTTGCAAGGCGATGACTCTGTTGGGGAATTTTATTCAGTTGCCTTAACCAATAATTTCCAACAAGCCGATACTGGCACTAAAATGATTCACATTGGTAAGAATACACGTTCCACCATCATTTCTAAGGGAATTAGTGCGGGACGAGCTCACAATGCCTATAGAGGGATGGTTCGTATTGCTCCAACGGCGACTAATGCACGTAATTATACTCAATGTGATTCTATGTTAATGGGTAGCCTTTGTTCGGCACACACCTTTCCTTATATCGAGGTGAAGAATCCAACAGCTCAAGTAGAGCACGAAGCAACTACCTCCAAAATTAGTGAAGAGCAATTGTTTTATTGTCAACAACGCGGCATTGATACTGAAGATGCAGTGTCAATGATAGTCAATGGCTTTTGTAAGCAAGTATTAAAAGAACTACCTATGGAATTTGCAGTGGAAGCCACTAAATTGTTAGGTATAAGTTTAGAAGGGGCAGTGGGTTAATATGTTAAAAATTAATGAGTTAAATGTTTCAATTAATGAACAGTCCATTTTAAAAGGTATTAACCTTCATGTGAAAGCAGGTGAAGTGCATGCCATTATGGGGCCTAATGGCTCTGGGAAAAGTACTTTATCTAAAGTACTGGCTGGACATCCTTCTTATACAGTGACTGCAGGACAAGTCAGTTACTTGGATCAGGATTTATTGGCTTTGGCTCCCGAAGAGAGAGCTCAGGCTGGTGTCTTTATGTCCTTTCAGTACCCAGTGGAAATTCCTGGAGTAACTAATATTAATTTTCTTAAAGCCTCGGTTAATGCGGTACGAAAAGGCCAGGGGAAAAATACTCTTGATGCCATAGAGTTTTTAAGCTTTATACGTGAAAAATGTCAGTTGTTAGATATGGATGAAACTTTTTTATATCGCAGTATCAACGAAGGTTTTTCTGGTGGCGAGAAAAAACGCAATGAAATTTTACAAATGGCTGCTTTAGATCCTAAATTAGCTATTTTAGATGAAACTGATTCAGGCTTAGATATAGACGCTTTGCGGATTATTTCTCATGGAGTGAATGCCATGCGTTCGCCAGAGCGTGCGATTATTTTGGTAACTCATTATCAACGATTACTTGATTATATTGAGCCGGATTTCATCCATGTTCTGGTGAATGGTCGTATCATCATGTCAGGTGATAAATCATTGGCGCTGGAGTTAGAGAAAAAAGGGTACAGCTGGCTTGAGGAAGTGGAGCAGCAATGAACGAGATTTTAGAGTTTTATCAAGAGCAAGCGCAACGGGGAAGATCAACCTACCCTTGGCTGGCTCAATTACAATCTAAAGCGTCAGCTGACTTAAATAGTCATGGTTTTCCAACACGACATAATGAAGAGTGGAAATATACCAATGTTGATGCGCTGCTAAAACGATCTTTTACCTCTCCATTGGAGGAGAAAAGCTCAGGTACTCCACTGCATTCTGATTTACCAGTCAAATACTCTTTATTAATGCATAATGGACACCTTTCGGGCGAGCAAGAGTTAGTGAAGCATTTACCCAAGGGCGTTGTGCTTCTTCCTTTATCTGCCGCTTTAGAGCAGCATGCTGATTTAATTAAGCCTCATTTAGCAACGATTTTACAGCAAGAGCATGGATTTCACTTTTTAAATACGGCGATGCTCCAATGTGGTTTGTTTGTGTATATCCCCCAAGGAGTGTGCATAGAAGAACCTATTGCCCTTACTCACGTGCAGGATCAAGCTAATCAGGCTATTCATTTACGTCATTTAATTATTGCAGAAGCTCAGAGTCAGGCCACTTTTATTGAAGAATATTGTGGTGACGAGGATAGTTGTTACTTAACCAATACAGTGACAGAAATATATCTGGGTGCTGGCGCACAATTGACGCATTATAAAATCCAAAGAGAGAGTAAAGCAGCTTATCACCTTGGGCATATCGCTGTGAAACAATCAGCTCACAGTCAATTGTTCAGTCATTCATTAAGTCTGGGGGGTAAACTGGTACGTAGTGATATCAGTATGTATTTGCAAGAAGAATATGCACGATGTTTGATGAATGGAATTTATGCTCCAGCAGAAGGACAACATGTCGATCATCACACAACGGTGAATCATTTGGTACCTAATTGTTTTAGTGAACAGGATTACAAAGGTATTTTAACAGGTCATTCTCGAGCCGTATTTAATGGCAAGGTGATTGTTGCTAAAGATGCGCAACATACCGACGCAAAACAACAAAATAAAAATTTATTGCTTTCTGCCCATGCTGAAATTGATACCAAACCGCAATTAGAAATTTTTGCTGATGATGTGGTGTGTTCTCATGGAGCAACGGTTGGGCAATTGGATGAAGAGGCTTTATTTTATTTAGCAACCCGGGGAATTGGTCGGTTAGAGGCCTCACAATTTTTAATTCATGCTTTTGCTCAGAATAATTTACAGCTTATTCCTCATCGTAATTTAGCTGATTGGATGGGCAAGTTATTAACTCAACAGTTGGGGTGAGCAAAATGAGTACATCTATTTCAACACTTTCATCACTCCAGATTAAGGAGATTCGTAATCAATTTCCGGTCTTAAACCAAAAAGTGAATGATTATGATTTGATTTATTTTGACAATGCTGCGACGACGCAAAAGCCAAAGTCAGTAATTCAAGCGATAGCCAATTATTATGAACATGATAATGCGAACGTTCATCGAGGTGTTCATGCCCTAAGTGTTAGGGCTACAGAGCATTATGAAGAGGCTCGAGCTAAAGTGAAGCGTTTTATTAATGCTCATACCACGCGAGAGTGTATCTTTGTTCGTGGCACTACCGAAGCCATTAATTTAGTCGCTCAAAGTTTCGTAGCACCTAAGATCTTACCTGGCGAAGAAATTTTGATTACCCACATGGAACATCATTCCAATATTGTTCCCTGGCAGATGGTTTGTAAAAAAACAGGAGCTAAGTTAGAAGTCGCTCCTATTTCGTTGACTGGTGAAATATTATTGGATGAGTTTGCTAAAAAATTAAATAAAAACACCAAATTTGTCGCTATTAATCATGTTTCTAATGCCCTGGGTACAATCAATCCCGTAAAAGAAATGATAGAGATGGCACATCAATATGGTGCAAAAGTATTGCTTGATGGGGCGCAAGCAGTAGCACACTTGCCTGTAGACGTACAAGATTTGGATTGCGATTTTTATGCATTTTCAGGGCATAAGATGTATGGTCCTACTGGTATCGGTGTTTTGTGGGGCAGAGAAGAGCTTTTGAATGGTATGTCGCCTTATCAAGGTGGTGGTGAGATGATTAATTATGTCACTTTTGAGGCTACTGAATATGCTCCTCTTCCACAAAAATATGAAGCAGGTACTCCTAATATCGCTGGTGCTATTGGCCTAGGAGCCGCCATAGATTTCTTAGGTTCTTTAGATATAGAAGCTATTGCTGCCTATGAGGCACAATTGCTTCACTACGCTACCGCTGCAGTTGAGACGATTAAAGGTTTTAATATCATAGGAACAGCAAAACAAAAGGTACCTGTTATTTCTTTTATTCATGGCAAAATTCATGCTCATGATATAGGTACTATTCTGGATAGTGAAGGCATAGCTATACGCAGTGGACATCACTGTACTATGCCATTGATGGACTTTTTTGAGGTTTCTGCTACTTCTCGAATTTCATTGTCTTTTTATAATACTAGAGAAGAAGTGGATCAGTGCATCATCGCATTGAAACGAGCTAAAGAGGTATTCGCATGAGTGCAGAGTTGCGAGAGCTTTATCAGGAAATCATTATTGATCACAATCGTAATCCCCGAAATCATCATGCTATGGATGATGCGACAACCCAAGCTAATGGTTTCAATCCCCTTTGTGGTGATAAATTAACTGTTTATGCCAAGATAGAAAATGGTTTGATTGCTGATTTAAGTTTTGTTGGATGTGGTTGTGCCATTTCGCAAGCATCGGCCTCTTTGATGACTGATGCCTTAAAAGGTAAAACAGTAGGCGAAGCCCATGAATTGTTTCACCGAGTTCATCATATGTTGACTGTGGATAGTGAAATTCAACTAGGCGCTATGGATAGATTGACTGTTCTTGCTGGAGTTAAAGCATTCCCGGCTCGAGTCAAATGCGCCACTTTAGCATGGCATACTTTGGAAGCGGCATTAAATAAAGATATTGCTGTAGTAAAAACGGAGTAACCTTCAATGTTTGGCTTTAAGAAAAAACAGGATAAGGAACAAGTACAAGATACAGCACCATTAGTGCGTACTAAAGAGCAATTAAATGATGCGGTCATTGATGCGCTTAAAGGTGTTTTTGACCCTGAGATTCCCGTCAATATTTACGATTTAGGTTTAATTTATAATGTGACTATTGATGACGAACGACATGTGCTTATCCAAATGACCCTAACGACACCTGGTTGTCCAGTTGCGCAAACTTTTCCTGGGACTGTAGAGCAATCTGTAAATCAAGTTGAAGGTGTTAGTGATTGTACTGTGGAATTGGTGTGGGAGCCTCCATGGTCTCAGGATCGGATGACTGAGGCAGCACGACTTGAATTGGGACTTTTCTAATGGGCGGTGAGTTATCTTGGCAGCCTTCAGCATCTATAGAATTATTACGTCAACGTGCGCAATTTTTGGCAGCAATTCGTCAGTTTTTTACCCAACGTCTTTATTTGGAAGTAGAAACTCCTATTATGGCACGGTATGGGGTAACGGATGTCTATTTAAGTAACATTAAGGCTTTTTTCAGAAATGAAGCTTATTGTTTGCAAACCTCTCCTGAATATCATATGAAGCGTTTGTTAGCAGCGGGTTCTGGCCCTATTTTTCAGCTAGCACGGGTTTTTCGTGATGATGAGCTAGGGCGATGGCATAACCCAGAGTTTACTTTGTTGGAGTGGTATCAATTATCTGTTGATCACCACACATTGATGGATGAGGTTGATCTTTTTTTGCAAACGTTAATCCATTCAGCCCCTATGATGAGAAAAACCTATCAAGAGGTCTTTCTGCAATCCTGCGATCTCGATCCTTTTACTGCATCAAGAGAGCAATTAAAACGAGTAGTGCAGTATTATCATTTAGATAATGTCTTATCTCCGGACGAACAAGATAAAGATCAATATTTGTTTTTGTTAATGAGCCACGTAGTTGAGCCCTTTCTGGGTAAAGAGAGTGCTCCTGTAGCGGTATATAATTTTCCTCCATCACAAGCGGCACTGGCCAAGCTAAATGGAACTGTAGCCGAACGTTTTGAAGTTTATTTTCAAGGGGTAGAGTTGGCTAATGGGTTTCATGAGCTAACGGAAAAAGAGGCACAAGCCCGACGTTTTTTTCAGGATCAACAAATTAGAGAAGAAAAAGGATTGCCTTCTGTCGCCGCAGATGAGTTTCTTTTACAGGCGTTAGAACATGGATTGCCATCATGCAGTGGCGTTGCTTTGGGAGTGGATCGCCTATTGGCCTTGGCATTAAAGCAACCTAGCATTTCTCATATACTCTCTTTTGATTTTTCTCGAGCTTAGAGCCTGCACGCTGTCCCCTCCCCATCGCGTTTGAAACGAGATCTATTGGTAGACGAATTGCCGGCGAAAGCCGGCATTCCTATTTTATGGATGCCGACTTTTGTCGGCAATTCGAAAGTGAAGTGAAATTGTTCCGTCAATACGGTGCTCCAGTTCAGCACATCGTTTCTCCTTGCACGCCACATCCCCTTCGGCGAGTTTCAGAAGAAAACTGGCAAGCTAGGTGTTAAAAAATGATGAGTAACTCTCCTGTGCAATGTTGTGCTCTGTTTCCTTCTCTAACTCTCCGTTTCCGCTATGTTGAGCAATTTTTACCAAAATTTCTTTTTGTGCTTCAATATGTCCCTCTTTCTTAATATCTCGTTGCTGTTTCGCAGACATTTCCGGGAAAAAAAGCCCTTTTTGATGACCTTGGCACAATATTTGGGTGTTTCTAAGAATGGTTATAAAATCCTGAGCTCCCCGGTTTTTAAGGAAGTTATTGCCTGTAGGGTAGGATTTTCCCCCTAAGTTTTCTGCTAAGGCAACAGCATTCACGGGATCTGAAATTAATGTATCAAAATTAAATGAATCTAATTTTTCACCATAGGCCAAACACTGTATACCGCTATACAGTGTTTTAATGAAAGATAATCTTGGCAAGAGCATATTAAGACTTGTTTGATCCAGAATTTTTGCTTCATTCATAATTTTTAACATATTAAGTAACGTGTTGCTCGTTAATTTCGCATTGCAAATAGCAATAATATTCTTTTCACTATGATGTTTATGTTGTCGTAGAAACTCAATCACCTCGGCGGTATAGGCAGCGCATTGTGGTTGTTGCAACATAGTCTCTCGCGGGGTTTGATTGACGCATTCTACTTTAGAAAATTGAACCCAAAATTGAGCTAAGTCCGCAGCGTACTCGGGATTTGAACAAACATATACTTGGGTGGTTGCATTATAACACTGCTCTTTTTGAAGTGTCACAAAAGCCGTAGCAACCTTATTGGAAAATTGAGGGACTTCAAAGGTCAGTTTAAGAAAATGTTCATCTAAGCCTTCTTTGTGCAGTGTTTCCACGGCATCCATTACTATAGTACTTTCATTGGAGTGGGTAACAAGAGTGTGCAAAATTAGGGGTAAACGCTCTGGTTTTAATTTCAATTCTATTAATTTTGTTATCGCTCTTTTTAATTCCAAGCCATTGATTTCCTTACCAAGAATTGTCTCTAAAAAGGGGTGTGGATCCCAACCTGCTTCTTTAAAGTTTATAAGGATGTCTTTGCACCAATAACTTTGAGCCAAGGTATCATTTGTTTGAAATAATCTATCCAGCGATTTCTGATCCGGGGGAAGGTTTTTAAACAACCCATGAAAGGTATGGATTTTTTTTATTTTTAAAATATTAATCAGGTTAGGTAAGGTAATCAGCGATGGATTTCTTTCTGCCAATGTTTCCAGTATTTTGTGAATAATTATAATATGTTCTGTTTCTTTTAATAAGGGTATTACCTCATCACTATTTAAATTGTGTTTATTTAGAAGAGATAACGCATCAATAAAGAAATGAGAGTTTTCTGTTCGTGACATTAACTCCAACTCTTCAAAAACAGCAATGAGTTCTTGAGGTTTTTTCATTTTCTCCATTGCACAAAATATTTTTTTTACAAAGGAGATTTTTGTGTTTTTTGAAATAGAGACTACGATAGGAGCTAAAGCTTTCGCCTTAGTGGGGTGTTTTTCCAGAAACGCTACGTTATCTTCAGTTATTTGATGCGCGGCATTTAAGATATCAAGCGCTTCATACCCTCCTAGTCGGTTAACCAGTCCTTTGAACGTTTTACCACTTTCAGTTGTATCCGTACGTGTATTTTTGCCAATTAAAATTAAGGCTAATTTCAGTAATGAGGAAGAGGATAGATTATCTTCCGTCAGTTCCTCATAAAAACTGCGCAATTCTTTGATATGAGGCTCTTCTTTAAGAAGGGTTCGGCCATAACCTTTATTGCTATCATACTCTTCGAGTGCTTTCTGTATGGTTATCCTTTTCATTTATTATTCCTATAGTGTACGTATTCTTGTTACATGTATGCACTACTGGTTTTTTGTAGCTATTTCCCCGTTAGTAATAATACTTTTGTAACATGTCAGTTTACGAGTTATTCCTTCCGTTTATTAGCCATTCAACCTTAGCAATAATTTTGGTGCACGTCACATAATTATTTATATTCGGCCTAGTATATGCATAGGATAGAGATATCAATCAATATAAAGAAACGTCCTGTAGAAGAGGGCAGGTACGCGATTTTATAATAGTACTTTGGTTGCTATCCGATAACCTAGGCAAAGTGAGCCTGCCGTGGAATACTTATAAGGGAAGATTGTGTTAGTATCTCTACATAGTAGGGATACAGGAAAATTAAATTAATGCCAACCATAGTTCTTAACTTATTAAAATTCATAATAATGCTCTTTTGCATCAGTGTAATTACTCTGCTAGCAGTACGAATTTATGACTCACAACGCGGCCTGCCATTAGAGCTCTGGCACACTTACGTTCCCAAGGAAATGCACGCCCAGGAAATTGATAAGCTCGATTGGAAGCAATATATTGAGAGGGAAAATAAAATCTTTGATGAGGTTCGGCAAGAGGTTACGCAAAAATTAGAAAAGAAAGATCGAGTTTCTTTTAATCGCTATTTTACAGGGAGTCCCGTTTATCCTGATAATTTTTCACCTGACTGGAATCGCTCCTATCTGCTAGAACCACAAGGAGCTCCTGTTGGTGCGGTTGTGTTCTTACATGGCCTGACTGATTCTCCATACAGCCTCCGCCATATTGCTCGACGTTATCGCGAACAGGGCTTTATCACCATAGCGATAAGATTACCTGCACATGGCACCGTACCTGCCGCATTAACTGATATTGAATGGGAGGATTGGCTCGCTGCCACGCGATTAGCAGTTAGAGAGGCACGAAAGCGTATAGGTCCAACTCAATCATTGCACCTTGTGGGATTTTCTAACGGCGGTGCGCTCGCATTAAAGTACGCACTCGATGCCATTGAAAATAACAAACTAGCACGGCCAAACAAAATTATATTAATTTCGCCAATGATCGGAATTACCCGTTTTGCCCGCTTTGCCGGATTTGCTGGTTTGCCAGCCATATTACCTGCCTTTGCCAAAGCAGCTTGGTTAAGTGTGCTCCCTGAATTTAACCCATTCAAATACAATTCGTTTCCAGTGAATGGGGCACGCCAATCCTACCGTTTAACAATGGCTTTGCAACAAGAAATTCTCCGTGTCGCCGATAAAGGGCTTCTCGCTCAACTACCCCCTGTGCTAACTTTTCAATCTGTGATGGATTATACAGTCAGTACTCGCGATATCGTTTCTGCTTTTTATGCCAAATTACCGGCTAATGGCAGTGAATTGGTGTTATTTGATCTCAATAGAGCGGCAAAATTTGGCGTTTTATTACGCAAATCGTCAGGAATGGCGTTGGCACGCTATCTCAATAAACCACCTCGGCAATTTCGCACAACAACAATTACTAATGCTAACGTTACTAGCGGAAAAGTTGCCGAACATATTCTTGAAGCGGGTGGCCTTGAAGAAAGCATTCATCCGTTAGAGCTGTTCTATCCTTCAGATGTCTATTCCTTATCGCATGTAGCCTTACCTTTTCCTATAACTGATGGACTATACGGCCTACAACCAGACCCAAACGAAAACTACGGCATTCAACTAGGAACAACTGCCACGCGAGGGGAACGCAATGTATTGATCATAAGCTTAGATGCCCTGATTCGCATTTCGTCAAATCCATTTTATCCGTATATGCTCAAACGCATTGAAGAAAATATAAAATCTACAAAAAAAGCATAGCTTGCGTCGGTTAGACAATAGATTGGCTAACAGATGAACTATGCGAGTAATCCCCTGTTTAATTTATAGAGACATTCGCTTGAAGAAGACATCGTGAAGTTGGGTCTGTGTCGGTGATTTTTCAGATGGGGAGTTTTGAGTGGACTATTGTAGTTCTACCTATACGGCTTAATAGTTAGTTAATAATTAGTAATTATAATGCATGTTTTTATATTTAGGAGATATTCTATGCCCAATACTCAATATGCACGTTTAATGGAACTATTAGGAACTCAACAGGAAGGCGTTTTTCGTTCTCAGGAAATTGTGGATGAAGAAGATATGTTAATGCGACTTATTTCTATTCAAAATCCAACGCCAGAGAAAAAAGAAGTAGACGAAGCAAGTGATGTAAATTCATTGATTACTCAATCTCGTTTTTCAGAGGAACAATCAGCGGCAGCATTGGTTCTATCTGAAGAAGATGCAGCGTTAGCAGAAGAGTCTATCCGTGCGATGAATGAATTTCGATTATAATAGCCGTTGAGGGCTAACGGTATTTTAAGAATAGCGGTTCTAATGGGGCATGGAGACAGAAATCTGAAGATTTGAATAAATAGACTTCTTTTCAAATGCGAGTTTGGAACGAAGTCTAATAATCTGAATTGAAACGCTTCTGACTCTGCTGGGGGCATTAGGGCTATAACAAGTTTACCTCGTGGCATTAATACGGCAAAATGTTTCATCATGATTTTTTGTTGAATTCAAACTAATTTGAGGTAATGGAATGACTTTAAAATACAGGAATGCGTTTTTACTTTTGTTTGCGTTAAGCTTACCTGTTTATGCCAAAGGTAATCCTGAAGCACAGACATGTAGGCCCCCTGCCGATATCAAACTGTCTCAATTTATCATCGGTTATGGATCACTAATGAAAGAAGAGTCCAAGCGTGAAGACAGCGCCAATGTTGGTGATAACATTCCTATCTATGTAACTGGTTTTGAGCGTGGCTGGATTGAGCACAGTACCGATCCACGGTTTGGTACTACCTATTTGGGGGTAAAAGCAAAACCCGATGTGACAATGAATGCCGTTTATTTTAAATTAAAGGTCTCCGCGGATCTCTTCAATTATGATAAGCGTGAAAATACTTACTGTAGGGTTAATGTACCTAAAGAGAAAATTCAATCACTGACTAAAGATCCATTGCCTGAAGGACAATATTGGATCTACACCACTCTCGCCGATAATGCTCTTCCATCTACCCAATATCCTCTTGTGCAGTCTTATGTAGATATATTTTTATCTGGGTGTTTTGAATTAGAAAAAAAATATAAATTACATGATTTTGCGAAAGGTTGTGTAAAAACCACAGGAAATTGGTCTGGTTCATGGGTGAATGACAGGGTGCATCCACGTACAGCAGTGGATGATGTTCCCTATGTTGCGGAGGTAGATTCTTTGATTTCTGACACTTTGCCTCAATACTATAATTCAATCAAAATTGAATGACCTCTTCGAGCTTGTTAATTAATTTGCTCATAACTAGAGTTCCTGAGTGGAGTTCAGTTACAGAGTAAGTGTTCACGTAATGACATCAACTTAAGAGATATAGCCTGGGTGAAGACACGGACGTAACCCGGGGCGACACTGATTCGAGCCATGCTCCCGGATTCGCTTCGCTCCATCCGGGCTACAATTTTCTTCTCAGTCAACATCCTTATGAGAGCTTCGGATCTTGCGAACGAGTCGCGAGACGTCAAAATTGAGAGGAGATCAATTTCGCAGTTTGATTGCGCATCATTAGGGCAAGCAAGGGGTTAAGACTTGCTCTTCCGATTGTTCTCGCTCTAGTGAACGGTAAATATCATTAGGGCCATTGTGTTCTTTATCGGATGCTTCTAGTTTACTTTGATGATTGGTATATAGGCGATAAGCAGCATAAGTTAGAGTTAAACTAAGAGCTACAGGCCATGAGATGACAGTGGCGGTAATAATAAAGGCAGTTGCTCCTACATTGAAGGCTAAAGTTTTCCAAAACTCAATGCTGGCTTGGTTGCATTGTTCATAAAGTTTGCTCATGAGTTGTTGATGGTGTTCATCATTCAATAGGGCGCCATTAGCTTGTTCTCTGCGAATAGCAATTTGGGCTTGTTGATATTTTTTAAATTCTTCGGCTGTATTATAAAGGGCATTGCCTAGCATGCTTAAAAAGGCCATGCCCGCAAGAATGAATCCTCCTGAACAAAACATGCTGACTCCAAAAGCTATAAAGATAATATTGGCTGCCAGAATATTAATGAGATAGTAAGCACATTGAGTTTCCCATTCATCATTTAATAAATCAATCTGTCTTTTAATCGTTGCTTTCTCAAGTGACGCCGCATTTTGTTCTTGATTCATTAACTCTTCTAATCGCTTATTATATTTGGCTGTTTCCACAGCCCATTGTGTTATCAATAATAAAGAATCAAACACAAGAAAACTGAGAACAATTGGGGAAATAGCTGCGGTTGGGATTTGAAAATAGATGTTATAAGTCGTCAATAAAGTAACTGTTGCCCAGACAAAATCACTGGACATGGTAAAACCGCGTTTATCCATTTCATGCGTTAGTACTTTTTTGACAGAGAGTTCTTTGCTTATTGCTGCTTGTATTATATGTTTGAGCAGGAGCACTAAATTGATTAGAAAGCGAAGTCCAAAGAGTGCAATACCTAAAACAGCCATTGGCTCTCTTGTTTTATCCAAGAAACTAATAATCTCGGTGGAAACACATTGACCACCTGTGGTGTCTGTATGCGTGCCGCAGTTGTTTTGTATATAGACAATTGCATGGCTTGCCAAAGCGCGGCTATAACCCCATTGAGAGCGGTTAGTATTGAGAATAGAAATATATTGGCGTATTTGAGCAATGCTAATAGAAGACGGTGTGCTAATTGAGCTGCGGTCTTTTAATTCTTTAGATAATTGGTAGATTGCTTCTTGTGCTTGTTTAGAAAAGCTCGTTTCAATAAAATTTTCGATGGCTTTTCTTTTTTCTTCTAATTTTTGCAAATCAGCACTGACATAGTCATATTGATAATAAAGAATCATTAAATTACAGAGATAGTACATATAAGCAACTAAGTCTTCTTTTTTTACCCACAGATGTTTATTAGAAATAAATAATTGATATAACGAGGAAAATTCTGCTTGTAAATAGTCTAAATCAAAATCATCTTCTTTAAAAAGCGAAAAGTCAGTATTCCTTTCGTTACCTGCTGCTATAGGGGGTAATTGTGTTGACGGCTTTCCTGGTTTTGGTGCAAGTACGACAGTTTCATCTGTCGCGTCTTCTTTCGTTTGCTTTTGCTCAGGGGGAATAGAAAGAGATGTATTTTTCTCTTTTGAGGATTTATCAAAGAAACGATGTTTTATGAGACTTATTCGTGAATTACCCATATATTTGTTTATTTAATAATTAATTAAACCTTTATTATCCTTCCTTTCTATCATTCTGAATTAAACAATGATAATCCGTGACCGTTATCTTATCATAAATTTATTAAGATAATATTAGTTCTGTTTATATTTCTACCATTTTGGCTCTCGCCTTGATTTACCGGGCTTTAGTGCTCCAAAATCAGGCCATTGGGACTCATGCTTGCGAACGGGAACCGACCCTGAGGGGGATCAATTCCATTCAGGGATAAGTTCACCCCGAGGACTAAAACGATAATGCTGTTGATCCCAGCCTTGGCCAAAAAGCCGCAGTACTGAATTATAATAATCTCCTGGAGCTATAGGGGATTTATCCACACGTGAACGTTGTTCTTTAAGGGCAGGGGAGTTGGCCATAAGGGGTAATAAGGCAGCTGAGAATCCTACTGGTCCTTTACCAGAATACGCTCCTGTAACCGTGTTGATTTGCTCTGGCGGCACTCCCTGTTGTTGGGTAATTTTTACCATTGGCATAAAGTGCTCAACCAGTTCTTTTTTGTAACCTAGATCATCAGCGAGCATACCAATCCATAAATAGACACGAATGGCATTATAGCTACCAACATTGGGCTGTTCTTGATCGGGTTGCCAACCCGCATTTTTGTTCCAAATAATCCAATCAGGGGCATAACCTTTGGGTGAGGCGTCGACCAATAAACGTAAACTGCTTTGTTCCACATCTTGCCACTGCTTATTGACGGAAACAAATTTGGCAAGCGCTTGGGGTGGCAAATAACTTGGATTAAGCCGCCAGTTGTTTCCATGAACGAAGCCCATTTTACCCGGTAATACCGTTTTTCCTATACCGGGAATATCGGCTACTTCTTCTTTTAAAATTCGTTCGAGCAATTGGGTTCCCAATGACTCATAATGTTGATTCCTCCATAAACGCCCTGCTTCAAGTAGAGTATAAGCTATCCACTGATCGGAATCAGAGGCCGAATTAGGATCTAGGATTTTCCATTGTTTTTGCTGATTTTGCCCCCATAACCAAGCGGGTAATTGCGCACTTAAATCTCCTGCAGCAAGATTATTTTCTGTCCATCGAATTAATTTATCAAACATCGGACGATCGTTAGCAACCAAGGCAAAAAATAGCGCGTAACTTTGTCCTTCAGAGGTAGTAACCTTATTCGGGGATGATGAGTCAACTACTCGCCCATCATCACTAATATACAATCGTTTGAAATCAAGCCATGATGGCCAATACATTAACGTTTTCAGACTGCTCGAATGAAGCAAAAGGAGCAAAAAAATGACTACCAAAGTTTTAAAAAAAAAAGTGTATTGATCTTTCATTTTATTTAATCCTAGTCGCTCACGTGACTTGTTTGTAAATCCTATACGACAAAGCCTCTGGCGGGAGGCTGCGGATTTACCTTACTCTCATCTTTTAATTTGCGCCAAGTAGTACTGAGTTATTAAGGCGGTCTATTTTTTTAAGCGATGTCGACTAATCGCCCTTAAAGCTTGCCATAATAAATAGGTCACAATCAGCGCAGCTACTAATGAAGCTAAAGCCATATTGATCGGATGTTGTTGCAGTGCAAGCCAAATATGCATATACCACGGTAAATAGCCAACATGATAAATGGGGCCAACTTGTAAACTATTTATCCCTGATTCTTTAATTACGGCTACAGAACCAAATACCTGGCCACTAAGACTTTTTACAGAAAATGTTTCATTAAGTAGTTCAAAGCCACGCGGTGTGTCTGCAAGAAGGCCTATGATACTGCGTTGTTTGTAGTAGGGGGATTGCAGACCTATTATGGCAGCAAGTACTCCATTAGAGCTTACCACGGTTTTATTGTTTACTGCTGCATTACCAGGGGTTACGGGTATATCAGGTAATTCTGCTTGGCGAAATGGTGAGTTAATCCAACTTTCCGTTTTCTTCATCAGAAGATTAATTTTGCTATCATCATATAACTCACCAGGTATATTGCCGATGATGAGAGTGTCAACATCTTTGTTTTTTAATTGTGCCCAGTCATCAGTTAAACTCATTGCTAAAACAGGAAATCCTGTCTGGGAACCTATGCTACCCATAGTATTTAATAACGTAGTTACTTCTACGGCGAGAGGTTGTTTGCTGATTAAGATCCAAGTTTCAGACAAGTCAGCAAGACGGCTAAAAGGAAAACCCGCGCTGATAAAGGCTCTTAAATTAGGCAGCGCTATATAATGATAATAATTTGAGAAATCTATAGTAGAGTTACCATCAATAGCAGCATAATTGTCTGTTAAAGTGTAGGATTCACAACGCCCATCTATTGTCCCCCCGCCTATAGAGTTAGTATAAGCAAAATCAAATACCATTTCGTTGTTTGTTCCTAAGTCTAATACTGGGATAGTAAATTGTTTTGTTGTGTCGTTTGCTGCGGATAAAGGTACTACGCCAAGTAATTTTGGTTCTTGCTCGGATGTCGACAGCAACTTAAAGCTTTGGACGAAGTAGTTATTTAGACTGACATTGAGATGTGAAACACCTTGTGGTGGCGGTACAGTATAACGATATTTCAGCGATATTTTTACCCCTGGACTACCATTGAGAAATAAATCTGGAGGTAAATTAAATGGCAGGGAAATGGGACTGGGATTAAATCCCCTGGTTTGTAATTGCTCTTTAAATTGCTGTAGTTCTTCAAATGAGGTGGGTCTATCGGTGCGAACCCAATAAGGTGCATCATAGGGTTTACGTGGTGCAATAGTTTCTACTTGATCCACTGTTACACTGGAACCACGAAACAGAATATTACCTGTGACTATTCCTTTTACCGCAGTGATTAAATCGTTGCTGTCACGGCCGGAAATAACCAATAGCTTGATATAGGGATTGTCTGGATGACTAATCATTTCTACTGTAGGGGCATTTACCGTTTGATAACTTTTAAGAAAGTCGGGACGTTGCGTGTTTGTAAGAAGTACAATAGCATTACGTCCGGGCAATTCATTAAATAGAGCAGGGAATGATTGACCATGCCATCGTGATTTAGCGCCAAACCACGATGCCAAAATTGCTGCGGCTCGTTGTTGGGTTAAATCCGGTTGTGCTGCAAATACCATAGGTAGTACTAATGGTTTATCATCCAAACGATCAAAAAATGGTTCAGGGAAGTGGGTTAGTTCATTTTTTAATTCTAAAGTTTGAGTCATCAGTTCAAGAAAACTGAGCTTGCTGATTTCCATCCATAGAGTGGTATTCGCTGGGTTTTCGCATATGGCTTTATAGTGACCAATAAAGTGTAGTTTTAACCGATTAAAATCATTAATAAACCGAGGATCGATTGGTATTTCAAGGTGATTGGATTTTCCTAACATCTCATCTATGAGAGTTATCAGGCCTACAAGTTCCTCATTCAGATAGATTTTCAATTGAGATTGTATCGGAATTAATGATGGGGACGGAGTAAATTGCAGGTTTAATTGGGCTTGAGTAACCAGTTGATCTTTGCGGATGGTAAACTCCACGCTATTGTCCGGATTGAGGCCAAAAATAGTAAAAGTCTTCGGTGTCAATGTGTCTTTATTAAAAAATAGTTTTATTTTTTGCGTGGGGGCGTCAGTAGTGAGAGCAACTGTGGTTGCTGGTTGAGTAGTGACCTGGTTTTTTGTAGCGGTATTTTGGGCTTTTACAGGCGCGGCTTGTATTATTTGAGCAAGCAAACTGACAGCTATCAAAAACAATGTTGTGATATAGACTGTTTTTTTTATCATTAGGTCATCATCCATTAAATTTCAACTATTCCAACGGCATTAGCGGCTTGCGCCTGATTTTTTTTAATTGTACGAGGGAAAAACGACACTACCCACATTAATATATTAGTTAGAGCAGACAATATACTGCGAATTAAAGGTGGGGCATATTCTATAATACTAAGATATCCACGGAAGTCCAGTTGGAAAACATGGCGCATGCTTTCTATCGTTTTTTCTTCAGGAATGTATTTTTGCCATAGAACCCAGTTGTCTGCTCTAGCGAAGGTACATTGTATAAAATCTATATTTTGTTTTAAGGAAAGCTCATCCAAACGTATACCTACCTCTCGATTAAAAATGCGCATGACGGTACATGGAAAACGGAATTCCTCAAGACCTTTATTCAGTATCAGTGCTATTTTTTCGCCATTTTTTAGCCATGTAGGGTCGTCAATTTCTATACCCACTCCACTTCCTGAATAATTACGCAAGGTACAGGGAAATAAGTGACCATCAGCTCGAGCTATGGCGGCAGGCATAGAAAATTTGACTCTATGCGATTTACGTATTTGCTTGGCTTCAACATCCACGCCTAAGGCTCCGCCAAGGATTGTTATATTATAGATTACCCAGGATAAAGTGATGAGTACCGCTAGAATGTCTTCGCTTGGTCCCCAAAACAGACGGATGAATCCAGCAATTAAACCAATAAAATTGATGCAAAGTAGAATGACGTAAGGTCGCGCAGTTACCCAGTCTGCATAGCGCTCTTTGACTAAGCCCCCTTTGACTGTAACATTAAATTTCCCTTTGCGTGGATTGATTAAAGCGACAGTTGTGGGTATTGCGATATACCAAGCCATTACTGTTTCATAAATTTCATTCCATAAAAAGTGGCGATATTTTCCTTGGATGCGGCTATTAGACAGTACGGCATGAATAATATGGGGGAGCCCATATAATAAAACCATTATTGCAGGAGCATAAACAATTCGAGCATATAGTGCTAGAAATGCTACTGGTGTAACCAGAAAAATCAATCGAGGGATACCTGATAGGAAGTGCATTATGGCATTGAAATAACAGAGACGTTGGGAGATTTTGAGACCTTTACCTGTTAATGGGTTATCTGTGCGTAAAATTTGTACCATACCTCGCGCCCAGCGAATTCGTTGGCCTATGTGGCCTGATAAACTTTCTGTCGCTAAACCTGCTGCCATGGGGATACGTATGTAGGCAGAGGTGTAGCCCTTACGTTGTAAGCGGATAGAGGTAAGCGCATCTTCAGTGACACTTTCTACAGAAAAGCCACCTACTTCTTCCAGCGCACTACGGCGAAGTATACCGGCGGAACCACAAAAATAGGTCGCATCCCATAAATCATTCCCATCTTGTATTATGCCGTAGAACAATGCACTTTCATTGGGTATATTTTGAAATGCCCCTAAGTTGCGTTCAAAAGGGTCTGGTGAAAAAAAGTGATGTGGTGTTTGCACGATAGCTAATTTAGGATCTTTTAAAAACCAACCTATGGTTAATTGGAGAAAGCTATGAGTAGGGATATGGTCACAGTCAAAAATAACGATGAATTCGCCTTTAGAGTATTGTAATGCATTATTGATATTACCCGCCTTAGCATAAGCGTTGTTGCTACGGGTAATGTAATGAACGCCGCTCTCTTGGGCAAATTTTTCCACTGACAAACGGTTTCCATCGTCAAGGATATAGATATTGAGTTTGTCTTTTGGCCAATCTATACCCAGTGCGGCATAAACTCCTGGCTTAATAACGCCTAGCTCTTCATTATAGGTTGGGATCATAATGTCAACGGTAGGCCAAGTGGAGTAATCTTCGGGAAGCGAAACAGGGTTTCGGTGTAAGGGCCAAATACTTTGAAGATAGCCAAGCACAAGGACTACAAAAATATAAGTTTCAGCAAGGATAAGCAGTACGCCAAATATCATACTTACTGTATCTTCCCAGACCAGTGTGGCGCTATAACGCCACCATAAATATCGGCAAGAAACAATGAGTGAAATGACTACGAGCATAATGACTGTGGGGTGTCCAGGTATGTGTCTAATACTTAATGCCGTAACTAATAAAAGCATTAAAAAAATAAATTGGGGTATAGGGCTAAAGGGTTGGGTAATACATAAAATTAATAGTATTCCTGAAAAAAAGCTGAGTAAGATTAATAAAGCTTTGTAGGCATTGTGACTTAACTTTTTGACGTAGTTCCTCGTTTTTTTCCCCATTTTACTGCGATGAATTTTATGAGGTAAAAGATTAATGTTAGAATAGTAGGCATCGATGCTTTGTTTTTGCCATTGCTTAATACTAGGGCTGATTCTGTTTTGTCGCGAAGGAAGAATTAAGATTAGCCAAGTTGATTGAATAAAATAGCGCAGTATATCTCCGATTTTTGGGTGAATTACAGAAATTTGAGGAAATAATTTCAAATGATTTGCTCTGACCCATTGCCAATATGGTGATTCAAATTTTAAGAAAAGCCAACCTAAGCTCCAAAAAAAATTAGCGAGAAATGCAGCAAAAAAAGAAGCGCCGTGGTGTCTATAATTTTGATAGTGTGCCTCAAATTTTTGAGCTAGGGACTCATTGAAGAATAGGCGAAGAATGATACTCATGATATTTGCTTTACCAAAGAGGCGCAGCACCAATTAGCTAATGCCATTAGATCTTTGGCCGCAAGGCTGTTGGCGCCATATTCACCCGGGGGCTGTTTGACCGCGAGTGATTCAGTAATCGCTTCATCGCTATGAACTATTAGTGGTAATAGCTCAGATAGAGCTTGTCGCCATAATTGCATTAGATTTTTTTGTAATAGATAGGACGAGTTGTACTTATTAACTAAAAAATAACAATTACCTGGTAATTCTTGCTGATGTAAACCAACGTGACATGACATGTTGGCATTTAATATACGAATTCTACAATCGATAAGGGATAATCCATAATGAGCAAATGAAGTAAGATGCTCTGTTGGCAGGTCTAAAAGAATCCAATCATAACTCTTGTGAGCGATTAAATCGGTTAGTGTTAGCTGTGATTGCCAAAATGCCGAATCCATTTTAGGTTGAGTTTCTAGCTTGAGTTGTTCTGTTTTGGAGATAGTTCCAAAAGGTACAAAATCTAATAATTTAGTATAACTCATTGCACTTTCTTGCCACGGAATACCGTCTACCATAGCACGAGCCCAACCACGTTTTTGGGTGAACGGCATATTAAAATACAGTCGTAACATATTATCTGGTGAGCAATCTATGGCTAATACGGATGCTCCTAGTTTTTGCAAAGACCAGGCCAATCCCGCAGTTAGAGATGTGGTTCCTGAACCTCCTCGGACTCCTTGTAATCCGATTACTGGCATAATGAAGTCATCCTTTTCAAAATTTAAAGTTAATTTGTATTTGGGGAAGTGAGTTGGGCTAACTCGGCTAATAGAGGCCAATCTTTCATCATTTTCACAAAATGTTCTTGTTGCGCAATATCGATATAGTTTAATTTAGACAAAGAATAGGTATTGGCTAAGACATATAAGTCTTCTGGCAATTTTGTCGCTGTTTTTTTATTAAAGCTCAGTGCCCTGTTATCCATTTTTTTGCTCTTTTAACGATGGTATTAATTTAAATTATAGCAATCATTGTTCCATGTGTTAGTATTTTTTTATGGGAGGGGCTTTGTTTTTACTAAATAATATTCTACATTGTTCTCTCAGGGAGAGACGAGCTTATGTAGTGTAACTAGGTTGTAAGCAACCACGCTACACTTTAGTACATAGGATTTATCTTTAAGGTTAACGCCATTTGATTAATTATCATCCAGTTGTAGAACTTAATATTTTTTTTCTACTCATTCTATGCTATTGATAAATGATAATACTTGTTTTTTTTGCTATAAATAAAATAAAAAGGCTTAATTAACAATGAAACTCACTCATGCTCCAATACAAAAAGCTGTATTTCCTGTGGCTGGTCTAGGAACCCGATTTTTGCCAGCAACTAAAGCTGCTCCAAAGGAAATGTTATCTATCGTTAATAAGCCCTTAATTCAGTATGCGGTTGAAGAGGCTTATGCTGCAGGAATACGACAAATGATTTTTGTCACTTGCCATTATAAACGAGCTATTGAAGATCATTTTGATATATCGAATGAATTAGAGAACGAACTAATTTCCCATAACAAAATGGAACTTTTGTCTTTGGTACATGCAGTGAAACCAGAAGATATGGAGTGTTTTTATGTCCGACAACCGAAACCTTTAGGCCTGGGGCATGCCGTTTTATGCGCTGAAAGTTTGATAGGTGATGAGGCGTTTGCTGTGTTGCTTGCCGATGATCTGATTATTGGTGAGCCTCCCATTATGAAGCAAATGGTCGACATTTATAAAGAATATAGAACCAGCGTTCTCGCAGTGCAAAATGTTTCTCCTGAGCATACCTCACAATATGGCATTATTGCAGGGAAACAACGCACTGAGCGTATTCTCGATATTACTGACTTAGTAGAAAAACCACTTCCAGATCATGCTCCTTCAAATATTGCTATTGTTGGGCGTTATATTCTTAGCGCAAGTATCTTTGATGAAATTAGAGCGTTGCCGCATGTTGATGGAGACGAGATTCAACTGACAGATGCAATTAAATGTTTATTAAAAAAAGAATCTGTTTTAGCGTATCGCTATGATGGAACACGTTATGATTGTGGCAGTATATTAGGCTTTTTAAAAGCGAACGTCGATCTAGGAAGAATTGATCCTGTAGAGGGGGAACGTTTTTCTAAATGGTTGTTAGAAACAATACATAAGCAACATTTTGAACGGTAATATTTTATGCTCGCATTAACACAAATTAGTTCGTGGAAGCAGCTAGAGCACTATAAGCAATCCAATTGTGATGAGTCGCATCTTCAGTTACTCGACTCTAATAAGAATATAAGGTCAAAAAAATATTGTGCCACAGCATCAAATATTGCAATTGACTACAGCCAACAATTTATAGACGACGAAGTATTGCATTTGCTCTTTTCTCTTGCGGATGAGTGTGGATTGCAAGAAAAAATAAATCAGCTAATGTCCGGACATCATGTTAATACTTCAGAGCATAAACCAGCATTACATACGGCACTTAGAGCTTCAGCCGATGAACAAATTATTGTAAAGGGTCATAATATTATTCCCGATGTTATACATGCTCGTGAGCTAATGCGGGATATTTCTACTCGGCTCAGAAATGGGGAATGGTATGGATTTTCAGGAAAACCCATTACTGATATTGTTAATATAGGCATTGGTGGTTCTTTTTTGGGGCCAAAATTTTGTACCAGGGCATTAATTGACTTTACAACGGATAAATTAAAATTTCATTTTATATCTGGCATTGATCCACATGAGTTTCAGCATAAATTAAGTCAATTAAATCCAGAAACAACCCTTTTTATCATTGCTTCAAAATCGTTCACTACAAAGGAAACCTTATGTAACATGGATAAGGCTATTGTATGGCTAGCTCAGCCTCAACATATTAATAAGCATATTATTGCGGTTACCGCAAATGTAGATAAAGCGAGGCAATTTGGAATAGATAATGTGATCCCTACCTGGACTTGGGTTGGTGGTCGTTATTCTACGTGTTCTTCTATTAATCTTATTACCTGTATTGCAATCGGATATAAACATTTTTCCGAAATGCTTGTAGGAGCGCGAGAGATGGATAAACATTTTCAGAATACTAAGTTTTCACAAAACTTACCCGTTCTTTTAGCACTTCTTGGCATTTGGAATATTAATTTCTTGAAAATTCATAATCTGTTGATGTTAATTTACTTTTATGATCTTCAGCATTTTGTTCCTTACATACAACAATTGGATATGGAAAGTAATGGGAAATCAATAGACAAAGACGGACGAATAGTTAATTATGCTACAGGGCCTATTATTTGGGGGGGGCCTGCGCATCAAGTTCAACATAGTTATTTTCAGTTATTGTGCCAAGGAACACATAGAGTTGCCGCTGATTTAATCAGTATAGATACTTTAGAAAATGCTATGGTTAATAAAATGTGCAATGCACATCAAAAAGTGTTGAGCAATGGAGCGGGGTCTCGTGATTGTAAGCAATTAAAATCGTTTAAAACGCCCACTAATCATCTCTCTTTATTTGATTGGACCCCTAAAACACTTGGTTCTTTAATGGCTCTATATGAGCATAAAATTTTTACCCAAAGTGTAATATGGAATATTAATGCGTTCGATCAACCTGGTGTTGAGTTATCGAAACAGATAATTGGATAATATAATTGAAAAAACCTATCCGAAATGTCAAATTTAAGCTAAGTAAGCTCAGCTTAGTTTTGTTCAGTGCTGCCTGTATCTCTCAAGCGCAGGCTGCGGATAGTCTCACACCGAAACAATTTTTGTTGCAACAAGTGCTGGCTGGTGAAGCAAATTATAGAGATGATTTAGTGGAACAAGCACTTTATCGTCTAGATCTTATAGCGCCTAATGATCCAGAGGTAATAGTCGCTCGTTTGAGATTTGCTTTGCGCAAGGGGAATCGTATTTTAGCAGAGCAATTGTTGGATAAATTAAAGAGAGTAGCACCCAATTCTGAAATCTATAAACAAGCACAAATCAATGTTGCATTATCGCAACCCGAAGCAGGGCAAAAACTCCAGCAAGCGCGATTATTAGCTGTTGCTGGAAAGCTAGTTGAAGCAAAAAAACTCTATGATGATCTTTTTCATGGCGATCCACCTACCCTCACACTTGCCGTTGAGTATTGGTCTATAGTGGCAAGAATACCTGAACTAGAGAATGAGGGCGTGGCTCATTTGCAGGATTTATATCTTTATCTGCAAAAAAATAATCTTATTCAAAATAATAGATTAAGTAATGTTAATTGGATCAATTCTCTTCAATCTACATTGTCTCAATTACTCAATATAGAAGGGGATAGGGCATTTAAAGCGGGTAATCTTGCTTTAGCTCAGCAAAAATATCAGTTGGCAGTCCAATATGATAGTACTAATGATTTTGCAGTAATTGGCTTAGGGAATGTGGCTTATACTCGAAAAGATTATGTAACTGCGGAGCAAGAATATAAAAAAGCAGAACGTCTTTATCCTAGTGGTAGTATTGCTGTGTATGGTTTGATAGGGATTTATAGGCGCCAATCGCCACAAAAAGCACTAAGTTATTTAGATAGTTTACCGCTGAGTAAACAATTTAAATTTAAAGACATTAGGCGAGACTTACAAAGTGATGTTTTACAACAACAAGCAGAGCGTTTTGTTGCTCGTAAACAATGGTTCGAAGCATTACAAAAATATAGGGATGCGCGTCAAATAACTCCCGATGATCCTTGGCTCGCTTATCATTTGGCACAAGTATTACATGAGTTAAAACAAGATGAAAAAGCAAATGACGTATTATTGTCACTAGTTGCAAAACAAAACAATAATCCCAAAGTAATCTATGTTTATGCACTTTTTTTATCTTCAATTAAGCAGGATGAAAAGGCAATTGCTTATTTGAACAAAATTCCCAAAAAACTTTGGGATAAAGACAGTCTCGATTTGGCACAACGTATAGAAAAAGAGTTAGTACTTAAGCATGCTCGCATGGCTATGGATTATGCTCAAAAGATGAGGGATCGAGGGAATAAGGAAGGTGCTAATGCTTATTTACTAAAACAACCTAAAATGCCCATGATTACGTTGAAATTAGCCGATTGGGCGTTAGAGGATGGTAAAATTAATGAAGCACTAGCGTATTATCGTGAAGTTAGAGCAGCAGAACCCCAAAATTCCGATGCTCTTTTAGGAGAAATAGAAGCTTTGGTTGCTGGAAATCATATTAAAGAAGCACATCGTCTTCTCTTAGTAGAACAACCAAGCGAAGCGTCGTTAGACTTTAACATGCAACGCAGAGTCGCTAATGCCTGGATTGCCGTAGGTGAAGCAAATAAAGCCTATATGATTTTTCAACGCATAAAGCTGCAAGCACGCATAGCTCCTCCCGGTATGGTTTCTTCGTTGGTATTTCGTGATGCAGCAAATTTGGAGCGGAAATTACAGCAGCCGCAATTGGCTAGAGCTGATTATGCAGAAGCAATGGTTAAGAGCCAAATTACCTCTATTTATCCAGGAGATAATAATACTTATACTTTTTTAACGCGTAATCATAAGAGTGATGATTGGTTGAAACGAGGAATTCGTTCTGAAGCCGCTCAGCTTTATCGTCAACGGGAGGTGCGGATCACGGCGGAACATGACAATTGGACTTTGAGTGGAACTGGTGGAACCTCTCTTTTAACCATTAGAGACGATATAATCCAAGCTGATATGCCTTTATATGATGGGCGAGCATATGCACGAAGTGATATTGTTTATGTAAGCGCAGGTAATTTTGCCACTAACGGAGGTGCTTTTTTTAATAATTTTGGCACCTGCGGGATTAATGGTTGCTTCACTGATATAGCGCAAAGAGCTAAGGGGCTTGGTGGTTCCGTCGGTTGGGTAAATGATAAATGGGCTGTAGATGTTGGTGAAACTCCATTAGGATTTAATGTTGTTAATACGGTTGGGGGGATTGCTTATTCTGGAAGCTTCAATCATGTGGGGTGGACCTTAGCGGCGTCTCGTAGGCCGATGTCAAATTCATTATTGTCCCTGGCCGGAGCTCGAGATCCTAATACTGGGATTATATGGGGTGGTGTTGTTGCCAGCGGCCCTAGCTTATCTTTAAGCTATGATAGAGGGGGGTCTTTTGGCTTATGGGGCTTTATGGACGCAGATCAATTAACGGGTAAAAATGTAGCTAACAACTACCGAGTTCGATTGATGGAAGGCTATTATTATAAACTTATTAATGAAGATAATGCTCGAATGTCTATTGGTATTAATAATATGCTTTGGCATTATCAAAAGGATCTGAGTGGTTATACCTTAGGGCAGGGGGGATATTATAGCCCACAAAGTTATCTTTCGTTTGCTCTTCCCGTTGATTTTAGACAAAGAATAGCCAATTGGTCTTATGAATTTGGCGGTTCAATTTCCTGGTCTACTGCAAATAATCAGAATAGCTTGCTTTATCCTTTGCCATATTTATTTCCACCAGTCACACTCGCCCAAAATTCTATTGTTACAGGCGGGCCAAATACTGGATGGGGATATACCTTATTGGCTTTAGTGGAGCGTCGCCTTGGTCCTCATTGGACCTGTGGCGGTGTGGTTAATATCCAGCGAACTAGAGACTTTACTCCAAGCCATATATCCGTTTATCTTCGTTATTCTCTTGACGGTTGGATGGGTGATCTTGATATGCCACTAAGACCTCTTGTTCCTTATACGAATTTTAGTTAAGCGATAATTTTTGAGTAGTCGAGCGTATTTCGACCTATATTGTTCGTTCGAAAGGCACTAAATTAAAGAAATTCACGGAACAATGTAGCCCATTACACTACGTTAATACGCATAGCCGTCAAGTTAAGAAGGAAATGAGGTCAATTTCCCCCTCTCCTTCGATGGAGAGGGAATTAGAAGCAGAATAATATTCAGATAGCACGAAAAGCCCCCTCACCCGCGAGAGATATTTGAACCCAATACTTAATCGCGGGAGAGGGGTAGAGATAGGGCTTTAGAACGATATTTCGCTTCTTAACTTGACAGCTATGTAATCCGGGCTACATAAAACTTAACTTAGTGTCATTCAGCTTTTTCGCCCAACAAATGGTCTTCAACTCAGTCAGGCGCACCTACATTTCGTTTTATGGCTGAGGATAGGGAGCCCAATTACTGTCTCCTTTTAGGAGTACATAGGGTTTACCTTGATAATCTATGACTATAACCCCTTCATTTTCAGAAACTTCAGCTGTTTGCGGTAATTTATTAGTTAATGCTTTTAAATCCAGCTGAGGCGAGTTAAATAGTTTTCCATCCGCCAGACGTGATATTAATTCAGAGATTGCAAGATAACTGCTTGGATTGTTTATTTGTACCGCTTCCCCTTTATTTAGTGCTTTAGCACCAATTAATTTGATGCCAACAGGGATTTGGGTAATTGCTGGACTAGGGATGTCGCGTAATCCGGGCATTTGTAACTTATCTCCAGTAAGATTGGCGCCATGTTCTGGAATGACAACAATCACAACTTTTCGACCGGATTTTTCTAGAATAGTAAAAAAATCAACTAGCTGATCAAACAATTTTTTTGCTCTTGCTTCATAAGGAATGACCTTGCTGTCTGCTAAAGAGCGATTGCCATCATGTAGGGTGATAATATTATAGTAAGTGGCGGTTGGCTTGCCATTATTTGCAGGTCTTTCTTTAAGCCATTTATTAAGCAGCTCATCATTGCTAAAAAGTGGGCTGCCATCAAACTCTATCATGGATTGATTAATGCCAACATGAGACATTAATGGCACCTTGGCTATGTCTCCATCATCTTGCAATTCTTTTAGAAAATTACCAAAAACACCATTGTGATCCAGCATGACTTCTGTAGTAAAACCAAGCTTAGCGAGGTTCTCTAACAGATAGCAATCTTGATTGACAGGATCATAGAGAGCGGTGTGCGATGTTTGTCCACAGCTGGCTCGTAGTAGGCGAATTCCAGCCGGGCCACTGTAGGATGCAGCTGAATTAAATTTATTAAAGAATATGTCAAATTGACTCCATAAAGGATGATTTCTTAAATGTACCGCGTCCAAGTCAGCCCATGCCAAGGAGCAAATGTGAATAATTAAGAGATCAAATGCCTGGGCATCAGCAGCTAATTTATCAGGAAAATTAGTTTTTCGTGGTTTTTCGGTGTTATAAAATTGATTCAGATAAGCATTCAGATTCTCATTTGTTGGTGGCATATTGGTTGTTGATGTTGTCACAGCAGCAGATGGCTGGCCGGTAGTCGCTGTTGTTTGACTGGGATTTGCGGTAGTTTTATTCGCCATAGGAAGTAGCGAAATAGCCGGCCCCTGAATGGTTAATATATTGAGCCAACAGAGCAATACTACAGTGAAGACAGTGATGCGAATCCATTGAGATAAAAAGAGATATGCAACCAATAGAACAAAGGCGGCACCTACCATCTGCCAATTTATAAAGCGATTTATCAGCTCAAGTATATAGTCCGGGCTGAATTTAAAAATATTAGCCCCTTGATCCATGATGCTATATATATTGGGTAGCCAAGTATCATGGTAAAACAAGCCAAGGCCAATGGGTAAGGCTAACCAATTTCTGCAACGATGTAAAAATAAAGACGGTAATGGAAACAGTAAAACTGCTAGGAATATTAGATTAAGGAATGGATGAAAATTCAAATATCCATACCATAAAAGAGCGAATTTTAAGATAAAATAGTAGTTCCATGCACCTAAACCACGCCAGTTGCGCCATGCAGAAGAGGTTTCTTGAGAGAGTTGTTCTGTATTTATCATTATTTTTTCTTAGTTTGTGCCGAGTGATTAGTATTCGATAAAAACCCAGCAGTTTTTAGATATCGAGGTTTTAAGAAAAAGCTCTGTAATGCTCTTAACCCTTTTCGCACTCGGGATTTACTCGTCCATCCCAGTACAAAAAAGAATACGCCTGATATGGAGATGATTTGAATAACATCAGTTAGTTCCATAGTTCATTTCCTTTTGTTCCTATTAATAGTCAGTGTAATAGGTTCAGGGACTCGTCTTGCTACTGCTACCGGAGGTTCCTGTAATTTTGTTTCTTGCTCAGGTAATGTCTCCCCTTTATCTTCTATGCTCTTGCAATATAATTCAAGTTGTTTTATCTCTGAAATAATTTGTAAGTCGAGATCCCAGGCTACGTGATTAGTAAAGATCACGTTCACTGGCTGTTGAAAAATATAACTAAGCGCTGTATCCAGATCACTGACAGCACAGGTAGAAAGGAATAGAAATAATCTGTTTTTAGTTATAGTGACTATATCACCTGAACGTTTTAAATCACATAAGGATAATGCTTGTTCGGTTGCCACATTCTCCTCTGGCATCAAAGCAACCAGTAGCCCTTTACCATTATCAGGAAGAATTGTATTGTACATTCGGGACAAAACTATTTGGCTAAATTGTTTTACAGGGAGATAGCCTTTTTGTTCTATGGGGTGCATTGCGCTGAGTAGAGCATCGAAATTTTTAGGCACGAAACGATTAAATCGTTGTCCTTGTATACTTTCCAACATAGTGAGAAATTTGGGTAGAGAGACTGTCTGAGGTACAGTTAAATTGGCGCCGCAGGCCAACAGTAAGCGTTCATCGCTATAACGTATGTTATTGCTCATTTCACGTATCACTATTTTTAAAGCATCACCACATTGGCAACGTAGATAATGAACTTGCTTGGCAAGCTCGTCCACCTGATTGCTGTCTGATAGGGAGAAAATTATAGTGGCGGCCTGTAATCGTTCGGCCTGTTGTACTAATAAGGTATTATTATCTAATAACTGCCAATTTTCAGAGGGTGGTAAAGCTCCCTCCAGAGTTTTTTTATCTGCTAAATAAAGAAATTCATCATTTTGTGATAGGGGCGACTTTTGACTGTTATCAGGTTGCATGCTCCAGTCTTGTTGATCTTTATTCATGGAAAGAATTTGATTGGCGGTGAAACCTGTTTCTGTTGCCCACCAAGAAATGCTGTATTGTAAAAAATCTTCTTGCCAGTGTAATTGCGACAGTCCGTCTAGAAATCGATGTTGAGAAAACAAGTGGCTTTGTAATTGATGACTGCCTAGTCCATGATTAATCAGTAGTAAAGTACTTTGTTCTATATTGAGCCATCTACTGGTTTTTTGTATCCATACTTTAATTTCATGTTTGGTGAATAACTGCCATAGACTGGAATTGACTAATAAAATAAGCAATCGTTTTTGGGGCTTTAATGCACGCATTAGATCGGTGGTAATATGCAAAATGGCCGCTTTTTTAGTGGGCATAGTAAATAAAGGTAATTTTTTTATGGATAGAGTAGTCATATCAGTTAAGAAAGAGGGGGGTATTTCATGTTGGCATATTAAAGCAGCATTAGTGTCCTCAGATTGAGCCATAATTATTTGTTTACAAAATTGATCTGCGTCTGTTGTACGGTCTGCATTAATCCAATAAAAACCAGGAGATTGCATCATCGATAATGCACCCCAGTTTTGACTAATACCCATAGAAAAAGATAACGTCATAGATTCCTGTCCAGTCGTTTAAGAAATACCATACGTAACTATTCTTACCTTAATCTTCACCATACTTATAAACTCAATCCATTTAATCTCTTTTTTACATAAAAAGGAAGATTTTTATCACACTGATTATACAAGAGATTTATTTATTTCTGTATTGCTCACTAATACGTACTTTAACTTTGTATTTTGCTGGCTTAAAGTGATAAGCCAGCATGATAGAGGTTAAATAGGGTAGCCCGAATAGAATAAGGGCATGTTTTATAGATTTCGACAAACTGAGATCGCCGAGTAAACTAACCGCAAGACCTAGTTGAGTGGTGCGGTTGCGGATGAAGTCAGTGAAAAAGAGTTGGCGCATGTTTTCTATTCCTAATGACATTCTGATTTGCTCTCTGCAATAATGGAATACACTTCATTATCGCCAATGATGAGATGGTCAAGTAAACGTACATCGACTAATTCTAGGGCGTCTTTGAGACGTTCAGTAGCCGCTATATCTTGCTGACTGGCATCAGAAATTCCAGATGGATGGTTATGGGCAAGAATTAAAGCCGCCGCATTGAGTTGTAGAACTCGCTCGATAATAGGTCTGGGATGAACAGTAGCTGAATTAATAGTACCAGAAAATAACTCTTCATAGGCGATAACGCGTTGTTGATTATCAAGAAATAAAGCGGCAAAAGTTTCATTTTTATAATCACGCATTCTTTTTTTTAAATAGGCATAAGTTTGTTTGCTGTTGGTTATTTGGGTTTCTTTTTGTAAGTAAATAAAGTCGCTACGTCGACACATTTCTTTTACTGCCTGAAGTTGCACATAACGAACATCTCCTAAGCCACGTATTTTTTTGAAGTTTTGGCGTTCTGCATTCAATACAGCTCGTAAATCACCTAAATGTTTCATGAGTTCCGCAGCTAATTGCAGGCATGATTTTTTTCCACTACCAGAACTAATAAATATGGCCAGCAACTCTGTATCGGAGAGGCTTTTTGTGCCATGAGTCAGTAATTTTTCACGCAGGTCTAACTGCCGCGTTGATTGGACAACCGTCATTTTGTATTCCTTATATTCCTTTATTGCGAAGTTTGTGCTTTGATCGAGGCTATTCTTATCAAAAATGGTCAGTCATGCAAGATTTTATTAATAAAAAAATTCTTCTAGGAGTGTGTGGGGGTGTTGCTGCTTATAAGTCTGCCTATCTGGTGAGAGAATTAACGCGGCTTGGTGCCGAGGTGCGGGTTGTGATGACTAAATCAGCGCAGCAATTTATTAGTCCTTTATTAATGCAAGCTTTATCAGGTAATGAAGTTCGCACTGATTTATTTGATACACAGGCTGAACGAGCTATGGGGCATATTGAGCTAGCACGTTGGGCTGACTATTTACTCATTGCCCCCGCCTCTGCTAATTTTTTGGCTAAAATGGCACAAGGTATAGCTGATGATTTGCTTTCTACCTTGTATCTAGTGGCAGAAATTCCGGTGTTTATTTGTCCCGCTATGAATAGAAGTATGTGGGCCCATCCTGCTACCAAGGCAAATTGCTCACTTTTGCGTGAACGGGGTGGGGTGTTTATTGGTCCCGAGGAGGGGTCTCAAGCATGTGGTGAAGAAGGGGTGGGGCGAGTTAGTGAAGCAGAACAAATTATTACTGCTTTGCGATTACACGATGTCTATCAACTTCTTCCTGGGAAAAAAATAGTTATTACTGCGGGCCCTACTCGTGAGTCAATAGATCCTGTCCGTTATCTAACTAATTACAGTTCCGGTAAAATGGGCTATGCCTTAGCTGAGGCTGCTGCTATGGCGGGAGCTCAAGTGACCCTCATCAGTGGTCCTTCGACATTAAATGTTTCTGCAGGAATCGAGCTTATTAAAGTTGAATCAGCACAATCTATGTTAGATGAAGTAGTGAAACACATGCAAAAAGACTCTATATTTATAGGTACTGCTGCGGTTGCTGATTATCGAGTTAAATCTCCAGCTACAGAGAAAATGAAGAAAAAGGATCATGCTTCGCTAACTTTAGAGTTGGTGAGAAATGTGGATGTTCTTAGCACGGTCGCTGCTAGTGGTCATGCTTCTTTTGTGGTGGGATTTGCTGCTGAAACTACAGACTTAGTAGCCTATGCTAAAGAAAAGCTGCACGATAAGAAATTGGATATGATAGTAGCCAATCAGGTTGGTAAGGGAGTTGGTTTTGAGAGTGACCTCAACCAGGTCACTGTAATTACAAAAAATAAGCAAATCGAATTGACCTTAACCCATAAAACACGCCTAGCAGGGCAAATTATTGCAATCCTTGCCGCAACTCTGCAAAATGGGGCGCATTAAAGTCATCAGGAATTATTATGTTAAAGGCTATCCAATTAAAAATTTTAGATTCAAGAATAGGGGATACTATTCCTCTTCCCACTTATGCGACAGGGGGCTCTGCTGGATTAGATTTGCGCGTATGTATCAATGAAGCGATGCAAATAGGGCCACAGGAGACTGTTCTATTGCCGACAGGCCTTTCAATTTACATTGCGGATCCTAATTTAGCCGCGGTGATTTTGCCTCGTTCTGGTTTAGGCCATAAAAATGGTATTGTTTTGGGGAATCTGGTTGGCCTAATTGATTCCGATTATCAAGGTGAATTAAAAATTTCTTGTTGGAATAGGAGTCAGGAGCATTTTACCGTGAATCCCGGTGAACGAATTGCACAATTGGTTTTTGTTCCTGTGGTGCAAGCCTCATTTGAAATAGTCGATTCCTTTTCTGAGAGTTCCAGAGGAGACGGTGGATTTGGTAGTTCTGGGAGGCACTAAATGATTTATGAACAAAGACAAATTAAACGATCAGTTTTTAGAGCTTATGATATTCGCGGACGAATAGACCAGGATTTAGATGAGCATTCATTCTATACTTTAGGTTTAGCTTTAGCATGTTACTTACAGCAATTAGATCGCAGCCAAGTTTTTGTGGCAAGAGATGGGCGTTTAACTAGTCTTGCTTTGAGTTTGGCTTTAAAAAAGGGGTTACTCGATAGTGGTATTGATGTAGTGGATCTTGGCGCCGTTGCGACTCCGGTCATGTACTACGCAACGAATACGCAAGATATAGACTGTGGCTTAATGGTTACCGGCAGTCATAATCCGGCTGATTATAATGGCATAAAAATGGTTTTAGCTGGAAAAACCTTAGTACAAGAAGATATCGATGTTCTTTATGATTTGATGACTGAAGGAAAACGGGTTCTAGGTCATGGCAAAGAAACTTCTTTAGATGTAATTCCTGATTATCAACAACGCATTATTAGTGATATCAAATTAAAACGCCCATTAAAAGTGGTTGTTGATTGTGGCAACGGAATTGCGGGTCCAGTAATACCGCAAGTGATCTCTGCATTAGGGTGTGACGTTATTCCATTGTATTGTGATGTTGATGGACGTTTTCCTAATCATCATCCTGATCCTACTGTAGAAGCGAATCTAGTTGACTTAAAAAAATCAGTCAAAGAGCATCAAGCAGATATAGGTTTAGCTTTTGATGGCGATGCCGATAGACTCGGACTAATTACTAATATGGGTGAGATGATTTGGCCTGATCGTCTGATGATGCTTTATGCTCGAGAGGTTTTAAGTCGTCTTCCTGGTGCTACTATAGTATTTGATGTCAAATGTTCTTCTCATTTAGAGCAGGTTATTACTGAGGCTGGTGGTGTTGCTAAAATGTGTCCAACGGGGCACTCCATAGTAAAATCAGTAATGAAAAAGGAACAAGCCGCTTTAGCCGGTGAAATGAGCGGGCATTTGTTTTTTAAAGATCGATGGTATGGATTTGATGATGCTTTATACAGTGCTTGTCGTTTATTAGAGGTTATTAGTTCCTCTTCGCTCAGTGTTAGCGAACAATTTGCAACGATACCTAACAGTATTAATACTCCCGAATTAAAAATCGCTATAGCAGAAGAAGAAAAATTTGCCTTCATGAAGCGTTTTAGTGAAGAAGCACAATTTTCTGATGCGCGCATCATCCCCATTGATGGTTTGCGCGTTGAGTTTGCCAATGGTTGGGGGCTATTACGAGCTTCTAATACTACCCCCTGCCTTGTGGCTCGATTTGAGGCAACTGATAGGGATCATTTGAAGCAAATTCAGCATTTATTTAAAAAGCAGATACATCTAGTGAATAACCAATTAGTTCTTCCTTTTTAACTGCTTTTAAGCGTTTGAAGCCCTCTTGCGCAAGGAGCGAGGGGGCGTTCAACTGCGGCTTACATCAGGCCTTCCAATAAAAAGCATCTTGTCTAATTAATGTGCTATATTTAACTGTAGTGTAACCATACACTTAATGGCGTCAACTTAATCTTTTATCCGTAGCCCCTATTAACGTCGCGTAATACGGGAATGTAGCGTTGGATCCCTGATGACGACGAGCTACACGTCCCGCAGTAACATCTGGGAGAGGAAACGCGTGTTTTATGGAAATGAAACAGAAGAAAAGGAGCAATAAAAATGGATCTTAATACATTAACGAGTCAAAGCCCTAAAATTATGACTGTAATTGAAAACATTAAGAATGATCCTAATTTTTTTAATGAATTAAAGGCCAATCCTCAGGAAGCATTAAATAAAATTGGAGTGGAACTTAATGAAGAGGAATTAGGCTGGATTCAAAAAATAGAAAGTCTTAGCCAACTTGGCGTAGGTAATCTTCAAGAGCTTGAAGAAGAAGCAGTGGGAATGCTCGCCAAGATAAAAGGACTTTTAGGTATGAAATAAACCCATTTTATTCGTTCAAAGCAAAGGGGAGGTAGTATGCCAGGTCGTTCCAAACGGAAAATTCCTCCTCAGCAATCTGAGCAAAAAAGACTTGATGCGCTGCAAGAGCTGCATATTATGGATACTCTTCCAGAGGAAAGTTATGATCGCCTTGTGCATATGGCTATCAATTTATTTAATATGCCAATTTGTTATATCGCTTTTCTAGATAAAGAGAGACAATGGTTTAAGTCACGTCATGGATTAGAACAGAGTCAAACGCCAAGAAGCATTGCCTTTTGTAATGAAACAATAAAGAAAAATGAACCATTAATTATTAACGATACTCATCTTGATGAGCGATTTTATAATAGTCCTTTAGTGAGGAATGATCCGAATATCAGGTTTTATGCTGGTGTGCCCTTAACTGATCCTGACGGATATAATGTGGGAACATTTTGTTTAGCCGATATCACTCCTAAAAAGCTCGATCCCAAACAAATGGAACTGCTGTTGACTTTATCAAATATAGCCAAAGATGAGCTTAGCTTACGAAAGTCTAATCTATTGCTGCAAAAAATAAAAAGTCAACTCGAGATGCGCAATAAACTGATTCGTAAAGTATTCAGTTTTTATATGCCAGATGAAATTATTAATACACTTCTGGCGTCACCTGAGCATCAAAAATTAGGCGGACATGAAAATAAAATAACGGTTATGTTCTGTGATTTAAGAAATTTTACCCCTTTATCAGAGACAATTTCGGCCGAAAAACTAGTTGACCTTTTGAATGCTTATTTTTCGAAGATGGTTCCTGTTATTGAAAAACACCATGGTATTGTTGATGCATTTATTGGTGACGCCATTATGATAAATTTCGGAGCCACCGTTTCACGAAAGAAAGAATCACTACAGGCTATATCTTGCGCATTGGAAATGCAAGATGAACTGGCTAAACTCAATCGTGCTAATGAAAAGAAAAACTTACCCTGCTTGGAAATGGGAGTAGGAATCAATACGGGGGTTGCTGTTGTTGGTAATATAGGATCTAAGAAAAGAATGCAATATAGCGCTATTGGTTCCTCTGTTAATTTATCAGCACGAATTCAAGATTTCACTCTAGGTGGACAGATATTAATTTCGGAATCAACCTATAACGAAGTTGAGAAGGATATTGAAATTAATGGTCATTTACGGGTGAAGTTAAAAGGAATTCAGGCACCCGTAACAATTTATGAAGTAGCACGATTAAAAGAAAAAAATAAAAAAAAATCTTCTCGTCCTAGTGCTCAATCGATAGACACTAAAATAGAAAATAAACCTGAAGATTAGTGGATAATCTTACAAAAAGGGGATTCAGAATATTGTAATTAACTCTTAATACTGGAATTTTTAACTTGGTCTATAATAAATAATGTCAACTAAGGATATGGAGCTCCAAATGAAAAATACTAATATGACTTCTGGATGGGGATATACCAAGCAATTTCTTATAGCACTTTTCTTATTAAGTAGTCCATTGGCAGGTGCTTATGCTGCGTGTTGTGCCGGGCATGGCGGGGTTGCCTCTTGTAACAAATCGACAGGGGTTCAGATGTGCAAAGACGGCACTGCGTCTCCGACATGTAAGTGTAAGAAAGAAAAGACGACTAAACCAACTACTACAAAACAAACCACTACCAAACAGGTACCTGCATCCTCTACCAAGAAGACTCCTACAACTACTCCGACTACTACAACCAAACCTAAGAAACACTGGTGGAGTAGTGACAAATCAAATACAAATAATAGCACTACACCAGCCAGTACTACTAAAAATAAAAGTACTACTACACCAACTAATAGTGGCACTAGTGCTAAAGGCTGCTGCTCACGTCATGGTGGCGTAGCTCAATGTAATAAGTCTACTGGCTATCAAATGTGTAAAGATGGTAGTCAATCTGCTAGCTGTACTTGTCATTAAGCTTTTGTCGTAAGTCGAGTTGTTGACAACGAAAGTCGGCATCCATAAATCTTTTAAACTCAAATGGATACCGGCTTTCGCTTAAATATAATCACTTATTGTTTATAAGAAATTCACCCGGGTTAAATACGGATAAAATGGGTAAAGAACAACCCCATTACTTTTTACAGTTGCTCGCTATTTTGCTAGGGAAAAAGTTGACGATACATCAAATCAAAATAATTCAATATGTTGATTTCTTACAGGCATAAAGCATGACTTCCAATGGTTGTTGGTTTTGCAAGCGGGCGGGTACCTTTTCCTGTAAGACGATTTGGAGTTGATTGTGCTCTGCCAAATCGTTGATGTAGTCCGGATGATGGCTGAAACGAGCACTTGATTCAAGAAACCAAGGGGATTTCTTGCTGATCTCGGTAGTAAAAATAAAATATCCTTCATTATTTAGGTGATTATAAATAGAGGTGAATAACTCGCTAAGATCACTAAAGTAAGGCAAAACATCGGCTGCAACAACTAAATCAAAGTGTTCTTTATTTTGTTTAAAAAATTCAGTTAATTCTGCTTGAACTAAAACATCATATATTCCTTTTTCTTTGGCATGAGTCAGCATTTTTTCGGCTATATCGACGCCGGTTAAATGCTTACTTATTTCGCGTAGCACCACTCCTGTTAAGCCGGTACCACATCCTAAGTCCAGAGTTCTATTAACTTGCAGTAGTTCTAGTTTATGAATCAAGCGAGCAACATGTTGTGGAATGGAATAGTTTAATTGATCTCTCATATGTTGATCGTAATAGAGAGCATAGTTATTAAATAAATTTTGGGCGTATTCAGGAGTAGTAGAGCCTTCTGCACCACTAATTGCATGAAGCATATGACTGCTAATGGTGTCTTGGGGGTTAATCGCCAGGGCCTGTTTTAAATACTCGCGCGCGGTTTCTCGTTGATCCATTTTTAAATAAATAGCGGCCATGTTGTTTAGAGAAGGACAATGATCTTTTTGTATTTTAAGGAGTCGTTCAAACATAATAATGGCTTCGTTTAAATGGCCTAAAGCCATTTGCGCAACACCCGAATTGTAGAGATACTCTATATTATTAGGGTCTTTATTAAGTAACACATCATAATGCATTAACGCATTTTCAAAACGATCGTGGTGCATAAATGTAGCAGCTAAATTATTGCGGGCATCGATGTGTTCATTATCCAAAGCCAATGCTTTGCTGAAATAGTCTACGGCCTGTTGGTTTTGTTCTCTTTTTAGGGCGATGACCCCTAGGTTGGTCAATGCTTCTATCTGTTCGCTGTCATGTTCTAAGACCTTGTGAAAGCATTGTTCTGCTTCATCAAGTAAATTGTCCTCCAGATTTAAAACGCCTAAATAGAATTGGGCTTCTGTATGTTCAGGATTTAAGGTGATGACATTATTAAATTGTGTTTTGGCAGCTGCTAATTGGTTATGGCGCAGTAAAAGCAAGCCGAGATTAAAATGAGCAGCACTAAAATCAGGTTCTGCATTCACTGCTTTAACATAATGAGCCAATGCTTGTTGGTAGTTATTTTGCAAAGCATAAATGGTGGCTAAATTATTATGTGCCTGTGCATATTGTGGATTTAGGGTAATGGCCTGCTGGTAATATCGAATGGCTTCTTCATATAGATGCTTTTTTTTGTAGGCATTGGCCAGATTATTCAGTAAGGTGGCATCCTGCGGCTGCACTGCTTGAGCTTGTAATAAGTATTGAATTGACGTATCAATGTTGCCCAGTTGTGCATAGGTTAACCCCAGAAAATGTAAGGCATCTGGGTGATTAGGCCTCTTTTTTAGAATGCTTTCATACAGACTAATTGCCTGATGAAATTGGCCCTCATACTGTAATTGATACGCTTGAGCAAAAAGGGTTTCTAATTCATTATTCATTATAAGTTCGGTATAAGGTTGCGCAATTGATGTAACGCTTTTGCGCGATGACTAATGGTATTTTTTATAGTAGCAGGTAATTGAGCTGCCGTGCATTGGTATTCAGCAACATAAAATATGGGATCATAGCCGAACCCTTCCTCCCCTGATGGGCTCGTGGTAATACTGCCATCAAATTGGCCTGTAGCAATGAATGGAGTTGGGTCTTTGGCGTGTTGTACCAAGGCAATGGCGCAATAGAAAAATGCCTGGCGCCGCTCAGAAGGTAAATGAGCCATATTTCTTAATAATAAAGAGATATTGTTTTTGTCATTAGCCTTGATGCCAGCGTAACGCGCGGAATAAATGCCTGGCTCGCCATTAAGTGCAGGAACAACTAACCCCGAATCATCGGCTAAGGCGGGCTTTCCTGTTAATAAACTGGCATGGCGCGCTTTTATAATGGCGTTTTCGATAAAACTTAAGCCGTTTTCTTCGGCGTCAGTTACCCCTAAGCTGTTTTGGGCAATACAGTGTATGGGGGTTAACAATATTTGTAATTCTTTAATTTTTCCAGGATTACTGGTAGCGAGAATAATTTCTTTCATAATCGATTCTTCAATGATTTACCCTTATTAGACTTATGTTCCGTATTTCTTCGTGCCTCTTCTTGTTGCGAGCTTCCAAATAATTCTATTGTATCGTGATATGGTTAAGAGCAAAATTAAATTTTTCTTATAGACACTTCTTTGCGTTTTATTTACACAATGGCTTGTATTTCTTAGCAAAAGTTTTATTTTTCAGTTAAAATAAGATCGTTTTTTAAATAAATTGAATTAATAATGCCAACTTCTCATCTTTTATTAACCTTGCTCGTAGTCGTTATCTGGGGACTAAACTTTATTTTTGTCAAGTTAGGACTCGGAGAGCTGTCTCCATTATTGCTTTGTGCGGTTCGTTTTTTCTTGGCGAGCATTCCGGCTGTCTTTTTTATAAAACCTCCTGCGGGAGTGCCCTTTAAGATTATTGCCTTGTATGGTTTAGTCATGTTTGCCTTACAGTTTGCTTTTGTTTTTATGGGGATGAGTGCAGGCATGACTCCTGGTATGGCCTCATTAATCATGCAAGTTCAAGTGTTTTTTAGTATGTTTTTTGCGGTGATTTTTTTGGGAGAGCAACTCAATATTAGTCAGATAGTTGGTGCTTTAGTGGCGTTTATGGGGATTGGTGTGGTTGCCCTGCATTTTGATGCTGATGTCTCTTTGCTCGGTTTTATTATGATCTTGGCCGCTGCAGCGACATGGGGAGTGGGTAATCTCATTACCAAGAAAATTAAAACCAATAATTTTGTTGCTGTAATTGTGTGGGGGAGTTTTGTCGCTTGTTTTCCTATGCTTCTTCTCTCGTTACTCTTTGAAGGACCACAACAAATTGCTGCCAGCTACAACCAGTTAACTTGGACAGGAATTGGTTCTTTGTGTTATATCGTGTATGCCTCAACGTGGGTAGGTTATGGCATATGGAATTGGCTGCTTGGCCGTTATCCAGTTGGTATGATAGTGCCCTTTACCTTATTAGTACCCGTAGTGGGTATGCTGAGTTCCATTTTATTGCTAGGGGAACCATTTCAGTTATGGAAATTGGTTTCTGGTTTACTGGTTATCAGTGGACTTTGCATTAATATCTTAAGCCCGCGTTTATTTGTGGCTAAAGTTCAGCCAACAGAAGCATAACAGTAACAAACGCTAAAATAAATTATCGCAAAAGTAATGCGCTTAAGTATATGATTGCCTATTTTGATGACTAGAAACCTGTAATGAGTAACTATAAAACAATAGTATTATGCGCTGATGATTTTGGAATCAACCCTGGAGTATCAGTAGGGATTTTAAAATTAGCGGATAGGCAGCGTTTATCTGCGGTCAGTTGTATGGCCAATATGCCTGATTTTAATCTCCATGCACATGATTTATGTGCTGTAAAAGATAAAGTGCAAACGGGCTTGCATTTTAATCTAACTGAGGGGTTTTTATTAGCAGAGCCACATCAACGTTGTTTTAGTTTAAATGCTTTATTAATGAAAAGTCATCTACGTTGGGTTAATCCTTTATCTATCGCTAATGAGTTTAATACCCAGTTAGATCATTACATCAGCATGATGGGGGGGCTACCGGATTTTATTGATGGGCATCAACATATGCATCAGTTTCCTGGGATAAGGCAAGTGATTCTTAAAATTTATAAGCAGCGTTTACAAGCCCATGGGACTTTTATTCGTTCCACTTTTCCTTCTATTAGTCTTCCTCCGTATCGATTTAAGGCGCAAATATTGGCGGTAACAGGAGGTAGGGCCTTATCTTCGGCGTTAAAGAAAAGCAATATCTCGCATAATGACTGTTTTTCAGGGATTTATGATTTTAATCCTGGTTCTAATTATAGGGATTTGTTCAGGCAATGGATGAGCCTTATTCCTACCAATACTCTGATCATGTGCCATCCTGGTGAGGGGATGGATAATGCTGATGCTATTGCAGCAGCTCGCCGTATTGAAATGGATTATTTTTTAAGTGATGCGTTTTTAGAGGATTGCCAGGAATATCGTGTGAAATTGAGGGCGATTAACAAAGGGTAATTAATCATCTAACAATCCAATTTGTGCTAATAAAAAGGTTCTGCAACCACGGTCGCCAAAGTTGCATCGATATCGTTCACTTCAGATTCACAATTAATCTCCGAATCTATTTAATTAAGGGGGGCGCTTAATTTAGCAAAGAATGTCAATTCAGTTTTTCTAATAAAATAATATCTGTACCACGGATATGCGATATTTTTTTTACTGTTACTGATGTTCCCTGTAGTATTTTTTGTATATCAGAAAATAAATCAAAACCATGATGTTTTAATGGGCGTAATAAAAAATAAGCTTTGCCTTTGTTTGCAAGCGAATTTTCTAGCGCCCGAATATAACTTTGAAAAGAACTATCTAAATAAAATCTACAACGATTTTTAAACTTAGACGGTGAAAGCATTCCGTGTCCTAGTTGGAAATAGGGGGGATTGCTGATAATCAAATCAAATTTGCCTTCCCAATTTTTTTCATGTAATTCATCATAATTTAAAAGATGCCAGCGAAATTCCAATTCAGGTCGATTGACGTTAGCCACGTTTTGATAAAAATACTCAGTATAAATATCCTGGATCTCAACAAAATCAATCTGCCGGATTGCTCGAAGATGCCACGATAGTTCAATCCCTATCACTCCACAGCCTGCGCAGAGATCTAGTACTCGTAATGAACCAAGATCTGTGTGGGAGTTCAATTGTGTTGCGACAAATCTCGCAAGGTGAATTGAGTCAAGACTAAAATGATATTCGTCAGGTTGTTTGTAATTATAAGTAAAATACATTATTTGGTTCGTTCTGCATTGCATAAGTCATTTCTAAATGCACCGATAAAATATTATGATAAACATATAATTGGGGGGCGACAAGTAATGAAATAAAAAGTTGCTTTAAGCGACTAACGTTCTTCCTTATATGCTGTTTTCAGACAACCCTAGTTACGTGGGCAATGCGCCTTCCATAGGCCGTCTCAGATCGTCCCCCTACGTTTTATTTGCCTATCTAAACTATGCCAGTGGCCTACTTTATTGCTTTTCACACTCCCAAATACATTAGACCTCTAGCATACCTGCATCTTTTGCCTTATTGCCGCATTGTAAGCATTTCTCCGGTACTCAATCATTATCATTTATTGATTTTGAGGTACCTCTAGGAAATCTCGCGGGATGCGGCTCCTTAATGGAGTATATCCTCAGGGATTTAATCAACTTCATAACTATATCCTACGCTGTAGAAGAGTGTTAGTCCCACGAGTCAACCGACTTGCTAGTAAAGCCATCGCCTTCATCAATATCACTTAATATTATTTTAATCATAGTGAGTTAATATAACATACAGAAGACATGATTTAATCTCTTTAGACATATGTTGTTCATTTCCGGGATTGTTAAAGAATGTACAAATGGGCCATTTAGATTCTAGTTATGTTGTATCGGTTCTAGATATAAATGAGGGGGTATAAAAATGCTTACTAAAGTGTGTAAATTAGTTACTACAGTTCGACAACACGCATTCGTTGGTCGTGCGATGCAGGCAAATCAGAGTCGAGGTATTTCTACTTATGCTTCGGAGAGGTTTACAGAAGAGTGGTCCAAACCTAGTAAACAAGAAATTGCTAAAGCAATCACACTAGAAACAATTGTGCCAACACCTACTTTACAACGAGAGGAGGTTTTAGTTCAACCACCACTACCTCCAGGAAAAATACATCACCCAGCAGTCGTTTATGCTATGGGAGCCACTTATGGCAAACAGTGTGCAGTAGATAAAATTAATGCTATTTGTCCGGAACATTTTTTACTGATGCGATCAGCAATAGGCGTAGCAAGAAATCCAGAAGGTTCTCTTCTTGAAGTTGCCTATGCTATAGCGGAGATTCTTGCAAAAGATCTAAGTAAAGTAGATTCCAAAACACTTGAAAGCCTATTTCAGGTCGGTTCTAATGTAAATGAAAGTCGCTCTAAAGATGTGTTGGGAGATCATAGTGGGTTGGTTCGTATCCTAAACAATGCTCGTAAAGTTCCTCCTCAGCAACTTTTACGAGTTCTTGAGGTTGTTTTATCACCATTGGGTATGCTTGCAAACGCGCATGGCGGCCAGTTCGACAAAATAGAAAAAGCTAAAAAAGACGGAAAGGATATAGGCAATTTAGATGCTTTTATGCAAGATATGATGCAAGCACTCAAGCAATATCATGTCCCTTATATTAAAGCACCAGGTTCACCGTATGCTCATTTACAAATGGAGCAATATATGGAAGGTGCACAAGTATCTGATGATGAGCTTGTTACTATTAATCATTTTCTTGAGTGTTGTTCATCCGGGAAAGGTGGAAATATCCCCCCGATTCCTCAACTCCGTAGTGTAGTCGTTCGTGATCAAACTGGGAGAACAATACATCTTCATGATCATTTGAATCTACCGCATTTTTTTGATGTTTCTGGCACCACGGGGGCAGTTATGCAAGCTGCATTGGGTCTTTTAAGCAAGGGCGGTAAGTCAGATCTTGTAAAGGGTCCAGAAGCGACTGTACTTTTAGGTATGTTATTAGCTGGTGTTAATTTTTATAAGCAAGGATACCATAATTTTTATGAAGTTTTGCCTGCCCTGAATTGGGTTAACCACCACATTTGGGATATTGGTTATGTACAACAGACACCTACTGAACTTGTTCGTGCTGTGCCTGAAGTATTAACGCAATGTGTCAATCCTTCTAGTAAAATGGCTCCGCTTGTTTGCGATGCAATGGCTTTGGCTACGGAGCATTTCGAATTGCATCATGAGTTATATAAAGAAGATATTAAGGCAAAGGCAAAGGCAAAGATGCAGCAACAGCCAACTCCAATTGGCTCTCCAGAATGAAACTTAGAAGAAAATACCTACTAGTTAATTTTTGCCTTGCATGGCCACAATTAACTAGTAAGTGATTGAGATATTTTTCATTGGGAGCAAAAACTCTAATGGTTTGAATGACTAACTGAGAAAGACAGCTCCAAAACAGCTAGTCTTCAGACCTCACTACTTCATTTTTAGTGCTGTCGTATCTAAATCAACTAATTTCTCAATAGGGGTATAAGATATTACATCAAGTAAACTATGATCAATGTAGTGAATAGGAGTACCATTTTCAGATAAACTGGTAATACATGTAACATCGCACAATAGTTCGTATTTGCCCATTTGCGCATAATACGTTTTAACCATTTCCTGCCACTCGTCTTTTTCACTAGGAGACAGCGCATCTAATATGTCAGTAGTATAAAGTGGCGCTGTGCCTAAATAGCGTGGCTTCACCGGAGTAACATTTAAGCCAATAAGTTTTGTACCCTCGGGCAAAATAGTTATCTTTGTAGGTATGTTTTCAAGTTTAAATAATTTTTGTTGTAGTTGAATATGTTCTTCGCTATGAGGATTAAATACATGAGCGGTTGAGAAGAAACGATTATTACTGTGAGTGATAAGTGGCCTGTTTGCTCCTCTAGAAGCACTTGGTAAAAATCTACTTGATAAAAATCTACTTGATAATTTCATAAGCATAGCAATCCTTGTTTAATAAAGCAGATATATTATAATACAAAGTATTGATAATGTCGCCAATAAATGAAAAATTTTTAATCTTTGTGTTTAAAATTAGCCACTTGTGGGGCAGTAGTAAATGAATATAAATGGTCTAAATAATTTTAAATGAATGAATTAATATTCATTGCAACAAAAGAAACCGCTCTTGGTCAGCAGTTTGGATCGTTTGATCCAATATAGGATGTAGGAGCAGACTCTATTGGTCACTGAACCAATATGAGTCGCAGATGTCTCAATTAAAAAAAGTAGCTTAACTGAGTTGTATCGTTTTGTTTGACCATGTCAAGGCAAAGGCAAAATCTGATCGTGAGCTAATGCGGATTAGGCGAGGTGTTCGGCTCATATAGCTCTTCATTATATAAATTGCGATATAAATTTTGACTTTTCTCAATCATACAGTCATATAAGTGCATATAGTAATGTGAACTAGTAATTTCTTCGCGGCTTCTTTTAAACTCTTCGTTAGAAGATAGGTGTAATTTTGCTACCATTTGATCTAATTCCAATGTTGCAAACTCTTTAGCTTGTTTAGCATGCGTGTTAAGAAATGTTTGATGATTTTTTACACTCCAATTATCAGTATCGAGGGGTTGACTCTCAAAACCATACAGATGGTTATCTGGCTCAGGAATCATCTCAGGATTTTCCAAGAAAGATTTAATTTGTATTAGTCTTTTGATGTCATAGTAGCCCAGTTGATCAAAAATAGAGCGATGAAATAGTCGTTTTAATATGGAGTTGTTGACTAACCCTTCCGTAACAGGAGCGAATAAAGTGAGCCATTTGTCTCTTTCCCATGGAGATAAAAACCGTATAATATGTACCAATCCATCCATAAAAAAAATATCGCATGTAATAGCAATATTTCTTAAGAGCAGGTCGGAAAGTTCTGTTATAGGTGAGGGGTGAACATATCCTCGAGCCAGAACGTTTCTAGCATATCCTCGAGCCAGAATGTTGATAAGGCTTCTATATTGAGGAATTATCTCTCTCATCGTAGAAAGTCCGTCAGAAGTCGTAGTAACAATATCATTTAAGTTTTGTAAGAATTTTAATTTCTTTTTAACGACAATATCAATTCTAGCTTTGAAGAGATCCACTACGTTTAATTGATGCGCTAAACGTTTGGAGAGCATGTTATTGCCAAATGACCATAAATAGGAGTAGGTTGAAAAGTAAGTTTGTAATAATTTGCTTAATTGAGGTAAATTTCTTAATTGTCTGGCGTTGTCATCGAGATACTTAAGAGCTGCGGGAAAATTTTTCTCTCGTAGAAAAGTTTGTAATTTAGTTAAATAATTTACTTCGGATTGTTCTGTATTAAAAAAGGAGAAGAAATTTTTCCGCATATTACCAGTTTTTATTGTCTTAAGGCGATTTTCTACTAATCGTTCCAAAACCTCACATTTATCATAAACACCCTTGGCAAACAATTCTATAATTTCTCTGTAAGTAGAACACTGTGCTCTTTGTACAATGTTAATAAATTCTTTAATACCTCGTTCAATAGATGACTGAATATTTACTAAACGCATAATTAATCCTTTAATAAATGAAAATCCCTATGTGATTTCTTTAGCATTTACGAGTTTGTTATTTTATGAAATAACCACATATTATCGCAAGCATTATTGTATTGGACTCGCTTGATCTCTAGTGAGCTTTTAAGGGGCGGTTCGGGGCGGGACGTAACCGACATCGAATGCCCATCACTATTAGTTGAATTCAACAGTGGATTTAAGTTCTGGGAGAAGTTCATCAGTTTTATCAACAAGTGAATTTATTATCCATCTTAGGTATCGGGGGAGATATGGAATATTGCAGACCTATAGAGGCTATTACTATTCAGGATTTCATACAAAAAGCGTTTCTCTTTTATTTTTTCTCTTTTTTTTCCAACTTGTGGCCATCTAGATATCGTTCATTACGTTCATTGTCTTGTTTCTCTATCTGTTTTTCTTTTTTTGTCCTTCCGAACTTAACTCGATTTTCAGAGGCTTTCTTTTCTTTTTCCAGACGAATTTTAGTCTTTCTTTTTTTATTAAGATTAATGACGTCGGCCATAGTACTCTCTATTAATATGATGTTGTTTATACTATAGCGCATAAAACACGTGCAAATCATCTAAATCCACAAATACATCCATACAATTCTGTTTTAATGACCATGGACTCCAATGCCAGAGCAATACCTTGCCCGCCTCCAAACATCATTTATGGGGAGGGTGTCAAAACTGTTGTGCTCTCTAAAGTTGGGCAACAATTGGGCGTAAGAATACGCTCTTCACTCAACCTCGCATCAAAAAATCTTAGCCCAGCTTTAGAATTATTAGGTCTGGGAGATTCTGATGTTGGTAATAGAGTATTATTTTGAAGTGTATCTGGAGTATGGCTTTGACTCATTTTTTCTATCAATGGCTCCTCCATCGGTGAAGGATTTTGAGTCGATTCTTTTCTATCAAAAACGGTAGGCCAAGTAAAAGCTATCGATACGAATACTAAAATGACTGGAGACAATATTGCCATGATAATGGTTAATGCAAGTTTCCCTCCTATAATTTCTCCCAGCGATTCACCAACATGAATTCCGCTTCGGATTCCTCCGGCAACAGAATAAGCAAGAGAATCACCTATTAAAGCACATAATTTGAGTATATTGATGGCTCCATACTTTATCTTTTGTGCTAGTGTTTGGTTTTCTTCCGGTGGTTGAAGTATTGATTCAAATTTTTCTTTTAGATCGACATACGTTTTCGGGTTAAAGACTTTATATACTTGTGAAAAAGTATTAACAACCATGGTTGTTGAAGTACATATCATAGAAATAACATGTGCTAAAATGTTATCAGGATCCACACCGAATATAGTGAAAAGCTTATTAATCCCTGATACAGTAGTAAACCAGGTTAGTGTCGCATACACAGCTAAAAAGACCGTACTTACGATTCCTAATAAGCCACATCGCAAAAGACCATAAGGTTTTTTATACTCCTCAATAAAAAGATTTTTAAATTTTGCATAATTTTCACGTATGCCTACAGCTTGAAACGAATAAAAAGAGATAGCTGTAATCAAAGATAAACCTATCGTAACTATCAAAACTAGAGGGTTAGAGGCGAGCATACCTGCCCCCAAAAAAGTGAGAAGTCCTACAAGACCTGCATATCCAGAAATGCCCGCAGAAATACATGCCAACAATGTCACGATACCAAAAAATAATTTCTGACCACTATCGAATATCGTTTTTTGTTTCATATTTTCTTCAGGGGTTTTAAACGTTTTTTGTTTTTGAGGCTGAAAGCCAGCGCTATCAAGCATGGCTTTCCCACGACTTACTACACAAACTATTCCGTTACATAAGGAAAGTACTATCGCTAAGCCGAGACTAATGCCAAAGGGAACTCCTAAAGTACTTAATAATCCCAGGCAAAATACCATACAAAGCGCCATGGAAGTAATGACTTTGCCAATAACTAAAGGCACTCCTTTTATCAGCCTATTTCTATCTTGAATGGGGGTTCTTGCAAATTCTTGGCCATTGCTAGAGCAGGTAGCAATTTGTAAGACATCTTCCTTTGATAATCTTTTTCCACCCGAAAGGATCTCTCCCCACTTAAAGGTAAAGAAACTCCAAAAATAGTGGGAAAACGGACGTTCTAGAATATCTGTTATTCGAAGATCCCCATTTAGAATGGCTTGTTGGACTATTTGCGATTCTTCTTCAGTAAATTGATATTGTTTGAAAGAAGTAATAATCCAATCTTTTTGAGTACTAAATTTCCTTTTTAAAACCATTATGACATCAGGGCGTTTATGAGCAGAAAAATCGATTTGATCTTGTTCTACTAAACTAACTATTTCATCCATTCCAACAAATTCCTTTTTAATGCAAAGGATGTAGCTTATTTATAATTTTACAAGAATTCCATTTAAATTTTTAATTAATTATCAATAGATATGATACTGCTATCATTTTCATTAGAAAGATTTGACATACTATGCGAGTTACATTTAAATTTCATTTTTTTATCATGATATGGACCATCATGGCATTTTTGAATTTTCTAAAACCTGCTCCTTATCTTAATGAAATTCAAGATAAAACCATTGTTAAAAGGCAATATCGTTATTGGCGTATTCGCACCTTTTATGCAATGTATATAGGTTATGCTTTGTTTTATTTTACGCGAAAAAGTTTTACCTTCGCTATGCCTGCATTACAAAGCGCCTTGGGGATGACCACAACTGAACTGGGATTGATTGCTAGCATTTTGAGCTTAAGTTATGGCATCAGCAAATTTTTGAGCGGAATTCTTGGCGATAAGTCAAATCCTCGTTATTTAATGGCGATTGGGCTAATTTTGACAGGTATTGTTAATATTTTGTTTGGATTGTCTTCCACCTGGTGGTTATTCGCTATTTTTTGGGGATTGAATGGTTGGTTTCAAGGGTGGGGATGGCCTGGATGTACTAAATTATTAACACATTGGTATTCTCAATCCGAACGGGGTCGTTGGTGGAGTGTTTGGAATACATCACATAACGTTGGTGGAGCATTAATTCCATTGATTGTTGCTCTGTGCGCGCAGTATTTCGGCTGGCGTTCAGCCATGTTTGTGCCCGGGATCATCTGCATTTTAGGAGGTGTTTTTTTAATCAATCGTTTAAGAGATACTCCCCAGTCGCTTGGTTTACCTGCGATAGAGCAATATCAGGGAGATTTTTCTGGTTTATCAAATCACTACCAAGAAAAAACAGAACTCTCAGTCAAGGAAATTCTTTGGAGTTATGTGTTAAACAACCCATATATTTGGATATTGTCCATTTCTTATTTGTTTATTTACATTGTCCGAACGGCCATTAATGATTGGAGCATGTTGTACTTAACGGAAATGAAGGATTATTCCCTAATCACAGCAGGTAGTTGTGTCATATGGTTTGAGGTTGGTGGTTTTTTTGGAAGTCTGGCTGCCGGCTGGCTTTCTGATAAAATATTTCAAGGTAAACGTAATCCAATCAATGTTCTCTTTACTGCAGGTGTATTTGCTACCTTGTTGCTATTTACATTGACTAGGGAATATACGCCCTTCATCGATTCTTTGTTTCTTTTTTTCTTTGGTTTTTTTATCTTTGGACCACAAATGATGATTGGTTTGGCGTGTGCAGAGTTAGCACATAAAAAAGCAGCGGCGACTGCAACTGGCTTTGCCGGATTTTTTGCTTATTGTTTAGGTGCTGTTCTGGCTGGTGCTCCTTTGGGTGCAATTATCAAAAATTACGGCTGGGATAATTTCTTCCTCACATTGCTTATTTGCTGCTTGATTCCATTATTTATGATGCTGCCACTCTGGCATGTAAAAGCCCATCCAAGTAAATCAGAATTTTCAAGCAAATCTGAGTTTGCTTAGTGATAGGTGATCCAGTAAAAATAAAGGGTGGTGCAATTAATGGAGTCGCCAGAATGTGGCTATTTATGGGGTGAAACGAGGGTATGCCGTAGCAAGCTGCGGAAGAGATGGTGGTAGATCCATCGAGATCGATCACCAGCGATAGGTCTCAAACCACGTCATGCTGCTGTTGTTAAGAGCAAGGGTCGTGAGTGATGAGGATAGTCAGGCAATGCTCTGGCGAGGAATGGATTAGGAAGATGAATGCTAGTTAATGCTGTACGCTTCCTCCTGCGTTTATGCCAAATTTTTTTATCTTGGCGTCCACTACAGCACATACTTATACCAATAATGGGATTTTTTCTACTAAAAGCCACTTCAAATTGATTGACGAGTGCTAACCATACAATTCATAATTCGATGCGATCTCTTTGCTTGCCAGACGAGTTTATTTTTTTCGAAAAGAGCTCTACCTAAAGGAAAGGGAGCATTAATCTGTTTGTGAGTTACTTCTGCAGGTAAATGCTATATAGGTTTGACTGGAGAACTTTGGACTCTCAAGCGACAATCAATATAGAATCAGGGAGGATAAATACTGATGAAAAAGTTTCTTGGTACCGGGTTCATTGGACGCTCCGCTGTTGCAGCGATTATCAACTTTGGTAAGAAAAGGCCTATTGTAAAAAACTGCTGTCTCGTAGCCTTCTCTCTCCTTCTTATGGCGTTCCGTACGGAAGCAATGCCACACAAGGCATCGAATATAGCTGTTTTAAATTCTCTTTTTATCACGTCTAGCAATTCTCCGAGCAGAAGTTCGGCGGTTCCTTCTCCGTCGTGCTCTTCACGTTCAGCCTGTGTCGCTGATGTGAACTTTCAGAAAGAGTTTACGGGCTTTGTGAATTTCATTCATAGTCGATATCCGTCTGCTCAAGTACCGTCTGCTGAACGGCTACAACGGCATGCCTGTAATACTCTTTCACCTGGAGACTCACCTAGCGCAGACGATAGCGCAGACGATCTTGAGGTGAACTATGGTGAGGCGGTGCCAATGGGGCAATGGCTGGCAGCTTATCTTAGCTACAGTTACTGGAGCACACAACCAGGAATGAATCCATATCCAACTTCTCCTGTTTGGTGGTGCTTTCTTGATAATTCTAGCAGCTATGTTGTGAGCGATACCAATGAGAAGTTCGAAGGAGCTGCCAACATTATCGCCAGCTTTGATGGTCTTGGAAAACCTGCTGCGAATGGCGGCCAAGGTTTTTACGTAAACCAAGCGATCGTAACAGATGTCTATCCCGCAGCCTCGCTAGACCAGGGATCTTTCGCCGCGCAGACTTTCACAAACAAGGAGCTCGTGGCAATTGATGCGGCAGCTCCCGGCACCACCAAGCCTTTGGCACAATATCAGTTGCTTATGAAGATCCAGGCGCATGAGACTTATCCACGCCGGACGATCTCTTCAATTCAAGAGACGATAAATAAGCTCGCAACGATCGAATGGTTAGGCTTGTGCTCCATTTCATGCACCAACTGCACTCCTGGAACAATCTGTCCGTCAGCATAAGGAATTTTCTTTTTCTAAGTTGCACTAATCCGATGGGGTCGACCCCATCGGGTTTAAAACAAAAATGACTCCTTATAGAAATAATTTATATCGTTTAAGCCGAAAAAATAGGTGCATTTCTGGCTTCGTTGCAAAAACTGACTGTAGTTTATAATTTAATCTAATCCCATCAAATAATGGAATATCAAGATCCGATCAACTCAACCTACGGCATTTTTTATAAATGCCTTTAAAGTGCTCTTTTGTTTTTTGAGATATTTTAATGGGATATGTCATTCGTAATGAGGCTTTTGCAACATTTATTCTTCATTTTTGTTACCCTTTTAATTTTTTTTAGATCTTTTAGTATCTCGATGCACGTATTTGCTGCAAATCCGGATAAAATACTGTATAATGCGCGACTATTAATCCATTTTAAATTTATAAGAGTGCTATGGCTGATTTAGACCTTTACAGAAACATTGGTATCTTCGCCCACGTAGATGCCGGAAAAACCACCACTACTGAACGTATTCTTAAGCTCACCGGTAGAATCCATCGAATGGGAGAAGTTCACGAAGGTGCATCAACAACCGATTTCATGGAGCAGGAAGCGGAGCGCGGTATTACCATACAGTCAGCAGCGGTCAGTTGCTTCTGGAAAGGTACTCGCTTCAACGTAATCGATACCCCAGGACACGTTGACTTCACCGTAGAAGTTTATCGTTCACTGAAGGTACTCGATGGCGGCATCGGGGTATTCTGTGGTTCTGGCGGCGTTGAGCCTCAGTCAGAAACCAACTGGCGCTATGCGAATAACTCGAAAGTATCTCGTTTGATTTTCGTAAACAAACTTGACCGTATCGGTGCGAACTTCTTGAAAGTGACTGAGCAAGTGAAAAAAGTATTGGGTGCAAATCCATTAATTATGACTTTGCCCATCGGTATTGAAGACAACTTCGTAGGGGTTGTCGATTTATTAACCCGTAAAGCGTATGTTTGGGACGAAACTGGCCAGCCAGAAAATTACAATGTTACTGACGTACCAGCCGATATGCTTGACGACGTGGAAATGTATCGCGGACAATTAATTGAAACAGCACTTGAGATGGATGATGATTTGCTGATGGCTTACTTAGAAGGAGAGGAGCCTTCAATAGAAGACATTAAGCGTTGTATCCGTAAAGGTACGCTTGAGTTAGCCTTCTTCCCAACTTATTGTGGTTCGGCCTTTAAAAACAAAGGGATGCAACTATTATTGGATGCAGTGGTTGACTATTTACCTGCTCCCCATGAAGTTAATCCTCAACCTTTGACCAATGCTGAAGGTGAGCCAAACGGTCAATTTGCTATCGTTTCTCCTGATGAGCCGTTTCGCGCCTTGGCATTTAAAATCATGGATGACCGTTTTGGTGCTCTAACGTTCGTACGAATATATTCAGGAAGACTAAATAAAGGTGATACTATCCTTAACTCCTTTACCGGTAAAACTGAGCGGGTCGGCCGTATGGTTGAGATGCAGGCTAATGAGCGTAATGAATTGCAAAGCGCTGAAGCAGGCGACATTATAGCCATCGTAGGCATGAAAAACGTTCGAACCGGTCACACTCTTTGCGATCCTAATCATGAGTGTACACTTGAAGCGATGGTTTTCCCTGAGCCAGTCATCTCTATTGCTGTTACGCCAAAAGATAAAGGCTCAACCGAGAAAATGAGTATTGCTATTGGTAAAATGGTTGCCGAAGATCCAACGTTTAGGGTTGAAACTGATGAAGATTCAGGTGAAACTATTCTTCGTGGTATGGGTGAGTTACATCTTGATATTAAAGTGGATATTCTGAAACGTACGTATGATGTTGAGTTAATAGTAGGTCAACCACAGGTTGCTTACCGAGAAACCATAACCAAATCGATTCAAGACAGCTATACCCACAAGAAACAATCCGGTGGTGCTGGTCAATACGGTAAAATTGACTACACTATCTCACCAGGCGAGCCAAACACTGGATTCACTTTCACCACTTCTGTTGTGGGTGGGAATGTCCCTAAAGAATTCTTCCCAGCAATTGAGAAAGGTTTCCGCTCAATGATGGGTACCGGTACGTTGGCAGGTTTCCCTGTATTGGATGTTGTAGTTGACCTCAATGATGGTGCTTACCATCCTGTTGACTCCTCAGCAATTGCATTTGAAATTGCTGCAAAAGGCGCTTTTCGTCAATCTATACCAAAAGCTGCCCCACAATTGCTTGAACCAATCATGAAGGTTGACGTTTATAGTACAGAAGATGATGTAGGTAATGTGATTGGTGACTTGAACCGTCGTCGCGGCATGATCTCTGGCCAAGAACCCAGTGCAGGTGGTGTCCGTATTAAGGCCGATGTTCCTCTTTCAGAAATGTTTGGTTACATCAGTACCTTGCGCACCCTTACTTCCGGTCGTGGTCAGTTCTCAATGGAGTTCTCTCACTATGCTGCTTGCCCAAGCAGTGTAGCTGAAGCAGTGATTGCCAAAGAAAAAGAAAAGAAAGCCGCTGCTACTAAGTAAGATAGTTAGTAATGCCTAAAAAAGCCCTGTCAGTTTGTTCTGATGGGGCTTTTTTTAAGTCTCAATAAATCCATAAGCAAAGCTATCTATAGAGTTTTTCAATTCAATGAGGCTGAGAAGATACAAACGCTTTTGGGTTTGTTTAACTCCACCAGTTAACCAATCAGCCTGAATTGAACCTTCCCTTGAGATCTTTGTGGAACGTATTGGGCAATATTTTTTTGCTTCAAATTGTGAGGACAGTTTTTTGCATGGGGTTTGCTTATGATAAGCGGTAATTAACTTACAATAAATAAAATAAGGCTAATGATTGTGGAGTCTCCAATTATTTTTTCTCATATAAGACTCTTTATTTTTGCGTTGATTATTAGTGTATATTGCGCACTTCTTTACTCGATGATTAGTTGTCAATATAACTCTGATTTCACCTCATTTTATTCTTCAGCATTGGCGGCAAGGCAAGGTAATAATCCTTATCAGACAATGCTTATAAGCTTTCTTCCTATAAAAGCTCAAAGTTATATTAATTTAAATCCACCTATTATCTTATTACTATTTTATCCATTGACTTATTTTAGCTATCCCGTTGCTCTTAATATTTGGTTAGTCCTTTCTATTATCTTGGGTTTTATTGGCGCCTGGTTTACTTTTAATATCGCTTTTTCGCAAAACTTTATTAAGAAAAACTGGCTAAGTCTTTATGCAGCCTATCTGTTTTTCTTTTTTACCTTAATCTGTTTATCAACTAATCAAGTAGGAACAATATTACTGCTTTGTCTGATGCTGGGCTACCATTTTTACATCCAGAATGAGGATTACCCCACAGGAATCCTGTGGGGATTCATTATTGGATTAAAACTCTTTCCCGGGTTGCTATTGTTTTTTGTTTTAAGACAAAACCGTATGAAATTGTTTGCTATTATGCTAGTCACCATTGCTTTCTGTTTTCTTATACCCTTGCTTGTATATGGTACAACGATTTACAACCAATTTTATAATGCGATGTCAGGTATTGAGTGGTACGAAAATCCATGGAATGCTTCTGTATTAGCATTTATCCATCGTATATTTGTGGAGATACAATATATTGATTGGATTATACCAACCTATATTATCGTACTGTTTGTATCGTTAGTTGGGTATTTATGGAGTCTGACTGCAAATGGCAACCGCGATAATATAAACCATCAACCGTTCTGTTTAACTCTCGTAATGATGTTGATACTCAGTCCACTAGGTTGGGTGTATTATTTTCCAATATTACTGTTTCCTCTAATGCTGTCATGGGCCAGTATAATGAAGGAAAAAGAGCAACAATCACCGTCAGCTAAAATTTGGCTTACAAGCCTATTTTTACTTAATTTCCCAACAGCAAGTATTACAAGCATGCAAGCGGTACGTTATAATGATAAAACCCAATTAATTCCATTTTATTTTTTGGGACTGGTCACTTTAATCTACCTTTTAACGACCAAGAAAAAATATCTATCCGGCAATAATGATGTGATCATTGATAATACAAAAAGCTCATTCATGTTGATTACATTTTTTATTATGACTTTTAGTTTTATCATTCCCAGCACCGGCTTCTTACTGCGCTTATCCAGGGCTTGTGTTTACTGAATCTTCCTCTATTTACATAAGAGATAAAATCCCAGTAACGTGCAATACTAAAAAAGCGGCCGCGATTTTCGCAAAGGAAAGCCTGCAACGCGATGATTAAGGAGTTGTCAGTTTTCCATACCAGCAAAAGATATGATTCATAAACGTAACATTCACCTGCTTATGCTAACGACAGGCCCAAAATCTTGAAAGAAGGTAGCTATATATGGAAACGCCGCCTAAAACCAAAATTAAGGCGATTAAATAATTTAAAATGGTGTATTCCAGTAATAAGAAATACAGTAATTCATTAAGTATCCCCGCGGAGGAGGCAACCAGAAAAAAATGAGGTAGACTTAATTCTTTCTGATCATGCAGATCAGAGAACGTTAAATATTTATGTCCGAAAAAGCTGGCGTTAAAGGCAAGCAAAAAAGCAAAAATATTGGCAATCAGTGGTGATAGCTCCAAATACGTGACTAAACCTAGTACGGTTAAAATATGAATTAAGGCCGCGCTTGCACCTATTATTGCAAAATAAATCAGGCGATGGGTTAATTTAGGTATTACTGTCATTAAAACTGGATTCCTCATCAATAATGTACAAGGGTCTATGTTTGACCTCATCAAAAACTCTGCCTATATATTCTCCTACCACACCTAAGGCAAATAACTGCAATCCACCAAAAAAAGTTAACGCGGTTACTATGGTTGCCCAACCAGGTGTTTGTATACCAAATATAAACGTACTGAGAATAATCCACACACCATACAAAATGGCAAGGGAAGCCACTCCCATACCTCCTAATGCAATCATTCTCAGAGGAAATGCACTGAATGAGGTGATTCCGGTAATCGCCAAATCAAGTAGAGAATAAAAACTCCATTGAGACGTGCCTGATTTTCGTGGCTGCACTTCAAAAGGAATAGCTGCTTGTTTGAACCCTACCCAGCTGTATAAACCTTTCATAAAGCGATTGCGTTCAGGCAATTTTTGCAGGGCATTGACTATTTTTCTGTCTAACAATCTAAAGTCACCGGCGTTAGCTGGAATATTAACTCGATTTATTTTGGAGGTTAAATGATAAAAAGCTTTGGCACAGGTACGTTTTAACCAGGACTCATCAGAGCGATTATTACGTACCGCATAGACCATATCATAACCCTCTTCCCATTTAGCGATGAATTTGCTTAACAGTTCAAGCGGGTGTTGAAAATCACTATCTAACATAATCACTGCATTGCCTCGTGCATGATCGAGTCCTGCGCTGAGCGCATTTTCTTTGCCAAAATTGCGGCTAAAGCGAAGATAGCGAAGGGGAAACTGGGATCTTAGCTGATGAATAATTATAGGAGTATTATCTCGACTGCCGTCATCAACTAGGACTATTTCATAAGGGTAGGCTAATTCCTTAAGCGTTTTATCAAGAGCAGTAATAAACTCAGCAATTAAAGTCTCTTCATTATAAACAGGCACAATACAGGATATAAGTTTTGTGTGATTAGATTTTTTAGGCATAGTGAATGTAATGGATATACCGCGGACATATGGAGTGTATAGTAACCTAAATTAGGAAGTAACGTCCATCATGAGTCATGAAATAGTCTATAAAATGACAAGGTCGTCTGATTGGTCTATTGGTGCCAACCAGACTACGGCATCAAGAATTAGACCTCTTCGGGAGCTTTAATGATGAGGACTATTAATGATTTTGCAGGGTTTCGTATAAAAACCAAGTTCTTCTTTCTGTTTCGTCGATAAAGTTTTCCAATAAACTGGTGGTTGCTACATCATTACCACCACTGCAGACTTCATGGGCGGAACGCATGCGTTCAGTTAGCGCTTTATTATCATTCATTAGTTCTTCTAACATGGCATCAGCATGCATATGCTCTTTGTTATTATCTTGTATTTTTTGTAACTGGGCTATTTCGCTTATAGAATGGATAGTCTTTTTTCCTAATTTCCTAACACGCTCAGCTAATATGTCTATCATATTAAAGATTTGGTCTGCATGATCATCTAAAAGTAAATGGTAATCGCGAAAATGGCTACCAGACATATGCCAATGAAAATTTTTAGTTTTGATAAAAAGAGCAAAAATGTCAGCAATGAGTGGGTTGATGACTAGAGCCATTTGATGACGTACTTTGTCATCTAAGTCTGTGGGAAAAGAATGCTTTTCTGCCGTATTATGTGAGTCTGACATAATTAAATCTCCATTTTCTATTGTTCAACCATAATTAACATGAGTTTGGCATAATGCTTATATTGGATAGGGGTGACTATGCTATTCAACCGTTATCCTACAAAATTTGCGACATTTATATGATAAAAATGCAGTATTTTTATACCAATATTTATATTGGATTACATTATTGTAGTAGATCCTTTCTCTGTCAAATTAATCACATAAACTATTTTTGAATTATCACTAACTTATTTTTTGTATTTATTTTTAGGATAATTTCATGCTTAAGTTTTAAGATTAGCGGACGAAAAATAAGATGTTCATCATTTCTAGCTTTTGAGCAAGAAGTTAATGACAATTAAGAGATGATATGAATTAATAGCTTAAATCGGTTTATTTGATTATTAAATGACGTTTGTGTATAATTTAAGAACTTATAACTGCCTTGGATATGATCATGCCTATTGCTCAGCAACAATGTAATCGAATTTTTAATTACGTACTTAAATTTGCGAATAAAAACCAGGATCTACGCATTGAAATGGGAAATAGGTTATACCCTTCGGCGGTTCGTTTTAATTTAAAGACCACCGGAGCGACTGTTGCCTGGCCTCATATAGAGCCTACTCTTGCTGAGCTTCAACAACTCGTAGTTGATGCGAATACAGGATTGCCTTTTAAAAACATTCATTTCAGGACGAGTGATGGTGGTCCAGGATTGGCAAATCTGGAATTTAAAGAAGGGCGCTTTACTGTCGATTTTGTGGAGAGGTTTGATCAACGAGTTATCGATTTTTGTGAGCAGCTTAATCAAATCATTGGTAAACCGCAGAGCTTAAGTCAACTACAGAAAGAAGAACGGGAATATCAAGAGGCTCTTAGTAAGTTGCATACTGCATTGGCTGATGTACCAACTTCAAAGCAAGAAATTACCATAGATGTCCGGAAAAAAGTTGAACAGATTGGAAAATTAAAAAGAGAAGGGCAGACATTGACTAGTGAGCTTACGAAATCTTTAAATGATATGCATAGCTTAACGCAAAAGAGAATCAATGCGAAAGATGTTGATGAGACCCAACTTAACCAAATTTTAAGCTATGTAGCGCAATTTGCAAGCAACAATAGTGAATTGCGAATTAAATTAGGGAACGGAGGACCTCAATTTAATTTAGCGTCCACCGGAGCGACTATTGCCGGGTTTCATAAAGAACCTACTCTTGCTGAGCTTCAACAACTCGTAGTTGATACAAAGACAGGATTGCCCTTTGAAGAAATAAGTTTCAGAAGGGGGGATAGTGGTCCGGGACTAGCAAATATTAAGTTTGAGAAAGGTCGATTTACTGTCCAGTTTGTTGATGGTTATGATCCAAAAGTTATCGATTTTTGTGAGCAGCTCAATCAAATCATTGGTAAACCTCAGAGTTTATCGGTAATGCGGCGAGAAGAACAAGAATACCTTGATGCACTGAAGCGGCTGCAAAAAGCGGTAGCTAACATACCCTCTTCACGACAAGGAGTTATTGCAGAAATTGGGAAAGAGATCGAGCAAGTTGAAGCATTAAAAGAACGAGGGAGCGAACCTGTTAACACTCTTACTCAATCCTTGGTTAATATGTATGCATCGATACAAAATAGACTCAGCGCACAGGAGACAGCGAGTACTACGATCGTTAATCAAACACAGCGCAATCAGATTTGTAACTATGTCATTGATTTTGCAAAGAAGAATAGTAATTTACGTGTTGAGCTAGAGGATGAAGCGAGACACGATGTAGCACGATTTAATTTGGTGTCTACCGGAGCAACTGTTGTCTGGCCTCATAAAGAGCCTACTCTTGCTGAGCTTCAACAACTCGTAGTTGATGCGAATACAGGATTGCCTTTTAAAAAGATTCATTTCAGGACGAGTGATGGTGGTCCAGGATTGGCAAATCTGAAATTTAAAGAAGGGCGCTTTACTGTCGATTTTGTGGAGGGGTTTGATCAACGAGTTATCGATTTTTGTGACAACCTTAATAATATCATGCGTCAACCACAAAACATAAAATCAATATCTCAAGATGAAAAAGAATATCAGGAAGCACTTATCAAGTTAAAAAGTGGATTGGCTGGGATTACTTCTGAAAAGCGAGTGGTTTTTCAAGAGATTATTCTAGAAACTCAGAAAATACTGAAGCAGGTTGAACAATTAAAAAAAGAAGGGGCCACCCCTACTCCTGAGCTTACAGAGTCTTTGATAAACACTCATGCGGTACTCCAAGGTAAAATGACTCCTGAGGATTATCAAACTTATGCTGCAGAAGTAGAAGAAAGCTCTTCAATAGGAATGAAAATTCTCGGTGGTATAATGTCTGCACTAGGGGCTTTGGTTGCCGCTGTTGGTATTGTGCTTGCTGCTACAGGGGTAGGATTGGCTGCGGGTATAGCAACCGCAGTAGCTGGCGTTGGTCTCGTTGCTGCGGGCGTGGGACTTTTTAGCGTGAAAAAAAATACGCCGCCTGAGGCCGATGAGATGGATAATTCCAATATTCCAACGCCCATAAAATAAAAATTTTTTATTCTGAATCCCGTATAAATGCTTTGCATTTTTCGGGATAACTCCATAAAGAATATTTATGCTTTTTAATGTCATTAAATAAGCCCGTATTTTGTAAGCGTACTTATCATGCCCAAAAAATAATTTTCCCTTTCATCCTAAGAGTAAATGATAGCTCTCAAAAAGAACGGGAGACTGTTTATTGAGTTTATTAATGGAATAAGACGATTTTGGTTTTTATTTTGAAGATTTTGATCCGGGTTTAATTAGTGAACATAGACCAGCCTGAACGGTTCATAATTATCCTATAAGGACATAATAATATGTCTTAACCTGACGGTTATGAGAACCACAGGAACGCATTATTCCATTTTGCTTAATAAGATTGTAGTAGTAAGATGCCAATGGTGCTTACTGACCTTAGTGGCCAGTGTGGCAAAATAACACTCCAAATTAACACGTGCTGCTTCGACCTTATTATGATTATGGTTTGTCTTTTTCTGAGCGAGGGAGAGTTCATACAGTTGTTTTTGCTGAAAGGCTTCTGAGGTGATTTCTAGTTGGAGAATCTGTTGCCCATATGGTTCAACAAGCTCATTAGATTGATTCTTCTTAAGCCATTGACGTGCATGCCTTAATTGGCAGGTGACATGCTGATGCCAAGGTGTATTGTGCATTAATATCTGTTGTAATAATTCCTGACTTACCAACCCTTTTTCTGCAGCATACCAACAACACCATAAAACTATATTGACGTTAGCATTATAACTGTCTTGCAAATCAAGACATAATTGCCTTACCTCTTCATGAGCATAAAGCGTTAAAGAATAGTCCCAAAAGGGATTGGTTAGTTCGTTTATCATGTTAAATAAGATTTTATTGACGTTTGATCTTGGTTCATTACTGATTTTATATCCAATTGCTCTTCGCCCGACACTTGACTGACATAAAGAGCTCTTGCATATCAGGATAGGTGGCGGCATCCAAACCAATTTTGGAGATTAATCCAAGGTTTTTTCCTGAAGGATCTAATTTTGATCCTAGTACTCTATTTATGACTACTAAATCTATATTCGCTTGGATGCGGGTAGCGACCGCCCATTCTATTGGCCCAGGTGAATCAATACTAATGTCTTCATCAACTAGAATAACTTGTTTGATATCGTAATGACAGCCCAAGGTTGCGGCAATGACATTTTTGACCTCACCATATTGACGCTTTTTCATTTAGACAACAAGATGATAACACCCTAATCCTCCTCAAAAAGATGTTTTCTGCGCCCGAAGGATTATTGGTTTTGTAAAATGTAGGCTCAATCCCGGATTAAGACTTTGTTTAATCCGGGCTACACATCCTTAAGTTGACGCCATTAAGTGTACAATTGTATTTTTATGTACTAAATTAATGAATTGTATTGAATTTATTATCACTGATGTTATTCTTTGACCATCTAGCGTATTGTAAGGATATTGTGTCGTGCCCAAGTCAGACTCAGAAGCAATATTGTTACCGGAGTCCAAGAAAAAACTGGATTCAAAAGAAATACTATTAAAGCTTTTGACTGAAACGCGCAGTCAACGAAAAAATGCCCTTCCTTCATTTCAAATTTCCTGCCTTGATAAATTGACCGCCATGATCAGTGCTATTCCTGTAGATGAAAAGACCGAAATGCATTTGCGTACTTGTGGGTATTTGCTAGATCAATGCCTTTGTGATTTAGATAAACGGTTCGGGCGAGAGCATACTATCTTAGGCCTAATCAATATGGATCATTTGACCAACGATGAATTTTATGAGAAAGCCAATAGAGTTCTTGATGATGAAGTTAAAAGTTTAAATAAATACTCTTCGGATAGTTTTTATGATCAGTCATTTAAAATAGTGAAAGTGTTTTTAATAGAAATAAAAAGAGAAATGGAAAAATTAAAAACAGAATTAGATCAGCGCCTAATCGAGGCTGCAACACTTGCTATTGCTTACAGATCTCCACCCCATCTCTAATGTAATGCAGGTCCTTTTGCTTGTAGCATGGACTTCAATGGCCATATTGTAGCCAAATCAGAGATTTTTACCACAAACTCCTCAACGTTTCTCGTCCTACAACGAGCTTGGAAAGAAGCTTATTTTGATCAACAAATGAAACATTCATCATTATATAAACCATAGTAAAAAATAATTTATCCAACAGTTCAATTACTATACCAGATGGCCGTACAATACAGTATGATTGTTCTATAATCAGAGAGATCATTAATTTTCCCTTAATATTAACTAGGTAAAATTAAAGTATTGAATATCTTAAAAGTAAGCAGATTCTGAGGGATCTTAACTATGGCGTACTGCAAAAAATTTGTTAATGGTATTAATGCTATTAATTTTTCTGGGGATTCAGCGCAAATCCTAAGAGCCACCCTAATTACTTTTGCTTATCAGGAGTTGATGAGGGATCAGGAGGAAATCTCGAAGGGATTAGCGGCACTGCCTGAGAGTATTCGTGATAATGTGGCGGCCAATGAGCAATTAAATTTATACAAAGCTAAAAAGCGTGAGGCCTTGTTGCAAATTGAGACACGGATGAAGGCGCTTTCTGAGCAGTATGAAAGTGCACTAAAGCATAAAGCCGAGCTGAATATCAGGGATGAAGCCCCTGCTTTTATTAAATCACTGGCGCAAAATTTCCGTGATATAAAACACCTGGCTTATACCCTCTCTGATGCTCCGCCTGCGATTAAAGCACTACAGACCCAATTATATATTGAAGTATTATCTAAATTAGAACGGTCTGAACAAGAAATTCAATTAAAAACATTATCTTTAGCGAATATCCAAGACATGATAGTCCAGGCTATCCGTCTTTATGAAAGCAATCCTCAAGATGTTCAGTTGCGCGCTCAATGTCAAAGATTGGCGCAAATGGGCTTTTATGAAATTGTGCGTCGTGACTGCAGTAACGTAAATCCAGTTGCAGATGAGCCTACAAAATATGTGAAATACCAGCAGTTTATTAATCTCTTATACTCAAAACTTATTAATGTAAGGCAATCAACCATTATTGATAATCTCAGTGATTATAGAGCAACGAATGGACAATCTATTGGCGATTTATTAGCTGAAGTAGAAAGAAAAGTACACATAGGAAAAGCCGGTGATTGGATCAATGATGAAAAAATTAATGCGCTAAAAGCACGAAAAGCTTTGTTTGATGCTTTAAGGTTTGGACGTGAAGATCGCCTTGAGTATGCAGAAAAAACGAAGGCTAATCTGGCGCGCGATTTATTTTGGGCTAGAAATATTCGCGATGAGGAATTATTTACTAAAAGTAAAGGAACCGATGAGACATTCGCTCGTTTAGCGCAGATGCGCTATCTAAGAGCTGATAAGTTATTTAAAGCAGAAAAGGAAATCACTGCAATAAACTATAAATATCCAGATCGGTTAGATTATGTAAAATTGCAGGATTTGCTGACGAATATTTATGCTGGTGCCAAAGCTAAAAACCTTAAAAAAGGTGATGTAACTGCTCGGTTTAAAGAAACTGGAGAGCCAGACATTGAACGCCACATAGAAGCAATATTTAACGCTCAATCATCCAAACCAATAGTGAGCTTACTTGCTAATGGGGATATAGAGATTAACTTCTTTAATATCGATAATGATGAGGCCTTTCGTAAAAAGTTAGTTCAGATCATCGGAAAAAATGGAGGGTTTGCGCGAGAGATCAAGAACTTAATGCCTGAATTTATTAAGGAAAAAGCGATCACAGATAAAATCGGTTGTATTCCGATTAGAGGTAAGTCGATCGCGGATATTAAGCAGAAACTAACAGCGATGGAGCTGTCTAGAGAGGCAAAAGTTGCTTGCCAAGCAATATTGGACCAAGTTGAACATTCCATTAATGCAAGTGAGCCATCAGAAATTCGTAGTTTACCCTTCAGTAATAGTGAAGAACTATTATTACGCCAGCTACTGGAGTTATATCCTGTACTTAAAGTAACTCAAGTGCAAAATGCCCTTAATGCCCCTACGCTCGCAGTGAAATCGCAACTTACGACTACTCTTGAAGGAGCTTGTGTTCATGTCAGGGCTGGGCGTTACAAAGAGGCTTTAGATACCCCCGGATTAGAAGCCAGCCTAACTACGGCTTACAACAAACTATCCTTGGAAGATCCAGCAGGTGCTCCAGAAAACCTTAAACCCATTATTCAAAAATCAATAGTGATTGAGTCTTCTAAAAGAGAGAGAGCAGCCAAGGCTAATGCCTTAGAAGAGGCGTTCCGATCAGGTGTTGATGTTGCTAGGAAAGTAGAGGCAATATTTCTCGAAGAATATAGGGGCATGCAAGAGACTTTGAAATTGAAAACTCCGCAAGAAGTCGATCGCATGGAAAAAGACATTAAAAGTATGGCCGAAGAGATGACTCGCTTGTATGGGCGTACTCGAAACGGCGAGCCAGCTCTAACCGCTGTGGAACAAGATGCTTATTTCTCTATCTTGAAACAAATTGCCGGAGCAATCCACCCTACAGATGTTAGTACTGTCCAATTTAAGGTAAAACATTCGGTCACAGGTGAGCACACAGTAGCTGTTTTAAATGACAAAGGCATTCTTGTAAGAAACGTAACTCTTAACATTGGTGCAGTAAAACTTCCGTACTCTTTAGTAAAGCCAGCCGGCGGTGAATTTATCTTTTCCTATGGTGGTAGTCGTGGTGTGATCGCTCCTTTTGAAGGTTTAGATGAAGCTTATGCTGGGGGAGAAAAGAAAAAAGGTCGTTTATTTACCCACAGTAGACTTTTAGGTGTGGGTCAATATGGCTCGGTGAAAGAGGTTGAAAGTTTATTATCCGGTTTGAATCAGGTGATCAAAAAAGGTTATGTTCCTGAGAGCGATGCCTCTTCGACTTTCAAGGAAGAGAGCCGTGCAGAACTTAGAACAAGACCTCTTACCTCTCGTAACGACCCCCTATATAGAATTGAAAGTGATTTATTGAAATTTATCTCTATTACTGAACAGGAAAGGAGTGGCCTTATTTCGGGTGGGACTCAGTATTGGATAGAAAATGATAAGGTGAGAACTGCTGGTAAATTATTTGCGAAAACTGGTGCCCCTAAACAATATCAAATTTTAACTGATCGCGCTAAAGGGGATACTTTTGCTGATACAGCGAATAAACAGTTGAGTTTACTTCCTAAGGCGGATATTGCTTATCATAATCCCTTAAAGCGTAAAGAATTTAGTGAGGCAGAATTAGTACAGTCTTTAAAGGACGGTCTTGATTTATCACAAGCTATTGTTGGCGAGGCGCATCGCTTTGCGACTTTAGGTTTTTCCCATAATGACATCAAACCAGAGAATTTTCTCTATAAAAGAAACCCTGATGGTAGCTACCAAGTAAAATATATTGACTGGGCAACCGGGGGATTTGAACGTACTTATGGAGCAGTATCAGAAAAATCAGCAGTTGAACTTTTTACCGAACTGTTTGGTCCAGATCTTGCCGAACAGCCAAAACCTTCTGTCGATGGCAACCAATGTTCTGACTCGTGTGGACGTTATGTGATAAAAACTGGCCAAGGTATTCGTTACGGGGTCAACCCTACTTTGCAAATTTTGCACGGCGCGCGTAATGGAACCCTGCCTTATATTAGCCCCAAAGTTTTAGCCGATGATGCCCCGAGAGTTGATTTAAATACGGTACTAGAAAACTCTAATCCTTATATGGATAACTGGGCTTTAACTGCAATGATTTTCGGTGTGTGTAATCGTAATGCCTACTTTACACTAGTTAAAGGACGTGCAGTTATCGATTATGTTGTTCCCGGTGTTTTAGATGTTGATGGAAAAATACCCGCAGGATTGAAAATCGTTAATATGGCAAAATTTAATGAATTTTTTGCTTGCGATAAAGTTAAGGATAAAGTCACTCAAGAAAGTGATATAGCGAGTAAACAAGATGCGGTCATGTTTATTCCTTCTAACCAACGTGAAGGGGAGCCGCTCCATCTTTATCGTCGCTTACAAAATATTCGCAACGTATTGGATACTCCTGCGCGTCGATTAGTTGTAGACGGCCCAGAACAAAGAATCATTAGAGATATTGATGATATTCTCATAAGTGTACGTGCGGCAGTAAGTAATGGCCAAGGGTTTAATAAAGATCAGCTGACGAATCTTTTAGCAAGAGCGCAGCATTGCATAAGAGCGTATGAAAAATTAAAGGATCCTGGTCATCAACAGGCTCTTGCTCATAGTGAAGCGTTACAAGCAATTTTCGATGCAGACGATAGAGTTCCACTTATAGCGGATGATTTATCTGCACCTGTAGGCGAATTAAAACGCATGGATGTCTTGTGTACTTATCCAAGTACTCCAACGCAAAAAGATAAAGCAATTGCTATTTTAAACCACACTATTGATGAACGGCAATTGAATGATAAATTCATAGGTCCACGAGCGCCATTTGAAACCTTATTCGTAGAATGTATTGCTAAAGGCCAAAATCAAATTCTCAATGCTTTATTAGCCAAAATACCAAGGGAATCCAATCCTACATTTATAGCACAAGTTAAAGCTCGTGGTTTGTTACATTATGCAGCGGAACAAGGCCTATCTGATGTTTTTGATAATTTAATCATTGCATTAGATCGCGCTGGTGCACGCCCAGAAGACATATTCAAATTAATGATGGAAGAGTATGGGCCAAGTAAAGCGACCAAAACTGCACCTTATGTTAAATGGTCAGCAGATTGCTTTCATATCGCAATTCGCAATAACAATGCAAGACAGTTAACTTCCATTTTGAAGTTATTACCCAAAGGCCATGGCGATGATAAAGTCATTAGTCATGCATTACATCTTTGTGCTGTGCTTGGCAATAAAGATCTTTTTACCCTGATTATAAACAAATATAATCAATTAAATACTGAACTTACGGATCAAATTACTCCAGAAAAAGTTTTAGGTATGTTATTCCCTCCTGATGATACATCTCCATATCATTTATTTTTAAGTGATGAAAATACCTCAGATGTAACTCCTTTTGAGCAACTTCAGGCTAAGCCAAAGGTTTCAGAGATGTTTTTACTCGCCTCTCCTCCAGGAACTCATGCTCATCCTCTTTTGATTGCTGCTCAAAATAGTAATTATGCAGGAGTAAAAAAACTCATTAAATTAGGTAATGATATTGGACTGTCAAAAGACCAAGCTACCGTTTTGTTTACGCAAACTGATGACAATGGCAAAAATTTATTTAATTACGTTCTAGAGCAAGGACAGTTTCCTGTTCTTACCGAAATGTTGGTTGAGATTAAAACCAAGTGCAAAGATCCAGAAAAAGTATTAGTTCATTTATTAAGCAACCCTCATCCTGTCAATCCATTAAGAAACTTTTTAACTTCTGAAAAAAATGAAGTACTGCAATTTAGAATTTTAAATCAACTATTTAATGAAATATCTCCTGATTTCCGAGCCCCAGAGTTACAGTTGTATCGTATGGTGGCATTATTAGTTAACGAAGAATGGCTTCTTGAAAAAGCAAACAATGCTAATAGCCACCCCGCGTTAAGAGAACTATTACATAACGACAAGTTATCTACTGAGAATAAAGTCGCCTTATTTAAAAAGTTAGCTGACGATGCACCAAGAGATTCAGTTGCTAAAGCATTCTATAGCCAATTATTAATAGAATTAACCCCTCGTGACTTGGTAATAGCCCCACCGGTTTCACTCGATGTTCCTGTCGATGTGATGCAGGAAGTCGCTATTCAGCGACAGGATCTTAGCCATGCCATTAAAGCATTGGCTAGCGAAAGAGACTCTCTTAGTAAGCTTACTAAGAGTATCCGCAATTTGGAAGGTGAGTTTGAGCAGTTAACACGACACAAAGACGAGCTAAGCCTTAGTTTGGAAGCGGAGCGAGAACGCTCTCGCATGGCTGCAGCGGAGGTTTCCTCTACTAAGAAACACTTAGAAGAGGCGATGCGGCGTTCGTCTGAATTAGAAGAAGCAATCCATCGTGAACATATAGAGCATGCTGAAGAGATTGGGCGGCTTAATGGGCAGATTAAGTTAGGTGGCTTGAAAGCAGAAGAAGCACAAAATGAGCTTGTTAAGGCGCGAGCAGATCATGAAAAAGAATTAGAGCGTTTGCGACAAGAGTTGGCACAATCTGAGAGATTACGCCTTGGTTTGGAAGAGCGGATTAAACAACAAGAACGAGAGTATGAAAAGTTACAACGCCAGTCCGAAGCGCTCGGAAAGACGAATACGGAGTTATCCGACCAGGTAGGTAGCCTTGAATCGCGGGTAGAAGAGCTAACCGGGCTGCAGGTCAGCCTGACGAAGCAATTAGATGCTGAGCGTGCAGCCAGTGCTTTGGCACGTAAGGGCTTGGAGGAGACGAAAGAGACGTTGCAGCAAGCGGTTTTAGACTCAGAGCGACTTCGTATAGAGATTAGTGAGTTAACCCAAGCGCACCAGAATAAAGTTCGTGAGCTGGAAGAAGATAAGGTTCATGGTACGGAGCTGTTGGCTGAAGAACGCTTAAGCCATCAATCAGCACTTGAGGCGTTGCAAAGCAAAGTCCATTTGGCAGACCAAAGCCGTGAGGAGCTCCGCAGCCGCTTGGAACTTCAAGCGGATGAATTACGCCAAGGTGAATTGCGGGTTAAGGATTTACTTGGGCAGATCCATGATTGGAGCGAACGCCATAAGTCATTAGATAGTGATTTGTCTTTGGCAAGGGGTGAGGCGGATGAGTTACGTAAACAGATGGTGGTTCAAGAGGCGTTGCTGGAACAAACGAAAGAGCAATCGCACGAGCATTTAACGGCCTTGCAGCTGCTGCAGGTCGCGCATGAGAAGTTACAACGCCAGTCCGAAGCGCTCGGAAAGACGAATACGGAGTTATCCGACCAGGTAGGCAGCCTTGAATCGCGGGTAGAAGAGCTAACCGGGCTGCAGGTCAGCCTGACGAAGCAATTAGATGCTGAGCGTGCAGCCAGTGCTTTGGCACGTAAGGGCTTGGAGGAGACGAAAGAGACGTTGCAGCAAGCGGTTTTAGACTCAGAGCGACTTCGTATAGAGATTAGTGAGTTAACCCAAGCGCACCAGAATAAAGTTCGTGAGCTGGAAGAAGATAAGGTTCATGGTACGGAGCTGTTGGCTGAAGAACGCTTAAGCCATCAATCAGCACTTGAGGCGTTGCAAAGCAAAGTCCATTTGGCAGACCAAAGCCGTGAGGAGCTCCGCGGCCGCTTGGAACTTCAAGCCGATGAATTACGCCAAGGTGAATTGCGGGTTAAGGATTTACTTGGGCAGATCCATGATTGGAGCGAACGCCATAAGTCATTAGATAGTGATTTGTCTTTGGCAAGGGGTGAGGCGGATGAGTTACGTAAACAGATGGTGGTTCAAGGGGCGTTGCTGGAACAAACGAAAGAGCAATCGCACGAGCATTTAACGGCCTTGCAGCTGCTGCAGGTCGCGCATGAGAAGTTACAACGCCAGTCCGAAGCGCTCGGAAAGACGAATACGGAGTTATCCGACCAGGTAGGTAGCCTTGAATCGCGGGTAGAAGAGCTAACCGGGCTGCAAGTCAGCCTGACGAAGCAATTAGATGCTGAGCGTGCAGCCAGTGCTTTGGCACGTAAGGGCTTGGAGGAGACGAAAGAGACGTTGCAGCAAGCGGTTTTAGACTCAGAGCGACTTCGTATAGAGATTAGTGAGTTAACCCAAGCGCACCAGAATAAAGTTCGTGAGCTGGAAGAAGATAAGGTTCATGGTACGGAGCTGTTGGCTGAAGAACGCTTAAGCCATCAATCAGCACTTGAGGCGTTGCAAAGCAAAGTCCATTTGGCAGACCAAAGCCGTGAGGAGCTCCGCAGCCGCTTGGAACTTCAAGCGGATGAATTACGCCAAGGTGAATTGCGGGTTAAGGATTTACTTGGGCAGATCCATGATTGGAGCGAACGCCATAAGTCATTAGATAGTGATTTGTCTTTGGCAAGGGGTGAGGCGGATGAGTTACGTAAACAGATGGTGGTTCAAGGGGCGTTGCTGGAACAAACGAAAGAGCAATCGCACGAGCATTTAACGGCCTTGCAGCTGCTGCAGGTCGCGCATGAGAAGTTACAACGCCAGTCCGAAGCGCTCGGAAAGACGAATACGGAGTTATCCGACCAGGTAGGCAGCCTTGAATCGCGGGTAGAAGAGCTAACCGGGCTGCAGGTCAGCCTGACGAAGCAATTAGATGCTGAGCGTGCAGCCAGTGCTTTGGCACGTAAGGGCTTGGAGGAGACGAAAGAGACGTTGCAGCAAGCGGTTTTAGACTCAGAGCGACTTCGTATAGAGATTAGTGAGTTAACCCAAGCACACCAGAATAAAGTTCGTGAGCTGGAAGAAGATAAGGTTCATGGTACGGAGCTGTTGGCTGAAGAACGCTTAAGCCATCAATCAGCACTTGAGGCGTTGCAAAGCAAAGTCCATTTGGCAGACCAAAGCCGTGAGGAGCTCCGCAGCCGCTTGGAACTTCAAGCGGATGAATTACGCCAAGGTGAATTGCGGGTTAAGGACTTACTTGGGCAGATCCATGATTGGAGCGAACGCCATAAGTCATTAGATAGTGATTTGTCTTTGGCGAGGGGTGAGGCGGATGAGTTACGTAAACAGATGGTGGTTCAAGGGGCGTTGCTGGAACAAACGAAAGAGCAATCGCACGAGCATTTAACGGCCTTGCAGCTGCTGCAGGTCGCGCATGAGAAGTTGCAACGCCAGTCCGAAGCGCTCGGAAAGACGAATACGGAGTTATCCGACCAGGTAGGTAGCCTTGAATCGCGGGTAGAAGAGCTAACCGGGCTGCAAGTCAGCCTGACGAAGCAATTAGATGCTGAGCGTGCAGCCAGTGCTTTGGCACGTAAGGGCTTGGAGGAGACGAAAGAGACGTTGCAGCAAGCGGTTTTAGACTCAGAGCGACTTCGTATAGAGATTAGTGAGTTAACCCAAGCGCACCAGAATAAAGTTCGTGAGCTGGAAGAAGATAAGGTTCATGGTACGGAGCTGTTGGCTGAAGAACGCTTAAGCCATCAATCAGCACTTGAGGCGTTGCAAAGCAAAGTCCATTTGGCAGACCAAAGCCGTGAGGAGCTCCGCAGCCGCTTGGAACTTCAAGCGGATGAATTACGCCAAGGTGAATTGCGGGTTAAGGATTTACTTGGGCAGATCCATGATTGGAGCGAACGCCATAAGTCATTAGATAGTGATTTGTCTTTGGCAAGGGGTGAGGCGGATGAGTTACGTAAACAGATGGTGGTTCAAGGGGCGTTGCTGGAACAAACGAAAGAGCAATCGCACGAGCATTTAACGGCCTTGCAGCTGCTGCAGGTCGCGCATGAGAAGTTACAACGCCAGTCCGAAGCGCTCGGAAAGACGAATACGGAGTTATCCGACCAGGTAGGCAGCCTTGAATCTCGAGTAGAAGAGCTAACCGGGCTGCAAGTCAGCCTGACGAAGCAATTAGATGCTGAGCGTGCAGCCAGTGCTTTGGCACGTAAGGGCTTGGAGGAGACGAAAGAGACGTTGCAGCAAGCGGTTTTAGACTCAGAGCGACTTCGTATAGAGATTAGTGAGTTAACCCAAGCGCACCAGAATAAAGTTCGTGAGCTGGAAGAAGATAAGGTTCATGGTACGGAGCTGTTGGCTGAAGAACGCTTAAGCCATCAATCAGCACTTGAGGCGTTGCAAAGCAAAGTCCATTTGGCAGACCAAAGCCGTGAGGAGCTCCGCAGCCGCTTGGAACTTCAAGCGGATGAATTACGCCAAGGTGAATTGCGGGTTAAGGATTTACTTGGGCAGATCCATGATTGGAGCGAACGCCATAAGTCATTAGATAGTGATTTGTCTTTGGCGAGGGGTGAGGCGGATGAGTTACGTAAACAGATGGTGGTTCAAGGGGCGTTGCTGGAACAAACGAAAGAGCAATCGCACGAGCATTTAACGGCCTTGCAGCTGCTGCAGGTCGCGCATGAGAAGTTACAACGCCAGTCCGAATTATTAGGCAATACTAATTCAGAATTACTGGGCAAGGTTGAAAATCTTGAGCAAAGTATTCGAATTAAAGATCTCGAGTTGGATCGTATTCGACAAGAAGATGCACGCCAAAGATCTCTTGTTACAGAAAAAGACAAAGAAATCCTGAAGCTCAGGGATACTTTAAAACAAGTGGCACAACAAAAAGCGGTTCTTGCTTTAAAAGAAGAAATTGCAGAAATTGATGATTTAGATGAACTGAGATTCATTGCTTCTGCTAAAGATACAGAAGATCTTTATAATCGCACTAAGCTGAAGAGAAGAGATGAGATTGATGCTTTGTATGATGAAGAGGCTGTTGGAGAAGTGGCTGATTTTGCCTCTGCACGTTTAACAGCATTGCAAGATAAAGCTCCTCCTCTACGGGATAAAGTTGATAGGGATGTGGAAGTTCCTGTTGATCATAAAGAAAAGGATAAGCCACGCTTAAAGCGTAAGGGTGATGAAAGCGATCATGGCGTTAGAGAAGCAGAAGATGAAAATGAAGTAGAAGATGTAGAGGATAAATCACGTTTAAAACGTAAACATGATGAAATCGATCATGGTATTACAGATGAAGAAAGCGTGAAAGATAAAGATAGGGAAGAAGATGCCGTATTAGAAATTGAGCAGGAGGAGGCTTCCGAGCGAAGAGAATTACGTGCTTTGGAAAATAACGTACTGAAGAAAATGGATTTGGTTGATAATCCTGATCTTCTTAAAGCAATAGAAGATGCTGAAGATGCTGGTGCATTAGTTGATGCTCTTAAAGATATTGGTGTAGATGAAGAGGATGCTCATCGTTTAGCAGCGGATGAAGAATCTTTTGAACGATTAAAATCCGCGGCTAGGGATAGAAGAAGCGGGCATGTTGATGCATTGAAAGCTCTCTTAGATGAAGTTAAAAGAAGCAAAGATTATGAGTTGTTGCAATTAGTTAAGCTTGCAGGGAATAAAAAAGATTTACTCAATGCGAAAACAGAGTTTTCCAGTTTAAATCCAAAACACTTAAGAGCATTGCTTGATGTGGAAAAAGATATTCGTGAAATCGCAAAAGCAGCAAGGACTCGTATAGTACAGTTAGAGAATATTCGTGCTAATGAGAATACTAAAATTCTGAGTGGTGAATCTCAATGGCGTGCATTACAAAACTATAACGAAGATAGATTAAGAAGTGTTATGGAAAAAATAGAGCCTTTGAATGAGGTGCGCAATGAGCTGGTTGCTTTGAGCCAAACACCTATGGTGTGGATTAATCCCGCGTTTCAAGGATCAGCAAAAGAATATGCGCTTGAACTAGAGGCCTACTTTGAAAAACTATCTGAAGGTTGTGATCAGCTTGTCCCTTATTTAGATAGACAACGCTGCGATATAAGAGAGTTTTTAGGTGGATTACCAACAGAAGATGATTTAGAAAGCAAGCCCTATAAGCGAGAGGTTCTTGCTTACAGAGAGACACTGAATCGAGTTTTACGTCGAATTGAAGATGAGTTACGCGTACAACTGCCGGTACAACGCTTGTTTAAAGGCAATGAAGAGAAGAAAAATCTTCTGACTCATCATGGTGTGTTGAATATTGTAAAACAAGCAAAACAGGATCGAAAAGATATTCAACAAGACACCGCGGTGTATCAAATAACAGCTGCTGATCATCTTTTAAAAGATAAACGTAATTATTTAGAAAGAGTTGCTGCGGGTCGCCCAGTCAAACCAGGAGAAGAAACTTCTATAGAAGTTTATGAGGATGAACACGCCCGACCTTATAAGATGACTAATAGAGTACAACCTCATTGTTTTCGTGAGCATACTGTTTCAACGAATCAACGAGTTGTTGGTCGATTTATAGAAGAGCGTATTCCTCGTAGTGACAGAGTTAAAGCAAAAATCAAACTCTCTGTGGCAAATTTCCCTGACGCAAGTGATCCAGATGCAAGGGCTGCTTATTCTATGGCTATGGTCACCCAGCTAATAGCGAGCTTAAAAAAACCTCCTTCAGCCAAGAATCCTATAATATTAAGGGGTGTTAACCAGGAGCAATTACAATGCCTTTGGACCGCTGCAATGATTATTAGCGAAAGATCCCAGCATTTAAAACTTGAGGAAGGCGCAATTAAAATAGCGACTACTCATTTCAATCCTGCTGATGAAATGGAGCCTGGATCTAATACTTATAAAGCAGATTCTTGTTATAAAACGACTTTTGAACATTGTGCGCGCTTGGATCAAATGATTACCAATCTTGATCAACTAGCGGAAGATAAATTTGGCCATAAAGAAGAACATGCAAAGGTACGAGGTGATTCAGGCAAGGTAGCTTCGCTTTTCAAAAACAAAATGAAAGCTACATTAGAGGATATTAAGGAAGATAATCAGAAAAATGCCCCGCCTATTAGTTAATTTTAGGATCAATTGCGTTGATACTGATGTGTCAACGCACGGACGCCGATTTTACTAAAATCCATGGAATAGATGAAAGGAGAACTGCATGAATTCTACTCTGAGGAGGACATCCAAAGTTCTATTAAAGTTTTTCGAGGAGTTCACTCCACTGTTAGACGAGTATTGGAGGGAACCGTTCCTTATGGTGAAAAATTAAGAGATGAATACAATGAGTTGTCCTCACAGGCCTTAGTTTTTTTAATGTGTGAAACGTAAATCTTCAAATCGTCCGTATTGACCTAAATAGGCCGTTCTTATTTTGCCTTGTGGTCCATTGCGATGTTTCGCAACAATAATTTCTGCAATATATTTATCTTCCGAGTTTTCATCATAGTAATCGTTTCTGTGTACAAAGCAGATCATGTCGGCATCGTCCTCAATTGATTCAGAGTCTTTTAAGTCGGAAATTATCGGACGTTTATCGGTGCGTTGCTCAACATTTTGATTTAACTGAGAAATAGCAATCACAGGGACATTTAACTCTTTTGCCAATATTTTTAGGTAGCGAAGAATTGATGATAGTTCAGCAGTTCTATTTTCAGGAGTAGAGCCACGGCAACAAAGTAATTGGATATAGTCAACAACTATTAAACCAATGTTACCGGTATTTAAAGCAATTTTTCGTGATTTTGCACAAATAGTATCTATTGTTTCTTCTATGACGTTATCTATATAAATTGGGGACTCACTTAGTGTTTGAACGGCTGTAGTGATCCTCGGCCAGTCCTCATCTTCAACCGAGCCAGATCGTAAACGATGGGCATCAACTCGCCCTAATGAGCAAATAAATTTTAGGGCTGAAATTTCTGGTGCGGTTTCTAAAGAAAAAAGAATCGCTGTTTTATTTAATTTTAGAGCAATGTGTTCGATGATATTCATTGCCAACGTTGTTTTTCCAATACTAGGACGGCCGGCAATAATAATTAAATCAGAAGGAGATAACCCTCCTGTGAGATTATCAAATTCAGTAAGTCCTGTTTTTAGCCCGTAACTAGCATCAGATGCTCTATATACTTCATCTATTTTTTCTATGGCTTTTACAAGAAGAGATTTAATATGAGTGTTACTTAAAGAACATTGTTCTGTATTTATGGCTTCTGATTCAGTCATGTTTTTCTTATTCATAGTTTAGTGTTAGAAGATATAGAAAAATGTAGTATTGTTTTTAACAATTCTGAGAGTGCCTCCTAGCTTTTTTATTCTCTCTATTTGGCGAGCCCACCAGGATTCGAACCTGGGTCATCGGATTATGAATCCGCTGCTCTGACCCATTGAGCTATGGGCTCGAAGGCATTTTAAACTTAATCGGACGAAGTTTGTAGTGTTTTAGACTTTTAAAGAAGTGGCAAAGGGTTTTTTATCCATACTCCTTCATGCAATTGATATTTTACTCTTAAACCTTTTAAAAAATCGTCTGTACTAAACGCCAATATTTCCCATGACTTAGGTATAATATGCATGATACCAAATGAAGACGGGATTCCATGGGCAGTGGTATTGCTGCTGTTCGATAGATAGAAACGTCGCCAATAATCGTCTAAATAATTTTCCCAATATAAAGTCGCCAAAGAAAGATTAGTAACGCTCGTATCTAATAGGGCGGAGCCTTCTACAATAATTTGGCCGTATTCTCGATGTAACAGACAAATCCCTATATTTGGATTGCGGGTTAAATGACTCCATTTTGGGGAGTTGGTATCGGTTAAAAAAATCAGTGAGCCTTTAGACGTAACATCATAGAGATCCATGGTTCTAATGCATGGCTTTTGCTCATGGATTGTGCTTACCTGAGCAAAAAGTTTATTTTTAGGGAAGGCAAACCAATGATGCAAATATTGCTTTACGGTAGTAACAAGATCTAAATAATGAATCATTTTATTTTTTTGAATAATGTGCATTGATGAATTATTAATTTCTAATTTGACGACTATAATCATGGTTTAGTATAACTAACGTGAGTTTCGCGGACAAGGAAGTGACAAATCTCTGCTTCACACCGTCCCGTTCATGCTGAGGCGACGCGTTTTTTGCGTCGTATCGAAGCATAAGCACAAGATTTTTGTCTTGGTGGAGCTTCGAGACGGGGTTTCCCCCCTCCTCAGCACGAACGGCTCTGGAGTAATTGAGTTTCTTGTCCGAAATTAACGTTAACTACAGTGTTACAAGAGTAACAAATGTTATTTTGGGTGGATTAATCTATCAGAATTGGTGATAGGAATTTCCAACTACGAATTTTATAACGCATTATAAGGAAATATTAAGATGCTAAAAAAAGTAGCCTTTACCATGTACCCTGTTGAGGACATGGAGCGTGCTAAGAATTTTTATAAAAATAATTTGGGGCTTACTCCCAGCACGCTGGCTGTCAATGGGGCTTGGGTTGAGTATGATTTACCGCAGGGAGGATGTTTTGCCATTACTACTTTGGCTCAGGGAGTTAAACCCAGCGCCGTAGCTGGCGGGAGTATTGCCTTTGAGGTCGATGATTTAGATGTTTTAACTGCTGATCTTAAAAAAAATGGTGTGCATTTTAAATTAGATACTTTTTCTTCTCCAGTATGCAGAATGGCCGTGATCTTAGATTCAGAAGGAAATTCTATTACTTTGCATGAGCTTAAAAAGTAGAGTACAACACAGTTTTTTTGTCGCCTGGGTGGAAGTCTGAAAGACTGCAACCCAGGTTTCACCGTTACATCTTAAATTCGGTATTTATTGTTTTTGTTACAGCATCATAGGCTCTATCGATTAATGGTTTTCCATGAGCACTAAGAAGGTGACAAAATGTCATGGATTGCAGGCGTATAAAATCTTCTGGTTGCACTTGAGTGGCTTGCCGCCATACATTAGAAATGGTCGCTTCACCAAAAAAGCCTTGCTTTTCGTACAAGGCAGCGGTCTCATCATTAAAAAATTCATCTCGGGCTATCCAGTTTTTTATACTGTCACAGGTAATAATAATGCCCCCTTGACGAGTAACATGAATGATGCCTTCTGGAGCTGCAGAAGTTTCAAAGACAAATAGTTGACTGTCAGCTATAGGCAAAGGCTCATGAGGAGCTAATTCTCTATCAGTAGGGTGATTATGCGAGTGTTTCATTCCTTTTAAAGCCCATAGCTTTGCATCATAGCGATCAAGATAAAACGCATCATGTCTGTCGTGAAAGGCACCTATTCTAATTATATGTTTTACTTCTCCTAAAGCATCTAACTCTTTTAGACCCGCATCATCTAATCGAATAGTATTAATAAGTGATAATTCATCATCATTACGGATAATGATCATATTGCAACTGTATTGCAAGTGAATACCATCATAGTCTATTTTATTCGTACCTGTAACATAGAAAATATCGGGAAATAATTCTTTTATTTTAGTATGTGGCCATGCTGGAAAATACATTGTTTTCTCGCTAAAGAATAAATCATGACGCAATAATAAGGGCATTTATGATAGCAATATTGGTTGGTATTAGCGAAGAATAAAAAAGAGTTAATAGAGATCAGGAGTAATTTATTTAGATAATGCATCATAGGCATCGCTAATTAACTCAATCAAATGATCGTTATCTGGATTAACACTACTATTGGTTGTTGCTGAAATGATGATATTTTCCTTAGGAATATAGATGTATTGAGCGCGATATCCTATAGTCATACCCTCGTAATTGAAAATAAGACCAGGGAACTTAGGCTCCATATAGCTTAGGCCAATTCCTAATCCAAAGCCATTTGGATTATCTCGATTTGGGGTGGTTAGTGGTTGTCCTGTAATTGTAGAAACAAGGGTTGTTAATTCTGACAGCTGCTTTTGAGTTAATACTCGATTAGGTGTTAATAATGCCCTGACCCACTGGGTTATATCTTCACTATTAGAAACGATTGCGCCCGCAGGTTCTGCATAAGATAAACTATAATCAGTGATATCTGTTTCGTATGGAATAAATTGCTCACTAGTCCCTCCAAAAAAATAACCATGCACCATACGAGGAATGACGTATTCTGGGTATTGATGCGATACATAAAAAGTATTTTGTAAATGGAGCCGATAGGGATTATTGGGTGCCAGAAAGCGTTCATTTAGTTCTTCTGCAACGCTATTTCCAGTGAGTTTTGTGATAATTAATCCGGCTAAAATGTAATTGGTATTGGAATAATTCCATTTAGTGCCCGGAGCAAATAATAACGGTTTATTCATTACGTAACTTAGCTTTTCTTCTGATAACCATTGTTTATGAGGGTTATTTGCAAGATCCTGCAAATAATTACTGTCTTCTAAATAATCAGGTATACCACTTGTCATATTTAAGAGCTGTTTTACGCTGATATCACCCCACTCAGTATATTGAGGTAGGTATTTAGATAATTTATCGTCAATATTAAAATGAAGTTCCGGGGTGGCTTCGAGCTGCAAAATGACTGCAGCAATAAAGGATTTAGCAATGCTGCCGGCCTGGTAGAGGTTAGAGGAGTCTACAGGATGAAACTTGAAAAAATCAGTGTTACCACTGTATTGGGTCGTTCTCTCTTTACCGTTATCAATAGTCAAAGTCACCGCCGAAATATGCTCGCGGGAGTGATATCTTTTTAAGTAAGAATCCGTTAGGTTTTTTAATTTATTTTGATTTAAGTGCCGAGTGGTATTATTTGCTGTTAGGGCGGTTGAAATAAGAAAAAAAACGATAATGACTAATCGGTTAAAACGAACCATGTTTTAAAAACGCCCAAATACTATTATTTATAGTATAGGATGTGTTTTTTGTCACCATTTCTGACCTAATAGGATAAATCAGGCTACAGTGTTACTCATGCCCTAAAAGTCGATTAATGATGCCTGTCGCTTGCTGGTCACAAAAGATAGCATCAAGTTCTGGTTCAGTGGCACAAGCTATATTATGACAGTATTCCTGAGAAGCTAGAGCGTTGATGCAATTGTTGACTCCTTCCTGAATGAATGAAATAGTTTGAGCAAGTCTCTGATCGTGCTGATGATTCGTCATCCCTTTATATAGGGTTACTAACGCCGCTAACCTCTTTAAGGCTTGTTGACGTGCGGCCTGATGTTGTTCTCGTAATTTACAAAGATCTTTCGCTATATCATGAGTTTGATTGTCAGTGAAAACTTCATTGACATCTTCTATGCACTGAGCAAGATTTAATCTGATTTTATTATTATCAGCAGGGATAACTGGATTATCGGGACCATTATACGGAGTATCTTCTGCGAAAATAGGGGTAGATGTAATTAACATAATGAACACAATTAATGTTGGGATTTTCATAGTATTCCTTAATTAAATGGATTCTGATATGGCGGTATTATTTACATAATAGACTGAAAATATTTTTTTAGCCTAGCCTAATAAAAATAGTTGGTGTTGATGGAGTTTAAGACTCAAGACATAGCTTGTTGGACTAAAGGCTCAACCTACGTTACTACATAACAAAAAGTGTTGGCAAAGAGATTCTTATAGAAGGTCGGGCTACCAATCATAGCGGTAACTCCTAGCCGAAAATGCACTCGAATAGGGGCCGCCATATTTCTCTTTCACCTTTCTTATGACGTAGGCAATTTGTTGCCCAATGGCGCTACCTTAAGTTTTTGTAGCCTGGATGAGCGCAGCGTAATCCGGGATTTCAGTGCACTGAGCCAGGGTATTCCCGTATTATGCTGCACTAATACGGGCTACGATTTTTTCTTCCTTTTATTAAGGTAGTGCCATTGGGCAATTGGTTGCCCAATGGCACTACCTTAAGTTTTTGTAGCCTGGATGAGCGCAGCGTAATCCGGGATTTCAGTGCACTGAGCTAGGGTATTCCCGTATTATGCTGCACTAATACGGGCTACGATTTTTTCTTCCTTTTATTAAGGTAGTGCCATTGGGCAATTGGTTGCCCGACCTTCTTAGGTTGACATCAGTTATACTTTGCAAGAGGCTAGGGTTTCAGCTAGTTCATCAATTTCATCAATTTCCATTGGCGTTGATAAATCACACTCGATCATGGCATTTTTTCGTACGTGTTTAGAAAAAAACGTCTCTCTATCTGAACTTTCTTGCTCTTTTATACCACTGGCTGGTCCATCTATATCTTGATCAAGTTTTTCTTGCTTATTTTTAGATGGAATATCCTGTTTTTTAACTTCTACTTTTCTTTCTCTACTAAATTGTTTAGATAACTCTTGTTGTAGTTTCTCTAGTTCCTCTAATTTTACTACTATAGACTTCATTGTCCTTAATAGTTGTTTATTTTTCGTATTCGCATTGTTTAAAAAAGAGAATTTTTTTGTATTTCTCTCTAATTTTTCTATTTCCTCTAGTAATAATTTTTTTCCTTTTCCATTAAAGTTCTGTCTGACGTAATCGTCGAGTAAAAGAATATAGACCCTTTCGAAGGGGTGTAGTTCTTTATAATGCTCCTTCTGTAACTGGTCTAATTTCTTAGCGATTAATTGTTTTGAAGGTGTCTTCTTGAGTTTTTGCTCCCAACTCTCCAACTCTTTTTGAACCTGTAATTGCTGTTGGATGACTTTACAGTTGCGTTTATTTGTATTATTTGCCACACCATCAAATTCTTGTAATTGATCATGCAAGTCAAACCCTTTTTGTTGATAGTATTCAGATGCCTGCTCTTTAGTTTTATGTTTACTCATACAACGCTCCAGGAAAAAATTTAGCAAAAGAATGATGCATTGTATTGAATGTAAATATATTAATCAACAAGATGCATAATCGATTAATTAAGTTATTTCTTGCTATTTTTAGATTGGTTTATCATGGATTAGCGAATGCCATTTTAAACCCAATGGAGTTCTATACTTGTCAGCAAATGGGACTCAATAGACCTCGTTCCAAACTCTACTGCTGCGGGAAATTGCTTCATCGATACGGTGCTCTTCGTGTACACTGCGCTCAGTGTCTCCTCGCACTTCCTTCGCCACAGCGAATTTGGAAAGAAGTCTAATTTTGTTGTTATTGGAGTATTTTCAGTTTTTACTGCAACGCATTTGAGCCATTAACGTAGGGATGATTTCTTTTGCTTGTGTTTTTCTCTGTCGTTGTGAACAATAGGATATAATCGATTCCAAATGGAATTTATCCCTTGCTAAGGAAAAGCATGATTAGACGTTTTTTTAATCAAATAAATCAATACATTATTTCTCTTAGATCCAGCATGTTGTTTATATTTATCTCTCTGTTTGTTGCTACTACATCCTTAATCATTATTGTTACAACGATACGTTATACAAAAACAACCACCTACGTAGCTCATAAACGTATGGAGTCTGCCTCTACTTCAGTATTGCGACAAATCAATGCAATTCTCACGCCTACTTCTGTATCCGGTCAATTTTCGGCTCATTTGATTCAGAATGGGGTTGTTAAAAATGGAGAGGAACAAATACAGGATTTAACCATTGAGCTGATTAATTCTTTGCCTTTTGTGTTTAGTAGTTTTTGGGGGGATGAGCACGGCAATTTTATTTATTCTAATAAAGCAAATAATGGAGGCATTACTTCTGAAATTTATAATCGTAACCACTTGCCTGCAACACATACCATTATTCACCGTGATAGTTCTGGCAAGATCATTGAGAAAATATCATCTCCTGATTTAAGTTTTGATCCCCGTGTACGTCCTTGGTACACACTAGCAAAAAAAGAAAAACAAACGATATGGACGGATATTTATTTCTATCAACATCTTCATGATAGGGGGGTTACAACAGCATCTCCAGTATTTAAAGATGGACAGTTCTATGGAGCTGTTGCTATTAGTATAAATCTTAATTATCTTAGCAAAATTATTAAAAATCAAAGAGTAACAGCTAACGGCTACGCTTTTATTATCACTAAAGAAGGTAAATTAATTGCCTATCCAGATAAAAAGGTTTTTACTGATCTGCTCGCCTCCCCGCAACAATTGGATGAACTCTATGCCCATTCAATACCTTTAATTGAAAACTCACTGGAGCAGTATAAAAAGAGAGGGAAAAAGAAACTCACATTTTCTTACAGCGATAATAATGATACCTACATAATCAATTACACTCCAGTCAAGGCGTTTGAAGATTATGGCTGGCTTATTGGCGTGGTAGTACCACAAAGTGACTTTACTGCTGAGCTGAAGAAACTGAATATAATCACTCTTTACATCAGCCTGATTATTTTAGTTCTAGGTATTCTGCTCATTTCAAGATTAGTTAACCATATCATAAGACCCCTTAAATTATTGGTAAAAGAAACAGAAAATATTAAGCATTTTAATCTTGAGGAAGACATTCAGATTATATCGCATATTAAAGAAATAATTCATTTAAGAGATTCAATACACTCAATGAAGATTGGTCTTAAGTTGTTTCAGCGATATATACCTAAAATTCTCGTGAAACAGCTCATTGAATCGGGTGAAGACGTACGAATAGGTGGTGTTAGAAAAAATCTGACTGTTTTCTTTTCAGATATTGCGCATTTCACCACATTTGCTGAAAAAACAGAGCCAAACATGCTGATGGTACAAATGGGTGAGTATTTCGAGGAGTTGACCCAAATCATTATCAGTGAAAAAGGAACCATAGATAAATATATTGGTGATGCAATTATGGCATTCTGGGGAGCCCCATTACCGAATATGAACCCTTGTCATCATGCAGCAAGAGCGGCACTTCGCTGCCAAAAGAGATTAGATGAGTTAAATGCCATCTGGCAACAAAAGGGATATGCTGTTTTTTTCACTCGTATTGGCATCCATATGGGGGACGCTATTGTAGGTAATTTGGGCTCATCTGAACGAATAAACTATACTGCTATAGGCGATACCATCAATACAGCTAGTCGATTGGAAAGCATTAATAAAAATTATAAAACCAAAATAATTGTTAGTGAGGCTGTTTACGAGCAAATAAAGGATCAATTTGTTTTAAGAAGGATAGATTGCGTAGTAGTTAAAGGCCGTAGCCAACGTAGTGCTATCTATGAGTTATTAACGGATAATATTGAATGTTTAGAGTTTGACCTCAGCGCGTATACTCCTCCATTTGAAAATGGATTTGCCGCTTATAGACAACAATCTTGGGATGTAGCAATCAGTTATTTTATGCAGTGTTTGGAAATTTATCCGACAGATACTATAGCGCCAATCTTCATTGCAAGATGTCAACGATTTAAACGTAAACCGCCGAAGCCTGGATGGGAGGGGATTATGGAGTAACCCGGGCAATTTGTTGCCCGGCCTTCATTTTATTGGGTTATAGAACCATAAATAGCATGGGTATTTCCTGTCACATAAGCCCATACACGATCGCCATATGAAAAGTGTCACCATTCTCTTGGATAGTTACCAAAAGCATGTTTTTACATGCCCCTGAGTTGACTTATTTTTCTTGCCATGGCTAATGCCAACTCATCGTTCCATGGTTTAGCGATTATTTGTATTCCTATGGGAAATTGTTGTTGATTACATCCATAGGGGATAACTACTACAGGGCATTCAGTTAATGTAAGGCTTGCTGTATAGCGAATTAATGGCCAAATGGCATTATGCTTAAGGGTTTGGCCGTGAGGTAATGCACACTGTGGTGAAGCAGGGCATATTAATACGTCATGGTTTTGAAAAAGCGTTAAAAACTTAATTTTATATTCATCCCATTCTGCCCATAATGCCGCATATTGTTCCATAGAGAGAGGGGCTTGAGGTTGTTGGTCTAACCATGCTTGCGTTTGATGAGAAAAATCCGTGGTACCTACTTCGCTTAGAAGCATTTTTAAGCCGTGCCCAGCGTCTGCTTGAAACAGTCGTTGCGCAATAGAAATACCTTCTTTAAATAGAGAGGTTTCTATAGTATCAACGTGTATGCTGTGTTGAGACATTTGTTGGCAAAGCTGTTCAATAACTTCGGGAATCGCGGGATCAATATCGGTAAATTGAGGGTCAACTAAAGAAGCAACGCGTATATTTTTATCGGCAAACTGTATAGGTTGGGGCATAGGTCGTTCAGCATAGGGATCTAAACCATCACCACCGTGAATTGTATGAAATAAAATTTCTAAATCCTCAATGTGATTAGTCATAGGAGCGATACGGCTTGTTAATGCAACCCATCCACGCTTGGGAACGACACATCCTGTTTGTGGGAGACGCCCCAGTGAAGGGCGTAAGGTGAACACGCCGCAGCAATGAGAAGGATATCTAGCTCCGCCACCATGATCTCCGGCTATCCCCATGGGGGATGCGTGACTTGCAATTAACGCCGCCTCACCACCACTACTGCCACCGCTTGAATAAGCGTGATTCAATGGATGATTGGTTCGTCCATAAACGAGATTATCTGTCTCTAAAGAAACGCCCATTTCTGGCGTATTAGTCAGGCCTAGAAAAATACTTCCTTGATCGAGCAAACGAGCAATCACTGTATTTTTATGTCGACATACCTTATTACTTAATCCTTGGGTACCAAAAGTTACCACATAATTTGGAACGGAATATAAATCTTTTGCGGTAAAAGGAATGCCAAATAAAGGATTGGGAGTGAAATTTGCTCTTTTCAACTTTTGATCCGCAGCAAAAGCGGCTTCTCTTGCTGCGGAAAAATTGCTTTGTACCAAGGCATTAATTTTAGGGTTTACTAAATCTATTCTGCGAATATATGCTTCAAGTAAATCGGATGCTGTTAGTTCGCGTTGATGTATTAATTTTATTAAATCCTTGATGGACAATTGATTCAGATCTGACATATTTTTTCCATATAATTCATTATACCCATTGTATTAATCTAATCTATCTTAATTATTCCCGTTGATAAATCTTCAATTCGCCATATGCCATCCCAAACTATGGGGGGTGACTTGATAAGTTGTTGGCAACGTTCGATATAAATACTTGCCAATTGGTCTCCATGGAACGCTGGCGTCAATTGTTTAAATAAGCCTAAGCTTTGTTTCCACTCCCCTTTTTGATAAAGAGCAAATGCAATAGCAAATTCTTTTTTGTGTTGTTCCAGATTCTCTATATTAGGCTTGGCAATCAACTCATAAATGGTGGTTATTTTTCGTTTACCACGAACCGCGACTTGATCTAATAAACGGAAAGTAAATTCATTGGCAACTTGCTCATATGTAGTATGACTTATAATGATTTCAGAATGGTATATTTTATTAATAGATTCAAGTCGACTACTTAGATTGACGGCATCACCGAGAGCCGTAAAATTAAGTCTGTCATCTGAACCAACATTGCCTACAACGGCTTCGCCAGAATTAATTCCTATTCGTATTTTAAACTCAGACAATCCATTTTGACGTTTGTAGCTATTGAGTTTTTCTGCTCGCTGAAGCATATCTACGGCAGTTTGGCAGGCATGGAATGCGTGTTTTTCATCTCGCGATGGCGCATTCCAAAAAGCCATAACAGCATCCCCTATATACTTATCTAGGGTTCCTTGATGCACAATGACCGACTCGGTCATTGATTGGAAATATTCTGATAGATAATTCATTAATTGCTGTGGTCTAATTTCTTCTGATAAGGTGGTGAAATCCTGAATATCAGAAAATAAGATAGTGAGGTTTTCATTTTGACCTCCAACATGAGCAATTTTACCGCTTGTAATTAACTTCTTGACTAGCGAACGTGGAAGGTAGCGTTGGAACGAGGCTAAACTAGCTCGCATGGCCGCCAAACTTTTATCCATGTAGCTGATTTCTTTAATAACAGTCTGCAACGAGGGCGGTTGATTAAGATTTAATTTGGTAATTTCTTCTGTTTGTTTAGCCAATTGAATGATGGGATAAGAGATTTTTTTAGAAATATAGCGAGTCATTAGTACCCCAATCAAGAGAACAAAAATTGTTAAGAGTAATGCTCGAATGCTTAAAGTCTGTAATGGTGCTAGCACATCTTCTGCTGGGACAATAATATTAATATGCCATGGCTTATAGATAGTATGCTCTGTAATTGGTTGATAGGCTAAAAAAAAGGTTTTGCCGTTATATTTATATGAGGTAACCCGTGGTTGATTTCCTTTGTCAAAAGAAACAAGAGGTATATTGAATTTTTTAATGAGTTCTGGTGTTAATGTTTCACCGCGAATATCCTGAGTCTGAAACGGATTCCTATAAGCAATGACTTGCTGCTTGTCATCTGTTATATAGATCATTGTATTTTTAGTAACCTGTAATTCCTTAATAAAGCGCTGTATTCCATCAATAGTTAAATCGAGGGCAAAAACTCCTTTTAACTGGTTATTTTTATCATAAATAGGAGTTGCCGCGGTAATTCCCGGTACAAAATAACCACTTTTATTAAATACGAAGAAGGTATAAATATCAGTTAAAATAGGTTTACCCGCTTTCTCAGCTTGCTGATACCAAGGTCTAACTCTTGGATCGTAATGCTTGGTTAGCTGTCTTTCTCGAATAATATGACCTTCTTCATCAATTTCATAGCGAATATTGATTGGTGGGGATACTGAATTCACTATATGATTGAGACCAATTACACTAGGCGTTTCATGATCAACTCCATAAAAATCGCCATTTACTGTTCCATAGTAAATCATAAATATTTCTGGGTTATATCGAATTCTTTCATTGAGAAAATCATCAAATTGCTTGGTGTTATCAGGGTTAACAATACCGCGATTAATAGTGTTTCTAATTTGAATGAGATCATTACTTAGAGGGTATAAATAGGAATAAATTCGCTCCTCAACCAACAAGGAAGTTTGCTCAATTAAATTTTTAGCACCTGAACTTAGAATTTTATCTAAAGCTATATAATTAATAGCAATGATGGTAAAACCAACACAGCCTAACAAAAGCACAAATAAGGTAATAATACTTAGACGGATACTTATTTTGACACTTTTGAACATGATAGTTTTATATCCTCTTTTGTTTGTATGAGCCGGTTTTTAATTTCAAATGTTATGCGACTGCTCTGTTATAAGTGATTCTCCGGTGCTTATTGACTCCTCTGTAAACTCCGCTTCTCGAAAAACCATGCTTTGTTCTCATGAAAAATCGGTTCGTTATGCAAGAGGCCTAATGTAGAATTCATAAGTCAGATCATAATAATTTCCTTATTTAGCATCTGCTTTGGGATTAGTGGGATAATAGAGTCGAGTTATGCATTCTTATATCATAGTTTAGCAAAAGAACGTTCTGAAAATTTTTGAGCCCCCTTAGTTTTTTCCGTGACCCGGGTTATGATATTTTGCTTTAGTCCGGTGTTTTATTTCTGACGCCACAGTACTCGTTTAAGATTACACCTGTATTGACCTAAAAAGGATAGCTCATAATGATAATAAGAGCATTTTTATGCTTATTTTTGGTTTCCAATGCTTACTCCGAGAATATCGTCATTTGTCCATCAGTAGGGGATATTAAGAATAATGCATTTCATAATTGGCTTCCTTTATATATTGACGGAGAAGAGTTAGCGAGTCAGGAAGACGCAGGACAATTTATCCGTGGAGTGAAGACATTTCTTATGGCGAAATGGGATGTGACTTATTTAGAAACTGGCCATTGTTTTTATGGTGGCGATCCCATCACCAATAAAATCATTCTTGCTCATGATGCTTGGCGACCTCAAGATAACTTTTATTGGCATTGGATAAATCGCGATAAATTAGCGGAATGTAATGCTCCATCTCCTGAAAAATGCTCATTTTTAGAATAAACGTGGCAACGGTGTTGAGGCACATCCAGGGCCTGATAGACCAGTAGATTATCTAATAGGGATAGACATGAAAAAATCTAAGTTCATAAAAGATACAATTTTTATTGCTTTATGCTGTTTTTTAAATAGCTTTGTTTATGCCCAAACGACCACTAGCTGTGATAAAACTTTAGTAGATTATGTTTATTTAGGCGAGCTTTCTAAGGACACTGCTCGTCTGGTGTTAAAAAAAACACCTCCCCTTGATACTCTCGAAATTAATTATGACGTGAACTTTTACAAAATAACCTATAAAACCCCTGCTCCTGATGGGCATATGACTGTTGCTTCTGGGGTGGTTGCTGCACCAATTGTTCTTGAGGGGACAGTGGGCATAGTGAGCTATCAACATGGCACGCGCTTTAATCGCGATGATGTTCCTTCCAAAAAAATTGAGAAAAACTACACTAACCCAGCAGTATTTGCCAGTCATGGTGGGTATTTCACCGTCATGCCTGATTATCTTGGTTTAGGTGATAATGAATTATCTCTTCATCCTTATATGCAATATGAAACCCTAGCTAGTAGCAGTATCGATATGCTGATCGCGGCGAAGGAATTGGCAGAAATGCTGCATTATCCCCTTAATGATAGACTGTTTCTAACAGGATATTCTGAAGGAGGATTTTCGACCTTAGTCATGTTCGAATCATTAGCAACAAAATATGCCGATCTTCCAATCACTGCGGTTGCTTTAGGCTCTGCGCCGTATGATTGGGAGGAAACAATGAAGTTTATTATGACTGAACCAGGGCCTAGGGCTTCAGCTTACCTCGCTTATTTTTTCTATTCGTTACAAGCATATAAAAGCTACTGGACTGATTTAAGTCAGATATTTACCAGTCCATATAATATACTGATTCCTGAGTTGTTTGATGGATATCATTCCAATCAGGAAATACTGGATACATTGCCTCAATATCCTATGCTTATTTTTCAAGCGGAATTTTTTAATGCTATTTTAAATCACAGTGAAAGCAATTCAGGCCTCCTTAAAGAATATTTCAATCATTACCATTTTTCTCCTACTGCGCCGTTACTAATAGTGGGCACAAAAGGAGATAGAGACGTTCCTTATCATGGTGCTGAAATAGCGTATGATAATTTTATTCAATTCAGTGATTCTGTTTTTATCAAGTCAGTTAGCGATGTATTGGATCACTCTGGGGCAGCACCTTATATTCTGAAAGAACAATTAATGTTCTTTAAAAAATATGATCACTAGACGTCCTGGATGGCTATGGGGCTTATACTGGCTTATGCAAGAAGTCTAATGAATAACGTCTGTTATGAGAGTAACTTTTTTGCTTGATAATCTCCTAAAATGACACAGATCAATCCTGTAATGAGCATTGCAAGAGATACCAAGACAGCGGGGCTAGGTTTTTCTCCAAGAAATAAGAGTGAGCAAATGATGCCAATAATTGGCACACCTGTTAATGCTAAAGAAGTGGTGACCGCAGGAAAACGTTTACTTATTTCAACGGCTCCCCAATAAGCTAAACCCGTAGCAATTGTGCCAATATAAAGGTTCAATAATACTGAGAACATAGTCCAATGAATCACTGGATGCGGTTCAAAAACAAGAGCACTAAAAGCCAGTATGATTGTCCCCACTAATAAATGCCAAGGCATAAGTTGCAATATTGATGATTGGGAAGGTGCAAAACGAACATGGAGAATGGCTATTGCTCATAAAATCGCTGATAAGAATAGGGCTGCACTACCCATTAAGGCATGGCGATCAGACCAGTTAAATTCAAATGGATTAAAAAGTGCCAAAATTCCTAAAATACCAATGATTAAACCAATAGCTTTGGCTAAATTCAAAGGTTCTTTGAAGAAAATAATGGCTATAGGGGCCACCCAAAGAGGGGTAGAATAGACTAAGATCACGGCATGTCCCACAGCACTATAAAATAAACCAAAATTAACTAATACAGTGAACAGGCCAATTTGCAAGCCACCAACAGAGAGTAGATGAGGAATATCTTTGCGTTTGGGAATAGTAAATTTTTTCTGAATGATAACTAATATAAAAAGAAATAAGCAGCCTATGAACATTCTTGTAAAACCAAACCACAGAGGCGGGCTATAATTCATTGCTATTTTCATCAAGGGCCAGTTCATTCCCCAAACTAATAAAACAAAGGTCAATAATAAGATATTCATAATGATGCTCTACCCCTCAAAAAAATTTTGAAAAATTAACTCTCTTTGATACAAAATGGAATGTTCTGGTGGGTGGATTACAATTTGTATTTTAACGATTTTCTATAATTCTAAAGTCTTTACTGTCGGTTGAGCAACAAATTGCCCAACTTACGTAGGTTAATGAGTATAATTGCAATAAATATAATTTTTTGGAGCGATTTAGATTAAACTATCTATCTTATTAAAACGTATATCAGTATCAGATTAATGAATATTCTTGAGCCAATAGCATTGGGTTTAGTCTTGAGCGCGGATTCTTTTTCCGCTGCGATTGCAATGGGGCTTAAGCCTCATAAATTTAGAGACGCAATTAAGTTTGCATCGTTGTCGGGTGGTGCAGAATTAATTGCTACATTTATAGGAGCTTGGGCCGGTGAAAAAATTATTTCTCAGTTTAGCTCCATTGATCACTGGATTGCGTTTTTCTTATTGTTTGCTGTTGCGATGCATATGCTCTATGAAGGGTTTATCGAATGGAAGAATAGAGGCGAAACCCTTGATGTAGTGAAATTTCATGGGTTCATCAAACTCTTAATCGTAGCCGTTGCAACCAGTCTAGACTCCTTAGCTGTGGGAGTAAGTTTAGGTATTTCTAATAAACCATTATTCCCTTATTTAATTTCTATAGGCGGTTGTGCTTTTGTCACAACGGTAATAGGTATGGGGATAGCGAAGAGAATACCTAAACGATTGTCAGCAATTTTTAACGTCATAGCGGCATCAATTCTCTTTATTCTTGCGGTAGAAATGATGGCCTTATAATTGGTCGTCTGGGCAACAGATTACTCAACGTTTCCGGATGCTCATAAGTACATTCATTATTTTATTTCTCTAACATTTGTTTAATGGATGTAAATAATATAGATAGATCTTTGTCGCCATAATGTTGACCACAGGCAGCAGTTAATGCCTCATTGGTTATTGCTGTATTATGCAGTGGGACTCCTAATTGCCGTCCTTGTTCAAGTGCTAGCAGTAAATCTTTTTGCATCAGTTTAATGCTAAACAAAGAGTGTTCTGGCGGTGCAAGAATATATGGCGCTCGTTGTTGAATATTAGGCGATGCAATGGCGCTCTGTTGTATAATTTCAATGGCCTTATTCATATCAACACCTGCTTTCTGAAGAAGCAACATTCCTTCAGAAAATGCATGCATTTGTACGGCTAAGCTTATATTTATCGCTAATTTTAAAAAAAGAGCTTGTCCATTTGTTCCCACGTAAAAAATTTTAGGACTAATTGATTCTAAAATGGGTTTGACTCGAGTGAATTCCGCGTGATTGCCGCTGACCATAATAGTGACTAACCCTTTTTCTATCATGATCGGATTTCCTGATACGGGAGCGTCTAATAAATGGGCGTGATGTTCAGCAAGTTCATTGGCGATATTGCAGCTAAAATTGGGAGAAACTGTGCTTAGATCAACAAGCAACTTATCCTTTGTTATTGCTGATAATACACCATTGTCACCCTCTATAATTGCTGATATCGCTTTATCGTCGGTTAAGGACATTAGTGTGATATTACATGCTTTAATGACCTCTCTTGGTGATTCAGCCCATTGCATTCCCAACTCGATGAGAGGCAATGCTTTTTGTTGTGTTCTGTTATAGCCAATGACAGTGTGGCCTGCTTTTAATAGCCGATCCACCATCTTACTACCCATATTCCCAAGGCCAATAAATCCTATTGCTTCCATAGTCATTTCCTTTATTTTGCGTGAGTTCGATATAAAGAATAATGTATTTCTTATATCGAACGGCTTTTATTCGGAGCTAGGCGGAGCCATAAATTCAGGTCCTACTGTTGTTTGCAAATGCTCATCAATAATTTGATCAATTTGATGCATTGCATCAGTATCAATCGTCCATCCCATCACATCATTAATATTTTCTAATTGTGAAGGATGTCTTGCTCCCCAAAGGGCAATGGTATGTCCTTTATCTAATACCCATCGTACTGCTAACGCCAAAACATTTTTCTTATAATTTGTTGTTGCAAATATATCCAATGCAGAAACAGCATCGAGATATTGTTGAAAGAGAGGTTTTTGAAATTTGGGATCGCTTTTTCTTAAATCATCCCCATTAAATTGGGTATTGGCATTCATTTTCCCACTCAATAACCCGCGACATAATGAACCGTAGGCTAAGGTGGTAATATGGTTTTTTTCAGTGAACGACAGAATTTCTTTTTCAACTTCTCGTTCAAAAAGATTGAAAGGGGGTTGAGAGGTATTAATTGAAGCGAATTTTAAAAATTCTTGCATTTGTGTTGTTGAAAAATTACTAACACCAATAGCATGAATTTTACCCGCTTCAATAAGTGATAATAATGCTAGAGCCGTTTCTTCAAAAGAAACGGAGGAGTCTGGCCAGTGGATTTGATAGATGTCTATATAGTCTGTTTGTAATCGCTTAAGTGAATCGTCTATCTCTTGCATTATTCTCTTACGGGATGAGTTTCTGGAAACGTTACCCTCATGCCATTGGAGACCCACTTTAGTAGCGAGAATAATGTCTTCGCGATGACCAAATTGTTTTAATGCTTTCCCAACAATTTCTTCTGATTTCCCAAAACCATACACAGGAGCTGTATCAATCATGTTAATGCCAAGTTCTAACGCTTTATGAATCGTATTAATTGATTCCTGCTCTTCCGTGCCCCCCCACATCCAACCACCAATGGCCCATGTTCCAAGACAAATTCGAGAAGCTAGTTTTTTTAGAGGAGTAATTTGTATTGTTTCCATGATAGCTTTCCTTGCAAGTTAGGTGGATGTATTTCATTAAGGTTAGATAAAATTTTGTACATCGTCAAACTGAATTAGGGGTATGGAATTGGCCATATATGTAGGCCTGGCAACCAATTGCTCGACGTTCCTTTCGCCGGAGGGGTTGGAAGTAAGTGTCTTGAAATCAGAGATATGCGAATCGTTTCTCGATAGGAATTATAGCCGTTATGAACGAGAGTATGGATAACATAATTTTGATTTTATATTAATCAGAATGGGTTCTTTTGTAACCGCTGCGATTTGTGTATAATACGAGCAAAATAAGTAATTTGGAGTCACTATGCCCCGCGATAACAATCTATTCCCGTTTAATCCTTACATCCATGGCACTTCTTCTCAAACGTTAAGTTTAATGAAAAATACCGATTTTCAGCTTATGCCTATTGTAGCTATGCTAAATAATTTTAAAGTGGCTCCTATGGTAGGTGAGTTAACACAAGGTGGGTTTGCTATTATAGGCAATGGTTCTAATGATGATACCATCATAGGGGCTACTTCTTTTGGTCGTATGAAACACGAGCACTACGATTTAGATAAAATCATCGAAAGTTATACTAAACTCCCACATAATGTGGCTCTGAATTCAAATAAGGAAAACTTTAATGAGACTTTAAAGGCTGCTCACAAAGCAGCCTTTAGCCAATTGAACTTATTGATGATTTATCTTGTGCGCTTGCGGCAGCTTGGTGTACAAGTATCAGATATTATGTCTCTAGATGATATAAACATTCTAAAAGAGAGCCTGGATGCCACAGTACAATTTTATTATTTTATTTTATGTATTCAAAAACATATTTTCATTGATGCTGCGGCAATGGAACTGTTTAAAGAAGAAAATAATCTTGAGGGTGGGTATGCGGTAGGTGACTATATAATTCATTTCTTTTCTTTCGGGCGCTTTATAGAAAAGCTTAGAAAAAGTCAGTTGAACATAGAAGAAATTTATAATTCCCCGTCATCAGAAAATATAAATAAGTTGTTAGAGTTCATTAAAATTCCCAATGGGACACAGGAAAAAGTTGAAAGATATTCTTTGGGAGAGGCCAATTTTATAGCTAAACGCGATTATCATTTTTTTACTGCTCATAAACCCGAGCTTAACTGCGAATTGTTTAATGAAAAAATTGGCGGATATCTGTTTTGCAATCGCTCAGGTTATTCATTAACTAACTACCTTGAAAAGTATTATGAGGCCTATAATCTTGTTCAAAAGCATAATAAAACTAGTGTTAGTGTACCCGATTTTGAAAAGTTTCATACAGAAGTCTTGCCTTATATAGAGGCACTAAAAGATAGAATTCAATTATGCAACACATTAATAGATGCCGATGATAAGGCGTTTGTACCTTATGAAGCGGATGATGAATTAATCACTAATCCTTTTCCAGTAGTATTTGTCACAGAAGCGAAAACTTTAGAGGTGCATGAAGAGGAATATAGAAGTCGCGCACCTCTTAAGCTAGGTAAGGAGATTGTATTAGTCGCCACTGATACTGTAGAAAACCAGAAAAGATTGCGTGATTATATACAAGACAATAACGTTGGACCTGTTGAGGTGTGTCTTTTTGCTGACTTGTATGCGCTTCGCTCCCAACCATCTAATTATTTTGATGCATTTGCAAGTGATGATTTGCTTAAAGCATTTGAGATAGCTAAAGAACAAAATTGTGAGGTTCAGTTCTCTAAACTTTATCGCGCTCTTTCTGAACTTAATGAAAAACGTTATCGATTTAAAGGAACAAACGACGTTGTTTATGAAGAACTCGATAAGTTTTTTACTGATTTGCAGCAAAATATTTTAACCGCGGATAAAAATAAAATTAATTTCAAAGGGATACAGGAGATTTGTCAGCGTAATAAGCAAGAAAATTACGCATTATACGCAACTCACCGAGGAATATTGGGTGCCATTGATACGATACTAACCATCCTTGCAAGTTTAGTAGTATTTTATCCGATAACTTATTTAGTTCGAAAAAGCATGGGAGCAACACATACCTTTTTTGCAACTGATACAGAGAAGAGGGTTAATAATACTCTTGTTGTTATGGACGAAGTTATGAACGAAATGACAATCGCTGAAAGCCGATTGTCATAATTGGCACCTTAAGGTAGCACCATTGGGCAACCAATTGCCCAATGGTGCTACCTTAATAAAAGGAAGAAAAAATCGTAGCCCGTATTAGTGCAGCATAATACGGGAATACCCTGGCTCAGTGCACTGAAATCCCAGATTACGCTGCGCTCATCCAGGCTACAAAAACTTAAGGTAGCGCCATTGGGCAATATATTGCCCGACGTTTACCATTTAACCATGAACTGGTTTTGTATTATGATTTTCCCAGGGAGGCAACCCGTAATCGATTACCATCGGGATCTTGAGCGACAAAGGTATAGCCATAAGGTACGATGCTTGGTGGAAGGAGAATATCTATTTCTTTGGCTTGCCATTCTGCAAATAGCTCGTCTACTTTTTTATTATTATCCAGCGTAAACGCTAATTCACCATTACCGCTTTTTTCATCCGGAAGGGGTTCAACGCCATGTTTTGTTTTCAGAGCCAAACTCATTCCATTGGATAATTTGAATGAATAAAACGTCGGCGAAGCTTCTTCTGCGGTTATTCCAAGTAAATTCTGATAAAAGTCGCTGCTTATCGCAATATTATTAACATAAAGCACAATAACACTCGGTTCGAGTAACATATGTTCTCCTTTAAATTGGTAATTGATGTTATCGAAGGTAGTTTACTGGCATATCCTGACAGTTTGTGTCAGTAGTGAATGTTTGTTTAATGTTCGTTTAGCGACATAAAAAACATAAGTATGCTTTTTATGTCGCTAAACGAACGTTATCCTGTAAAATGCTCAGCATTTATATGGAATCTAATTCTAAATAGGAACAGTTCGATATAAAAAACGTCATTTCAGGTACAAGATTGTATTTCTGTGATTAGTAAATTTAATCACCTTGCTTTAAGTATTTTGGCCTCGCAGGGTGTACTTTTAATCCCTTTGAACCTCCAACTCGTTAAATTATGCATAAGAACAATGCCTTGTTGCTTAGCTTAAAAATGAATCAATATAAGAGCGAGCCATAGTCAAGATTTGTTATAGCACCCTTATAATTGAAGTTGTCAATTACACGCCAATATAGCAAAAACCATGAAGTACATACCTTACTTATGTCTGACTTTATTAGCATTTATTGAGATAGTAAAAAAGCATCAGTTATTAGGGGATTTTCCTGGAGCGCAGCGAATGATTTCTTGCTATGCCACATTCAGGATCTTCTTTGCTGGACAGGTTGGGCTAAACGAAGCGTAGCCCAACAAAAAAACTGAAAATATGGCATGGAATAACTGATTGGAACTGTTGTTGTGTTTTATTTTTAGCCATCACATAACTAATAGGCCAGGCTATGTTAAAAGTTGTTCGAGAGGGCTATGACAAACCTATTGTAAAATCTAAAGATTCTTATCTACATAGTTTATCAAAATAAAAAATACGTAGGTTAGGCTTTGGGAGATAGGCTATTCACAACGGTCGCTAGAACTCCTGAGCCGCCTAATTGTTGTGAGAGGATATAAGCTAAAAAGGGTGGAACAATTGAAACAGTCACTTGCACTGCTGTATCCAAGAGTCTTGAATATTTGCAAAATCCTTTAGCTGTCAGTTCTTGCTAAAAAGACATTCTGTGCTCTGAATTTGGACGTGATTGTTAACTGTAAAGGATGATTGATTAAAGTTAACATAGTTGATATTTTGATCACTAAGATGTATTATTTCGCCATTTCATCTCAGGGCTATCTTACCTAATGCCAAAAAATGCCTTATACAATGTAATCACTGCCGCCATTTTTAATCAGTCTACAGCCGTGCTGCCAGATGGAGTCACTTTATCAAAATGTAAGAATAATAAAGGGGCGAATTATTTTCTTTTTGAGTTATCACCAGATAATGGTTTTGCTATTGATAATTTAACCTTAAAAAATCACCACTTGAGTGTTTACGAAAATCCACTAAGCTCAGTGGATAAAAGTCAGTATCATTATACTGCTGTTTTTGAGGATGGAGAGAGTAGAGAGTATAGACTTCATGTCTATTTTAACTACAGAGATTATTGCCTATGGGAACCTAAACTATCTTTAATTCTGCCGGAAAATAAGTTTGTTCCCGTTGAGAGTAAAGAACATAGTGACGCATTTAGGACGTTAGCCCATATAGCCACCAATAAGTTAATTGATTATTTAAGAGCAACTCAAAATACAGTAATAAGCAATTTGCAAAGAGGGAATGAGAGTTTGGAGGCTCAGGCTAGTCTTTTGTCAAAAAAATTAGATGACAATAGAGCAGAATACATCGCTTGTATTAGGAGATTAATAGACGCTCATGAGGAATTAAAAAAATACGTCAATAATGTGCAGCCTGTGTTATCAACTGTAAGGTATTATAAAAATCTTTGTGATCAATTATCTCTGATAACAGAATCCCCCATAATTGCAACGCGCATTGAAGAAAATAAAGCAGAACCATCTGCAACGATACTTCTCTCGGACGCTAAAAGTGACATATCGGATTTAAAATCAGAAGGAACCAATACACGAGTCAAGAAAAGATCAATATTGGATGAGGTGATTAAGAATTTAAAAGAGCGCTTTTTAGCATATAACGAAGCTACTGAGGAGCAAAAGCCGTCCCTCCTAGTTGCGTGTTTCAATGAGTTAATCTTGTATGAAATGGATGTAGAGGATATTGGTGATTTCGCGTTATTAAAGCTTGATATTGAAGAGGAAGGTAAAAAATTATTAGAATTATTTTTAATAAAAAAACAATATGAAAAAGCGGAGAAGCTGGCACCATTTTATTATTTATTAACAGATAATATATTTCATCTGGCTATGAGACGAAGTCCTGAGGATGTGGGCTTATTGAGTTTTCTTTTAAAAAATCAGATTATTCCGTTTGATTATAAAAATTTTGTTATTAAGGAGGTCAGTTATTCTTCTTTAATGGCATATTATTTTGAAGCGGATATTTCAACTCCAGCCAAGATTAATAGCTTGGATGTTCTTATAAAAAATGGAGTGTCCTTAATGACCCTAGATAAGAGCGGTTTGCCTTTTGCAGCTACTCTTCTTTCTCAACCTGGACATCCTTTAAGACCCATACTTGAACGTAATGCGGAGTTAACTTTAGATAATCCAGTTTTTTATAAACAACTTAATAGCGTGTTGCGCGTTCTTGCGTCACAATCTACTTGCAGTAAAGAAAGAAAAGCCCAACTCACAGAATTAATAGTTTCTACCAATGCCGCATTAGAAGCGGTTAGTAGAAAAAGAGAGATTAGCCGATTAAGTCACCTTCCTAAGGCAGAACTCAATGGCGGTATTTTAAAGTCTGATAAAGCCCGTGGATTAATAGATAGGCTTAAACTAGATCCAGATATAGCCGGTTTAGAAAAAACTATCCAACAAAAAGTAATTACTATACTAAAAGCTTCAAAAGCTAATAGACCCAAAACAAAAAAATCTCTGGGATGCATTGCTCAAGTGAATTTGGACAAATATCAAGAACAATTAGTTAATATTGATGAGCACCAATTACCTACTTTCGAGAGACTAAAGGAATTATTTCTTACCCAACAAAGAAATGTAATACATTTTCTTGAGTTGTGGGATAACTTGAAGGATATAACAACGCAGGGTTCTCGGAGGATTTCTGCTAAGGAAAGGAATGCGATTAAGGGTCGACAACAGCAAATTATTAACGAGCTAGGTGCGTTGACTAAAAAATTATATTTGCCGCTGCAAGATTTATTGAAGCAAGATGTATTGAAATCTATTGATGAATTAGAAAAGACTTCGAGCGAATTAGCAAAGACCAGAGAAAGATTAGAAAAGACTAGGAACGAATTAGCAAGGATCAGGGAAGGCATAGAAAAAGCTAGGAATGAATTAGCAAAGACCAAAGAAGGAATAGAAAAGGTTAAGGAAGAAAAGAAAGAATCAGAAAAACAACAAGTTAACGCAGCTAGAGCATCTCAATCTGGTTTGTTTGCTTCTTCTGATAAGCCAGGGAGTGACGCTCAGTCAGCAATTCCTCAAGCTGGTCCTTAGATTAGGTATACTCAGATGAATAACCTGAGTGACGAATATTAGGGGGCGTCCTGTGACTAAAGTTCATATTGTATTTTTATCAATCTAGGTTTGGTGAATAGATAAGTGAATATGCCGGGTTTAACAGCCCAGCATACGCTTGTTACGGTATAGGATTCAGTGCTAATCCAATTGCACTGCTGGAGCTCAAAAACATGATCGCTTAATGTGCATAACACGAGTAAATAAGTGATATTAAATAGAGTATTTTCTAATGCAATTTTCAGAAAATAATTATTCTTGACTATTAAAAATGGTTGTTCTAAATTCTTCTTATGCAGCATTGATACAGAATTATTATTAACAAATAATGTCTCAATGTGGATATTTCCAATAATATTCCGAATATCGAATTGATAATTAAGGCCTTAATTACCATGTCTAATTACGGAAATCCTGTGAGATAAAGCGCGACCTAGAAAAATTTATGGATGAATACAGGGAGTATTATCATGTTTCAATTAGCTAAAGAGCGTGTATTTTTCACACTTTTATTGTCCAATTTGATCGTTGCAACCGGAACAAATGCAGCTTCTGACAATCAAAACACTACTCAGCCTCTATTAGTAAAGGCAACAGATGTTAAATTTCACCCTGCCCCTGGCTTTCCTAAAGGTGCGGAAATAGTATTATTACGTGGTGATTTAAGCCAAGCGGTTCCATATACCATAAGATTTAAATTACCCAGTAATTTTGTAATTCCCTCTCATTGGCACTCAACTGATGAAGAAGTGACCGTTCTTTCAGGGACATTGAATGTAGGTATGGGTGATAAAGTGGATAAAGAGCAATCTACTGCTTTAACGGCTGGTGGTTTTCAACTTGTTCCAGCTAATGCTCATCACTATGTGTGGTCTACAGGTGCTACAGTCTTTCAAGTAGATGGTATGGGGCCTCGTACTACTGTCTTTGTGAATCCTGCTGAATGGACTGCTTTAATCCAAAAAAGCAACAATAAATAAATTTTTCAGGGCATTAGTTCTATGCAAGTAAAAAATTCGAACCACCGTTTTGGTTCAATAGCTATCGTTCTACATTAATAAAGACGATATTTTACGAAGGATGCTCCCATGATTAAAATATACTGGAAAAAATGCTTCATTACATTATTATCTTTAGTACCAGTGATATGTATCGCTGCAGTACCATCATGGCAAATCGTGCCAAATGAAAGCGATCTTACTTTTATTGCCACTCAAAATGATGCTCCTGTAACAGGTAAATTTAAAAAATTTACTGGTGAAATTAATGTGGATCCCAATCAACTTAGTTCCAGTAATATTAAAATTGTCGTAGACATTAGTTCCATGTCAGATGTCTATAATCAACTAGCAGATACACTTAGTGCACCAGAGTGGTTTAATGTTAAGCAGTTTCCTCAAGCAATCTTTCAATCAAAGGAAATTGTTAAAACAGGCGATAAGACATACCAGATAAAAGGAACTCTAACGATTCGAGATAAAACATTACCTGTCACTTTGATGATTAGTCAGGAAGAATATACCCCAACCAAAGGGCGAGTAAAAGGCACGACAACAATACAACGTACCCCCTTCGGTGTGGGACAAGGTGAGTGGGCTGATACGAAAACTGTGAAGGATGATGTAACAATTGATTTTACACTAACAGCAGTAAAAAAATAATCTTGCTTCATTCGGGGGATTTTGCGCAAATCTCCCGAAATAATAGCTAATTTAATGTCTTGCTAAATGAATTGACCTGTAATGCAGTAGGAACTCCAAAATCCGCAATGGACTCAATTTCCATTTCACTTTTAAGTGATCCTTTAGATTGAGAATAGAACAACAAGCGTTAGGGGGCTGAAACCCTAAAGTTGAATGATACATTGCCGATTGTAAAATACTTCAATGTAATCGAATAGAACTGATGGGCCTCATTTCTAGTTTTATAAGGAATACGCTAGCTAAATAAGGGGGCAAGCCTTTTGGTTCTATCCTGAAACACCGGCTATGTTAATTATGATGGATTTCAGTTTTTTGATAAAGATCATTACATAACTAAATGGCTCTCGGAGCTAAATGACAAAATTTATCAAACTCCATCTTTTCTATTCCCTGGATGGGAGGATTAGAGAATGTTAATCAATGGAGCAAAATAAACAAGCTTGATTACGCTATCGCTTAAGCTACCTGAAATTCTTGCTTAGAAAAGAGAGAGTTACATGAGAAAAAAACCTTTACCTTTATCTGAAGTATATTGTCTTCTGGAGCCAGGGCCAGTCGTGTTGCTCACGACCTCCTTATGCGGAAAAGCTAATGTAATGACAATGTCATGGCATACTATGATGGAGTTTGAGCCACCGATAATAGGTTGTGTCATTAGCGACAAGGATTATACTTTCGACATCTTGAAAACAACCAAAGAATGCGTAATCAATATACCAACCGTAGAAATCGCAGAACAAGTGGTGGGGTGTGGAAATACCTCTGGAGAAAAAATAGATAAGTTCAATCTGTTTAATTTAACACCAATTACCGCTTCTCTTGTGAAAGCTCCTCTTATTAGCGAATGTTATGCGAACATCGAATGCAAAGTGATTAACATGGAGATGGTGCCTCAATATGGTTTTTTTATTCTTGAAGCCTTAACGGCATGGATTACTCCATCCAGGAAGAATCCAAGTACAATTCATCATCTTGGGAGAGGTCGTTTCATGGTGGCTGGTAAAACAATCAAGCTTCGATCTAACATGAAGTAGTTTATTGTTTCAGGAAGCAGTTATCCTGGCCTTGGGGCTGCTTAATAATGGAGATAATCCAACATGATCAGGAAAAAAAATAAATCAAAAGAGAGCTCTAGATCAGTTTCAATCTATGCAAGCCGTTATGATCTCCATGATTTCATATTGACAAAATTTAATGAATTCGGAATGCCTTCACGTGTGGCTAAGCAGTTAATTCAAGATGAGTTAAAAGCAGATGGTATACCCATTTTAAATTTGGCTAGTTTTGTTACAACATGGATGGAGCCTGAAGCAGATGAGCTTATTATGCAGTGTATCAACAAGAATTTTATAGATCATGATGAATACCCGCGTATTGAAAAAATTCATGAACGTTGTGTGCATATCCTGGCTGATTTACTCAATGTAAAAAAATCGGACAATTATGCTGGAACCGCAACCGTTGGCTCTTCTGAAGCAATCATGCTTGCCGGCCTTGCCCATAAATTTAGCTGGCGTAATAAGCAAAAAGCGGCTGGTATGGATAGCTCACAGCCTAACATCATAATTGGCGCTGATGTGCAAATATGTTGGGATAAGTTTGCCCGTTATTTTGATGTAGAACCAAGAATTATTCCTCTGCAAGAAGGGAAATATGTGATTACAGCAAAAGATGTCGAGCCTCTTATTGATGAAAATACGATTTGTGTTGCTGCTGTTCTTGGTACTACATTTACGGGAGAATATGACGAAATTGAAGAAATAAATGCTTTACTTGTCCGTATAAAAAAGGAAAAAAGTTTGGATATCCCATTGCATGTGGATGCTGCGAGTGGTGGTTTTATATCGATGTTTATTGATGATGGCATCAATTGGGACTTCCGTCTTGAGCAAGTAAAATCAATTAACCTTTCGGGGCACAAATATGGTTTGGTATATCCAGGTATAGGCTGGCTTATTTTCAGGGATGAGTCTGTAGTGCCCTCGGATTTGATTTTTGATGTTAACTACTTGGGTGGCAATATGCCTACTTATACGCTTAATTTTTCTAATGGTTGTTCCATGATTGTTGCCCAATATTATAATTTTCTTCGTTTGGGAAAAATAGGCTATCAAAAAATTATTAATAACATGATGGAGGTAAGTGACTTTGTACTCGAGGGTTTGCTTAGTACAGGCAAGTTTGTCTTGCTCGGTACCCGCCGCATGGAGCCTGTTGTGAGTGTTTCCCTCAAAGATAATAGTCATTACTCCGTTTTTGATATTTCAAGAGAATTGCGTACTCGAGGATGGATCGTCCCTGCCTATACCCTGCCTGCGAACGCACAAAATGTTGAAGCGTTGCGCATTGTCATTAAGGAAAATATAAGTTTAACTCTGGCACATGATTTTTTGAATGAAGTCAAAACTGTATTGACAGAACTTGAGGGCAAGGAGAGTAAGTTTAGTCAGCCTAGACGAGGAAAAAACATAACTCATTAAATGGTGGGTGCTAACATAGCCTTCAGAGAGCCACCTCAAATTGCTTGGTTTTTCACGTCTTTGATTTCGCTGCGCTGCATCAAGGCTACGTTTACTTTCGTTTCTTGAGTTTAAAAGCCTAAAAAGGTACACGACCTATCAAATATAATATTAAATAAATTATTAAAATAAGCCCTATTATTCCTGTCGGTCCATAACCCCATTCTCTACTATGACCCCATCTTGGTAAGGCACCAATTAAAACTAGTATTAAAACAACAAGTAATATTGTACCAAGCATGATTGTTCTCCTTGAAACTGCATGTATATAGTAACTATAGTATTAATGCCTTAGGTTTGCTCAAAGCATCTTTCAATTTACGAGTATGAATCCCACTTTAGCTAAAACTAAACTATACTTAAATTGTTCAATTAATTTAATTTTTACCCGGAAAACAGAACAAATGTCACACATTATTTGTCTGTTTAAGAATAAACCATAGAGGGGCGTTGGTTTAGGAAAAAGGAGAGCAAAATGCCTATTGGATTGTTGTTTTGGATTATTATGATTATTTGGCTACTTTTTGGCTTTTATTGGCACCGTTCTGATTTTTCACGTGGCAACTACGGCATTGTCGGCGGTAATGTAATGTTATTCCTCTTGTTAGCTATACTTGGCTGGAAAGTATTCGGTCCTATAGTTCACTGAAGACTGAAGTTATCTGATTTCCATGTGTCACTATAATTCATGTGGAGTGACACAAAATCATATTCAAATTGATGTGGTCAAGTAAAACTGACCGCGTCAATGTGGATGTGCCATTGGTTACAATCAAAGAACGCTCGCTATCAAATATACCTGTTTTTACTTCAGGGACGCCCCCTAATAAACACAAGGTCATGAATAGTAAAAGAGTAGTCTAGAATTAATGAAAGATATTTTTTTCAGTGGCATCCGTGCATCAATAATATAGGAGTAATACCATGAGAAAAAGGGAATGTTCGAAAATGAGCACTTGTCTCTGGACACTGCGCTTTGAAGTATTAGGTGTTATTTTATTGGCTATTGCAACCGGATTAACTATCTCTACTGGCAATGGTCTTGGAATAGTCGCTTTATTTGCTGCAGGTGTTATTTTATGTCTGTTTAATAAATTTTGTTGTTATGTTTGCTCATCAAAGCAACCATCCTGTCCTATTTGTGATGAGTCCCATTCTTATCACTCCGAAGAAGCAGTCCAAACACAGGAAAAGGAAGAGAATGAAGCAAAACAAGCTATGGATAATGAAGGTGGAAATCAAACTAATAGGAGAAGATAGTCTATTGGAAGTACCGCTATATTTCGCTATATATTGTTAGTATAAATGCAGCAGAAATTGCAAAACAAGTTGAGGTTGGAAGATCGACGGTGTATAAATTATTACAAGACACTGCTGAGTAACCAGCATAATCAAAAACACATTCTTCTTTGTTGGATTATGCTTTATAAAAGCATATCGAGAGATATTGGGAGTTTACTTTTTAGTTAAGGATGACTGAGTGCCATTAAATCCACAATTACCTAAAGAGCCCATCCATTGGATATCTAAACCATTAGATCGATTTATTCGTATTGAGACAAGTACAGCCGGCTTACTATTATTGTCCACTGTTATCTCACTAATTATGGCCAACTCCTCTTGGTCAGAATCTTTTTTATCCATTTGGGACATATCCTTAGGCATTCGCTTGGGAAATATTGAATTTTCTCGTCCAATCCATGATTGGATAAATGATGGGTTAATGACCTTATTTTTCTTTTTTGTGTCGTTAGAACTAAAGAGAGAATTGGTATTTGGCGAGTTACGTCAGCCTAAAATAGCTGCTCTTCCTATTATCGCGGCTTTGGGTGGAATGCTTGTACCTGCTTTATGTTACCTCTTACTCCAATCAGGTGGACCAGGACAGAATGGGTGGGGTACTGTTATGGCGACAGATACTGCCTTTGTGATTGGATGCTTAGCATTATTTAGTAAACATATTCCTCAAAGTCTTCGGATGTTCATGTTGTCATTGGCTATTATTGATGACATTGGCGCAATCCTGGTTGTTACTATTGGTTATAGTGATGGGATTTCTTGGACGGCACTGGTGACATCAGTAATAGGGTTTGTTCTCGTGTATCTAATGGGAAAATTAGGGATTCGCAGTATAATTGTATTTTTTTTGGGGGGAATCCTCATATGGATTTCAGTTGATGCATCAGGCATTCATCCCACCATTACTGGCGTTATCCTTGGATTAATGACCCCTACTGATACATGGATAAATGATAAACGATTGCACAAAATTTTAAAGCATATGGTTTCTTATCCACCAGGAGAGCATTGGAGTGGAGATACAGAGGATCGCAAGGCATTACACATAGCTGAATTAGCTATTCGTGAAACCCTGTCACCGATTGAGCGACTGGAAATTTTATTACACCCATGGATTGGGTATCTAATATTGCCTTTATTTGCACTAGCTAATGCAGGAGTGCTCATATCTTTTTCTGATTTTACTAATGAAGTTACCTTAGCTATATTTTTAGGATTCATTCTGGGAAAACCTATAGGGGTTTTGGGTTTTAGCTTTATCGCTGAGTTCCTTGGGTTAGCGAAGAGACCCAAAGATCTTAACTGGATATTGTTAACTTGCGGCAGTATATTGACTGGCATCGGATTTACAATGGCTATTTTTATAGCTAATTTAGCGTTCAATGAAAATCTTATTAATTCAGCTCGATTGGGTATACTGCTAGCGAGTATTTTTTGTGCCCTAACGGGTATTTTTACGCTTTTAATATACAAATTGTTTTTTTCAGCGAAGTTAGACTCTAGTCGGTCAGTTCCTTAGGTTCCTCTCAAAAACTACCCCTAGGAGTTTAAACTTTGATGCCCTTGCCCGGTTATCTTGACTTGCTTCCTATGAGTGTTGTAACGTGAACCACTCGTTTTGACGCTTTGATTATTGACTGAGAGGCATGGATGCTTTCAAAAGCTATTCAATCTTTATCTCAAACATGCCTATTCTTCTGCATTTCTGTAATGCTATTCGGGTGTTCATTTGCTCCTAAATATATAAGGCCTTCCATACCTGTCGCAGAAAAATACCCTAGAGGAACATGTCAGCAGAAATGCACGAACATCCAACAGCTTGACTGGCAAAATTTCTTCACTGACCCAGCTCTAAAACAATTGATCGAGTTGTCGTTAAAAAATAATCGGGATTTGAGAACAGCTATAGAACGGATGGGCGAAGCAAGAGCGATGTATGGCTTACAAAAGGCTGATTTGTTTCCCACTCTGAATGCAAATGCTCCAAGCCTTAGAGTCGGGTTGCCAGGTAATTTGGTACCCAATGTAAATCCATTTGTTTTTTCAGCTTATTTGGGTGCTCTTAGTTTGAGTTCGTGGGAGGTCGATTTTTGGGGGCGCCTTAGAAATTTGAAGGATGCGGCGTTAGAAAATTATTTAGCGACGGAAGAAGCAGAACATGCCACGTTCATAAGCCTGATAGAGCAAGTCGCCACCACCTATCTAACAGAGCGTGAGCTGAGCGATTTGATTCGTATCACCCTAAAAACCATTAAGAGTCGTAAAGAATCATATCATCTAATGAAACGACGCTTCGAAGAAGGCTCTTCATCAAAGTTTGAAGTAGTTCAAGCAGAAACACTTTTGCAGCAGGCGAATTCAGATCTCACTGTACTTGAGCGTAAGCGTGAGTTGAATTGGAATGCGATGACCCTTCTTGTGGGGACTCAGATACCTGTCAATCAGGGGAGACTTTCTTTGGTTGAACCCTATTATACAAAAAGGATTTCTTCTGGACTACCTTCAGAATTATTGTACAACCGACCCGATGTGATTGCCGCTGAACATAGATTAAAAGCAGCCAATGCAAACATTGGCGCGGCGAGGGCAGCTTTTTTCCCCAGGATTACGCTGACGGGTGCATACGGTACAGCCAGCAATGAACTGAGCAACTTGTTTAGCCCAGGAACTAAAATATGGGCTTATTTTCCAAATATCACCCTTCCGATATTTGATTGGGGAAGAAACATGTCTGATCTTGGCCTTGCAAAATCACGCCGAAATCTAGCGGTTGCAGAATATGAACATAGAATACAAGTTGCTTTTCGCGAAGTTGCTGATGCACTAGCTAATCGTACATGGCTGATAAAACAAATTATTGTTCAAAATAAAGCATTAGCTTCACAAAGGGAGCGCACGCGTTTGGCATGGTCTAGATACCAAGTGGGTACTTCGCCATATCTTGAAGTTCTTGATGCTGAGCGAGACAAGTTCTCTGCTGAGCAAGCTCTTGTGCAAACACGATACGCCCTTCTTGCCAGCCGAATTAACTTATATGCTGCATTAGGCGGAGGATACCGTAGATAATCAGAACTAGTCTATCAGTTTGTCGCCGGGATGCTTAAATAAGGAAAGATAATGACTATAGAAGAAATAAAGAAACGGTTAATGACTATAGAAAAAAAAACGTGGGTAAAGATACTAGGAATATTGGTTATCGTAATTGTGGGTTTTATTATTTGGTACAACTATCTGACAAGTAAAAATGCAAATATTATCAGCGGAAATGGTCGAATTGAGGCTACTGAAATTAATATTGCTCCGCGAATGCCCGGAAAGGTTAAGGACATTTTTGTGGACGAAGGGGATTATGTAAAAGTCGGACAGGTTTTGGTGCAAATGGAGACCGATGTCCTGGATGCGCGGCTCAAAGAAGCTAAAGGTCAGTTGCTTATGGCGCGAAGTGCTGTCGCAATAAACCAAAGCAAGCTGAATCAATCAAAAAATGAAAAGGTTTCTGCTGATGCTGTTTTAAAACAAAGAGAGGCTGAATTTGAAGTCGCTAAGAAAAGGTTGAGGCGCTCTTCTAAGCTTGTTTTAGAAGGTGCGACTTCAAAGCAGGAAGTTGATGATAATAAGGCCGCTTATGAAAGTGCAATTGCCGCAAAAAATGCTTCTTTTGCTCATGTTGAAGCTGCCCAAGCAGCTATTGTAACGGCAGAACGAGAAGTTATCGGAGCTGAAGCGGCTGTTACAACAGCAAAAGGCTCAGTCGAGCGCGTGCAAGCAGATATAAACGACAGCGCGCTAAAAACTCCACGCGATGGACGAGTACAGTACCGAGTGGCTCAGCCGGGTGAAGTAGTGTCTGCTGGTTCTCCTGTATTGAACCTGGTGGATCTAAGTGATGTCTATATGACTTTCTTTCTTCCTACAGTATATGCAGGACGTGTGGCAATTGGGGAAGAGGCGAGGATTGTGCTCGATGCGGCACCGCAAGATGTCATTCCCGCAAACATATCGTTCATTTCAGATGTTGCTCAATTTACCCCGAAAACAGTTGAAACGACTTCTGAACGAGAAAAACTCATGTTCCGAATAAAAGCCAGGATTCCTAAAGAGCTTCTTCAAAAGCATATCGCCCTAGTCAAAACAGGATTGCCTGGAATGACTTATATTCGTCTTAATCCCCAAAAACCATGGCCAGATTATCTACGCCTTAATCCTAATAAACCATGGCCCGGTTATGTTAAGGTAAATAAATGAGTATTCAAGCCGATGCCTCATCCTCATCAATGCAGTCCGTTGCGCGGATACGCGAAGTTACATTGCGTTATGGAAATGTTACTGCGTTAGACGCTGTTGATCTTGATATTCCATCAGCATGTACCGTTGGAATAATAGGTTCGGATGGCGTCGGAAAGTCAAGCCTCTTATCACTTATTGCCGGTGCACGTAAAATCCAGAAGGGCAAGATCGAGCTTTTTGGAGGGGATATGTCTGATACGCGACATCGTGAGATGGTCTGTCCCAGAATCGCTTATATGCCCCAAGGGCTTGGCAAAAATCTCTATCCGACCCTATCCGTTTTCGAGAATGTCGATTTTTTTGGGCGTCTATTTGGCCTTAACTTAGAAGAGCGAAAGCAGCGTATCAACGACCTTTTGATGGCAACTGGATTGTCTCCTTTTGCAAACCGTCCTGCTGGCAAACTTTCAGGCGGTATGAAGCAAAAGCTAGGAATCTGCTGCGCGTTGATTCATGAACCCGATATATTGATCCTCGATGAACCAACTACGGGAGTGGATCCACTATCTCGTCGTCAATTTTGGGAACTTATAGACAGCATTCGCGCATCGCATTCTGGCATGAGCGTTTTAGTTGCAACTGCATATATGGAAGAGGCTGCGCGTTTTGACTGGCTAATAGCCATGAACGCGGGACGTATTCTTTTTACAGGAAAGGTTGCGGAGTTTTTGGAAAGGAAAGGTTCCTCCTCGATGGAAGATGCCTTTATCGCCATGCTTCCAGACGATGAGCTCAAAGATTATGAGCCGGTTGTTATTGTACCTAGAAAAAAGGAGGGTATTTCCGATATTGCCATAGAGGCCCACAACTTAACAATGAGGTTCGGTGATTTCACTGCCGTCGATCATGTGAGCTTCCGGATAGAACGGGGCGAGATCTTTGGTTTTTTAGGATCTAATGGTTGCGGGAAGACAACCACAATGAAGATGTTGACAGGTCTTTTGCCTCAGAGTGAAGGAGAAGCAAAGCTGTTTGGTCGCACTCTGGATCCAAATGATATAGAAACCCGCAAGCGCGTTGGCTATATGACCCAGTCATTCTCCCTTTACTCAGAGCTCACGGTAAAGCAAAACCTGATCCTGCATGCGCGTCTTTTCGGTATAGCGGAAGAGCACGTTAATGAAAAAGTGGATAAAATCATTCATCGTTTTGGGCTTGATGTAGAGAGAAATAGCCTTCCGGAATCTCTCCCTATGGGGGTTCGCCAAAGGCTGTCTTTAGCGGTGGCCATGATCCATAGTCCGGAGATATTGATTTTAGACGAACCGACTTCGGGCGTGGACCCCATCGCGCGCGATGCGTTTTGGCAAACAATAATCGAACTTTCTCGAGATGATAAAGTCACTATTTTCATTTCTACCCATTTTATGAATGAAGCCGAGCGCTGCGATAGAATTTCCTTGATGCATGAAGGACGGGTATTGGCCAGCGGCCCGCCAGCTGCTTTAGTAGAAGAGTGTAAAGCAAAAACATTGGAGGATACTTTCATCAAATTCCTTGAGGATGCAGGCGCCCTTGACACAGAGATGAATACTCATAAGAGTTTTTCCATATCCACCTCTGTTGATTCCATACAGAAAGGCCCAAGTTTGAAAAAAGGCACCGGTTTTTTCAACCTGCAGAGAATGATAAGCTACCTTCGAAGAGAGGCATTGGAACTTTTTCAGGATCCTATCCGTTTAACACTGTCCATTATAGGAAGCGCTATCTTGATGTTGGCATTGGGTTATGGAATCAGCTTAGATGTGGAAAATCTCTCTTTTGCTGTATTGGATAGAGAGCAGACGGGTATTAGCCGAGACTATATTTACAATATTTCCGGCTCTCGCTACTTCTTTAAACGCTCGCCCATTAAAGACTATGAGGATTTGGACCATCGCATGCGCAGCAGTGATATTAGCTTGGCTATGGAAATCCCTCCCAACTTTGCCCGAGACATACAGCATGGCAAATCGGTCAGCATAGGTACTTGGATTGATGGTGCGATGCCAAGACGTGCAGAAATTATCAGGGGCTATGTACTAGGGATGAACTTGCATTGGTTGGCTAATGCAACAAGGAAGGGATTGGGGATCGATAAGCTCAGGGAGCCAATATCTATTCAAACACATTACCTTTATAATCCAGATATTAAAAGTGTGAAAGCAATCGTGCCAGCAGTATTTGGGATTCTCTTGATGTTGATTCCAGCAATACTCAGCGCGCTTTCAGTTGTGAGAGAAAAGGAGCTTGGTTCTATTGTTAATCTTTATGTCACACCCGTTAGGCGACTAGAGTTTTTAATCGGCAAACAAATTCCTTATGTATTTTTAGGGATAATAAATTTTTTCCTAATGGTTGTATTAGCATATCTTGTTTTTGATGTGCCAATTAAAGGAAACTTCTTTACGCTTTTGGTTGGCACGTTACTATTTGTTATTGTATCAACTTCTATTGGACTTTTGTTTTCATGCTTTACCAAAAGCCAAACCGCGGCTATTTTTGGGACGAGTATTTTGACTATTTTGCCAACTATCCATTTCTCCGGACTGATCGATCCCGTTTCTTCTTTAGAGGGAATTGGAGCGTTCATAGGATATATATTTCCAACATCGTATTATTTGGTTATTACTCGAGGTGTTTTTTCTAAAGGACTTGGTTTTAATAATCTTTATATGTGGTTCATTCCCTTACTTTCTATGATTCCTATATTGTTGGGGTTTAGTGTCGCATTTTTGAGAAAGCAAGAGCGTTGAATATGAGTATTAGAAATATATACTATCTTGGTATTAAGGAGTTAATCAGTCTTCTGCGAGATCCGATTTTGATAGGACTTATTTTATTTGCTTTCACTATCAGTATCTACAGTGCTGCCATGTCTTTACCCGATACTCTTCACAATGCCCCTATTTCAATCGTAGATGAGGATCAATCTCAGCTGTCGAAAAGAATTATTGACGCATTTTATCCTCCTTATTTTACAGCACCTACTCTAACCACCTTTAATAAAATAGATGATAGGATAAACGCTGGCCTTGATACTTTTTCGATCATCATTCCATCTAAATTTGAGCAAGATGTGCGTGCAAGAAAAAAACCGGCTATCCAATTATACATCGATGCAACAAGGATTTCCCAAGCCTTAACCGGCAATGAAGATATCCAACAAATTATTATGGGTGAGGTCAATGCTTTTATGCAAGGTCATCGCTCGAATAAACCGCTAGCAATAGACGTTCCTTTTAGGATAATGTTCAATCCCGAATTGAAGGAAAGTTGGTTCGGTGCGGTGATGGAGCTCATCAATGACATCACCATACTTTCGATTATCCTAACAGGAGCAGCATTGATTCGGGAAAGGGAACATGGGACTGTCGAGCATTTGCTGGTGATGCCGGTCACTCCTTTCGAAATTATGGCAAGTAAAATATGGGCTATGACGCTCGTGGTAATCATCTGCAGCTTTTTTTCAATAGAGTTGATCATTCGACTTCTCATTTCTATGCCTATTGATGGTTCCCTTTTTTTATTCATGGTAAGTTCATTGTTTTTCTTGTTTGTCACTACTTCTTTAGGTATCTTTCTTGGAACTTTTGCGCGGTCCATGCCTCAATTTGCACTACTTGTGATTTTAATTCTTATACCAATGCAGATTCTCTCTGGTGGTTTAACACCGCGTGAAAGTATGCCAGAGTTCATTCAAAATATTATGCTGGCTACGCCTAATACACATTTTGTTATGCTCGCACAAGCAATATTATTTCGAGGTGCCGGTTTAATGATTGTATGGCCACAGTTCCTTGCTTTGACATTGATTGGAACGGTTTTATTTTCAGTATCCATGACGCGTTTCCGTAAAACACTGGCTTTGATGGCATAAGAAGAAAGTTTACCATAAGCTTAGCAATTATTTTTTTCATAGGTTTATGCATGCCAAAGTAGGAGACGGATATGGCAAGACCCAAAATAGGACTAGTATTGGGCAGTGGGTCAGCACGTGGCTGGGCACACATAGGTGTTATTCGCGAATTGGCAAACATGGGCATAAAACCGGATCTGGTTACAGGCTCATCCATAGGTGCTGTGGTCGGGGGCGCTTATGCATCAGGTCACCTCGACGAATTTGAGGAATGGATTTTCACGCTTAGACGTGTTGATATTCTAAAATTATTAGATGTCCGCATGGCTGGTGGCGGTTTTATCCAGGGGAAACCTCTGATGATTGCTATTGAAAAACAAATCGGCAATCCTAATATAGAGGATCTAAACGTTCCCTTTGCGTGTGTTGCAACATCGCTCTTTAATGGGAAAGAGCACTGGTTGCGCGATGGTTCCTTACTCGACGCGGTGCGAGCCTCCATGGCTCTTCCTGGAATTTTTGCACCTTTTGCTTTAAAACACGATATTATGCTGGATGGGGGCCTAGTGAATCCTGTACCTATTTCATTAGCGCGCGCTATGGGGGCCGATTATGTCATTGCCGTTAATCTAAATAGTGATCTTGTTGGCAGACATTTCTCCCGACCTCACAGTGATGCACCAGCTGATAATCACGATGACAAAAAGAAATTGGAATATGTTGAAACGCATGATCCAAACACCGCTATGTGGGCATCCAAGCTAAAGGCTGATTTCAACATTAGGCTGGATTCATTTATTTCCTCCCTTCGTAAAAAGAAAATCTCTGAACCCGGTCTCTTCGATGTGATCGCTGGCTCCATTAATATTATGCAGGATCGCATCACTTATTCGCGCATGGCAGAGGACCCGCCCGACGTTCTCATCACACCGAAGCTTGGCTATATTGGTCTTATGGAGTTCGATCGTTCGCAAGAAACTATACGCGAAGGTCGCCAAGCGACTCGCCGGGTGAAAGATGATCTGGAAAAGCTTAAGCATAAATCATGATTTCTACCGCACAACTTGATTATTCATTCTCTTCTCCCTAAAAAATTTAACAAACATGACATAATTGATTTCTTAAGAAATATTATTTTCTGACGCACACAGGAGTCAATGTCACTCTGGTCGCTTAATGCTTGCTATTTTGATTAATTTATGACTTGAGTGTATAATTTATTATCAGTGGTACTCTACTATATAGTCCGCGGGGTGGATCTCATGTCAAAATATGCTAAATTTTTCAAAAAAGCACCACTGGAGGTATTAGAACACCTGTATACCCATCTTGATACTCCGGAAGATTTTTTTTCCGCATGGTTGAGTAAGAATAGAGGCCAGCAAAGAGCGATAGAGCTTGCTTTATTTAGCAAAAAGGGGAGTGAGTTTTATCCCACTCAAGTCAAAATATTGACCATTCTCATCAGTTCTCAATCTTTATTAATAGGGGATGATCATGAACATTTGGCCTACTTGGGCAGAAAACTTTCGTCTCAATTAGAAAATCCTCAATTAAGCATCAAGCAGCTAATGGAAGGGGTAAAACTGACTGCCGCGATAAATAAGGTTGCGCTGCCTTCATTAGACCTTACCACTATATTAGCTCTACCGAAGTTCGATGATTTGAATTATCTTGAGGACTTTGTGGTTGAAGGTGTGAGTCAAGAAGAACAGGCTACCATTGTCGATACATTGCAAAAAAAACTGAATGACCCAAGTGGGAGAGTTCGTAGTGCAGCATTAGGATTTTTAGCAGCGCTAGCGCAAAAAGCAAATAAAAATACGTTGGCTCCCCTTGTTGATACGGTGAAAAAACAACTGGGTATGAAAAAAGAAAGAGATCTTGATGCGATGGATAAATGTTTATCAGTAGTAGTATCGAAAGCGGACGAAAAAACGTTAGCTCCTCTTGTTGACACGGTGAAAAAACAACTGGATGACCCAAAAAATGAAAAACCCACAACGTCATTAAAATATTTAGCAAGATTAGCCCCTAAAATAGAGAAAGAAATGGTGGCTCCCCTTGTTGACTCAGTAAAAAACATACTGATAGCCTCTGATCAATGGTTATTTAGAGAAAATGCTTGGGATGTAGCGCGAGAGGCATTAAGTTGTTTGGTAGAGCTAGCCCCTCTTATGGATAAAAAAGTACTGGAATCCATTATCGAACCAGTGATAAACAAACTAAATGAGGCTGACTTGAGTGTTTACCCGACAGCAGCAAAATGTTTAGTAGCATTTGCCCCTGGAATGGATAAAGAAAGGCTACTCTCCCTTGTAGAGTCAATGAAAAACAAACTGGATGACCCTAACAGTGATGTTCAACGTGCAGCATTAAACTGTTTAGCAGTGTTAGCTCCTATAGTGGATAAGGAAACGCTGGCTTTCCTTATCGACCCAGTAACAAAGAGACTAAATAGTGACGATATTCATGTTCGTAGTGCAGCATTAGACTGTTTAAAAGAACTGGCATCTGGAATGGAAAAAGATACGCTGGAGTCCCTTATTGACTCAATGAAAGACAGACTGGATGACGAACATGAGAGTGTTCGTTGTACGGCCGTAAACTTTTTAAAAGCGCTTGCGCCCAGAATGGAAAAAGAGAAGCTAGCTCCCCTTATCAAGTTAGTACAAAACAAGCTGGATGATGAGAGTAGAAGAGTTTTTGTCGCGGCATCAGAGTGTATATCAGCGCTTGCGGCAGGAATGGATAAAGAGAGCCTACTACCCCTTATTGACTCAGTGCAAGACAAACTGAATGACAAGTCCTCGGATGTTCGTACGCTTGCATTCATTTTTTTAGCAACGCTAGCCCCTATGATGGAAAAAGATAGGTTGGTATCTCTTATTAACCTAGCTATCAATGGACTGGATCACAAAAAATCTTATGAGCGTACTACGGCATTAAAATTTTTAGCAACTGTAGCCCCGGAAATGGATAAAACAACATTTGAAAATAGTGTCGACTCAGTGAAAAACAAACTAAATGACCAAGATAAATATGTCTGTAGTGAGGCATTGAACTGTTTAGTAGCACTGGCCCACAGAATGGATAAAAAAATGTTGGAAAACACTATTGACGCCGTGAAAAACAAACTGGATGACCCAGATACTTGTAGAGCGGCATTAAACTGCTTAAGAGGACTAGCTCCTTTTATGGATAAAGAAACGCTGGCAAACCTTGCTGATTCAGTGAAAGGCAAACTAAATGACGATTATGGTATTCGCAGTGTTGCCTGTCATCTAATGTGTTATATCTTGGCTAATACCGGTCTGAATGTAGAGTTGGTTTCCTCCATCCCCAAAAACCATGAGGGTTTACTCGTTCAGGGAGTGGCTGGATGGATGACAGCAATTCATTCGGCTACTAACCAACAACAAAAACTTGTAGAAGAGAGTCCCGATAGTGATATCCAGGCACGTCCCTTATAAAGGGACTCTTAGGGATAACTAACACCTTCGACACCTTGTTAGTGGAAAGCATTTGGCCTCGGAACTTCGTGTAAGTTTACGGACTCTTTATCGGACATAACTACCTTACATGTACATGGAGCTTCAATCGAAGGTGAACCTGGTGTTGGTTATGTACTCCGCCCCTGATTTATGTTGCCTCCGTTGATGTTTTCTGAGGAAGAAATTGAAGCATTGATCCTTGGTTCACGGCGGGTAGCACGCAGAACGGATAAAAAATTAGAACCTGCTGCAACAAACGTTTTAGCCAAAATAGCTGCAATCCTTCCAGAGGATCTGCAACAACTTTTTTCTTCGACCTTTATGCCGCAGGGGCTACCTGGTTAATACTTTCTTCGATGCTATTAATTTTTATGGAGCTATCTGTAGAGAAGAAAGTAAATTTACCTCTGTTCAAAGCAATATTAATACCCGCTGCAAGTGCATAACCTATTCCGGCTGATATAACAATTGCTAGAATATTAAGAAGAATTTTTGTAAATCCTTTATGTTGATCAAGTTCAAGTCTTGCTGTTTTAATAAAGCCTTCGCAATTTTCTTTGAATTCTTCATACCTTGCCTTTGATAATTCACCAGAGAAATATTTTTCTCCTTCTGCCTTTAAGGCATCATGAAGTATGTTAGCTGCATTAAGAGCATTTTGACATTCTGGCTTGTCTTTGAAGTCTGAAATCTTTTGCATTAATAAGCCAATGTTCTCATTATAGTTCTTCTCAGCGGGACTAGGAACTCTTAGTTGTTGGGTTGTTAGTTTATCAATGACTGGTTTGGCTACGACCTTAGAAGATTGATTGTATTTATCTGTTTTGAGATACTTATTTCCCCATTGTTCATATAAATAAGGCGCAGCAGCAGGATAACTATCTAAAACATATTGGGTTGCTTCTTCATCAGAACAGTCTCCCATTCTGATTGCAAAACCTTTCCTGCCGTTTAAATACTCTTCTTGGTAAGGTAAAAGTTTAGCTCCATCATGGATAATCATATAATCGAAATCAATAGGAATAAACTCATCAGTAGGCAATTTTAAGAAATTATCCTTGTTAGGATCTAACATAGTAAATAACAGTCCATTCTTAGAGATGGTTCTTAAGGAACTATCATTTTTATTGACTAGTTGATCTTCCTCTTGAGAGGAAAGAGACATACCATAGTAATATTTCATGGCAAATCCTTCTTTGCCTTGAATTTTCCCTTCAATTAGCCAAGCAGAGTCTTCCCCAAAGAAGGCATTAATAGAACGAATATTATGTTGAACGAGATCAGAATTAGCACCATTTGGCATTTTAATTACAATTTTCAAATTACTGTCTTGTTTATGCTCCCATAAAGAGACTTGATTCGTCTTACCAGTGGTGATCTCTTTAACTTTCTTATAATCATCTAAGTTAATTTTACCGTAAGTATTTGTATATTTGGGCATAATAGTTTCTCATAACTGATGAGCTTTATTGTTCGTGAATTATACATAAAAAAGAATTAAGGAAACATTAAGTGTGATTCGGCCTTGAAATGTACGATTTTAATCGCCCCATCAGTGCCCCTCAGAGGTCTTTGATTTTTCTGAACTATTCGTAACTACTTGATTTTATTGGTGGGCCCACTAGGATTTGAACCAAGGGCCAACGGATTATGAGCCCGTCAATTCCAAAATAAGTAATTGATTTTATTATAATTTTAATCGCAGGAAACCACTACAATTGTCGTACGAAGTATAACAGCAAGCGTAGCCCGGGTGAAGTGAAACGAAACCCGGGATGTTCCAAGCCTAATATCCCGGATTACGGCTGCGCCTGCATCCGGGCTACGCTAGCTGAGGGATGAAATGCCTAGAGAATATTGGATAGCCGTTCTACGACAGCCCCTAAGAGAGAGCATTCTCGCGCTGTTAGAATGCGCGATATGGAAACAGGTAAAACAATGTACACAATAGGGCAGAAAACGGTTGCTATTTTTGAGAGAGAAGGATAATAGACGCTTTTCGCTATCACAGTAAAGAAATAGCCATTAAAGCTCTTAAAGCAGCCGTGAGTGGTAGAGCTTCCCAAAAAGTGAATATCAAAAAGCTTCAGCAATATACAAGACAATTTGGACTTAATCTTGATCCTTATATTTTGACGGTGACAACATGAATGAACAAGCATTAAAAGCACGATTAAAGCATATTGGCAAAGAAAAAGGTAGGTGTAACTTAGGGGGCAAGTCTATTTATAATGGCTTTTATTTTCATAGATAATAAGCATTCTCAAACTCTATACTTTGCGGTCTAGAAATGAAAAAAACTCCAAATCGATCCTGCAATAATCAGGATATTAAACGATAAATCTAATGGGATAGCTAGAATTATGTACATAAAAACTGAGTATCCAAATTTAAATAACATTATAAATATAAATAGACTTGCTCCCTAAGCTCTCCAGATTAAAAAACCATATTCGGCTCAACTTGTATAAATTCCTTATCGGAATCATGCTCATCTACACCCACTGTATCATAGCTGTAGCCTTCTTTTTGTTTTTTCATGTTTTTACTGCTAAAGAAGCTACAACTTCTCCCAACTATTGGATTTATATCAGTATTTTTAGGTTTATGCCTCTCTATAGCTCCTGCAAGCTCAAGCATGAGTTTGGCTCCCGTATGGTGAAACCGATATTGTTCTTCTAAAGGCAAATCCTTAGAAACAACTGTATCTTGTTGATTTTCGTCTATCCTTTCTTCAATCTCAGGAGTTTCAATCTTATTGAAAATCATGGAAGTAGAATCACCAATAGGTTTCGCTTTTACCTTCGCACTATTAATTTTCATTAAATTCCAGGATATATCATCAAACAATGCTGGTTTTGTATATGCTCTCTTTATATCATCAATCTCTTCAAGCATTTCCGCTATACTTGTATTTGGTAAAGGAGATGATTCAACAATTGTTTTATTTTCTGATAACGTAACCTCAACAAAAGTTACCAGGGGTTTTGATGTTGCATCATCATGAAATTGCTTCGCAATGGGGCCCCCATGTTCTGAGATAAGTTCCCTATACTCTTTGAAGAGGGTAGTATATTCAGCTATAGATTGAGGAAGATAGACATTCTTCATGTAATCATAATAAGGTTTAGACCAGGAAAAATATTCATTACTCTGCATACCATTAAGCATTATATTATTTTGTCTATCCAATGCATGCAATCGATCCTGGATTTCATTATAGCTATTTACAAATCCATCGTAGTGCTCTTTACTTTGAGTTTGAATACTGAGGAGTAGTGGTAATACAGGAGTAATAGTCTTAAATTTTTTCCTCAAATTATTTTGTTCATTGTATGAAGTTCCCACGTTGAATAATCGATTAAAGGATACTTCACGCTCTTCCCAAATCAAGCGACTCTCACGGCTCAACTGCTTCCGGTCAATAACATTGGAAAGATTATTTGATATTAATCCAGTATATATTGCACCAGCCCCCAATAAGTCCCCTTTAAGGTAACAAAAATTCATTAACTGGATGTACATGTCATAGAAAAACACTCTTTGAGTAGGATTCTCATGCTGCATCACAGAAAAATAAATCAGACTAGACAGATTATTAAAATACTTAGCGGCTTCATCAATATTTTGAAAACTGTCACCTGGCTTCCTGGAGTCTACGGATTTAAAATTAATAATTTCCTTACTTGGAATATTCGTAAATACTAAACGTGATTGGGCTAAGATTGAATTGCTTAACTCATCTAAAAATTGACTAATTTGTGAAGAAATGATGTCCTTTGTCCCTTTCTTTTTATGCCCATATTTTTTATATTTATCATGGATTAGATCAAAAAAATGATTAATTTCATGTTCGATCTTTTGGTACGCAAGGCTCTTCAAAACTTCTGGCATAGCCACCTCTACTTGTGATTATTAGATTAAATTGTCAATTGTAATTATTTTTACAAAAAGCAAATTTATTCTACATAAGAATAAATAAAATACAATCAGTTGTATAAAAAAATAAATTGGCTCTCCCCCAAATGTAGGGGCACTTTAATCGGATTATAGTAATCTAACTCATTGATTCCGCAATCAAAAGAGGATTAAAGTGCCGAAAAAAGATATTATCCTAAATTTGCCTGGCTATTCAATAGTCAAGGTGACAGGAAACAATCCTGTTTACATACAAGTAAATTATAATCGAGTTGTTCGTTGTATTTGCGAAAAGCAGCAAAGTGGGGTGGTTCTCACATTGCTTCGTAATCCAAATAATAGAAAAGAAAAAGATACATCTCAAGGTCGTAAGGTAGTTAGTTTATGGTTTGTGTCTACTGAGCCCCACAAAATCCCCACAATGGTTTTTGAGGGGTTGGGATAGTCGATTGCAACTTATTGATTTTAAAGGTTTTAATTGGTGGGCCCACTAGGATTTGAACCTAGGACCAACGGATTATGAGCCCCCAGCCTTAAAATTAACTCGTTGATTTTAAAGTAATAATATGTCGCGAGATACCACTACAAATGTCGTACAGAGTATAACAGTGTCGTACTCAAACACGCAAATCTCACGCAAGTATATTTTAGCAACTTTATTGGCATTTTACCGGAAAGGCCATTTGGTTTTCATAAAAATGACTATTTGAGACGTAATGAGGGATAAGATGAAATGTAAGTCATTTGATACAAATATTCGTTATTTATTTGTAAGTAACGAAATAATGTATCATAATTTAAATATGAAAACAGAAGACAGCTATAAACAAAAAGTACTCCAGATGGCTAGCAAAACTGGTGTCATTAGAATGTCCGATCTAACCAAAGAGGGGATCACTAGAGCGACCATTTCAAGGCTTGTTAGCGAAAACAAACTTGAAAAACTCGCTTCTGGGCTCTATTGCTTGCCAGAGACTGAGCTTTCAGAAAAAGAAAGCCTGATTATTATAGCAAGCCGAGTACCTCAAGCAGTGTTTTGCCTGCTAACTGCTTTGCAGATTCATGATCTAACAACACAGCTACCTCGAAAAGTATGGATAGCTATGCCAAAAGGGAGTCATGTGCCAAAAATGGATTATCCCCCGCTAAAAATGGTGCAATATTCCGATGAAGCCTTTAGTGAAGGAATTGAAATTATAGAATCAGATAATATTAAACTAAGGGTGTATAACCGTGCTAAGACAATTGCAGATTGTTTCAAACATCGCAATAAAATTGGACTTGATGTGGCCATTGAAGCGCTCAAAGAGGCTTATACAAAAAATCAAGTCACAGTTGATGAACTATGGCATTATGCGAAAATTTGTCGCGTTGCAAACGTAATGCGTCCTTATATTGAGGCAATTCAATGACAAAAAATATTGGTGAGTCTGTACGCTCACGTTTAAAGAATATAGCTGTTAAAGAAGGTTCTGATTTTAATGCGGTATTGACTCGTTATGGTCTAGAGCGTTTGTTATATCGAATTGGAGAATCAGAATATTCTAAACAGTTTTTGTTGAAAGGTGCCTTACTATTTAACCTCTGGTATGACATGCCTCATCGCCCAACTAAAGATATTGATTTATTGGGATTTGGTGATAATGATCTAGCGTATATTAAACAAACGTTCAGTAAAATTTGCAGAATCTCTGCAGATGATGGAATAAGTTTCCTGTCTGAATCAGTGACGGTTGACACTATCAAAAAAGATGGAGGTTATACTGGAGCAAGAGTTGAGTTATTTGGGGAATTGGCGAAAGCAAAGATTAAAATACAAATTGATATAGGCTATGGTGATGCAGTTACCCCTGGGCCAATAGATGCTCATTATCCCGTACTTCTTAGTGATCTTCCTGCCCCTAAAATCCGTACTTATCCAATTTATACGGTAATTGCAGAAAAGCTGCACGCAATTGCATTATTGGGCATGGCGAATAGTCGATTAAAAGACTACTTGGATCTTTATGTATTATTAAATAATGAGCAGATAGATAATCAAATATTAGCCGAAGCTATACAAGCTACATTTACCCGTCGAGGAATGATTCTTCCTGAGGCACTGCCCATTGGTCTGACTGATGAGTTTGCTAACGATCCAAGCAGGGAGTCAATGTGGAAAGCCTTTTTGAGAAAAAATGAACTAGAGCAGAGATCATTAGTAGAAGTTATTTCACGGATTAGTACACTTATTCAGTCATCAATGTCTTTGGCTACAAAAGCTGTCTCCTAGGACAATGAAATATTTTGTATGGCTGTTCCATTTCAAACTAAATTTCTTGCCTGATTGACTATAGAAATGTCTATTTGGAAAGGAAAAAAACAAAGATTTGCTCAGAGACTTATCGAAAATATTAAAGAAATAAGTTTTATTAATAAAGAAGGAAAATTAAGTTATTACGGAGCACCTATTTTTATAGCGATAATCTTAATAATAACTATCGCTTAAATCTACAGCCTTTTCTTTCTACGTTTTAAGATATAATGCTAAATGCTGTCTAAACTCATAAGTTTTGACACGAATTTGGATACTATCTCTGGGTCCATATTTGTTCAATCTTGTTGGCTGAGACACCATTTACAATAGTTCGATTTATCATTGGATGGAACTCGTGAGTTGGACCAAAGTCACTATCTGGATGGTAAGCAATGACAGCCATTTCCGAATTTTTTGTACGGAAGCCGTGTTCACCATCAGTTGGGATAACAAAGACACAACCTGGAAGCAACGGAATAATTCCAGCAGGAGTGATACATTCGCCTTGACCGCGAATTACTATACCAACTCTCATAGAAGGATGAGTATGGATCGTTTGGTCAATGCCAGTAGGGAAATATAGCATGTTTAAGCAGCCATCACCCATTAGAATAGGAGGAATTAACAACGAGTCTGTGCATCCGTCAATATAGTTCAGGCGACCTTGATCTTCGACTGGACCCCCTATATTAAAAAAGCCTTCATAACCCAAACGAGAGATTACAATACCTTCGCCGTCACCATCTATTTCTGTTATTCCTGGAGCCGAAAAATACATCCCCTTTTTTAATTTGAACTCACCTGAATAGTGGTTGATTGTCAAAGTTCCATCGTAAACATACCCGAAATGCGTCGCGTTTTCTGGCAGTTGCAACAAATCGTGCGAGCATCCCCATAGTTGAGTCGGGAAAGTGTCGGATTCCATATTCGATAGCATGCCGTGCGATAATGGGTAAGGTATAAAGCTTTCATTTTTTTTCACAGTTTTTCCTCTTTAAATTGATTAATCACAATTGACGAGTTGAGCATTTTCAGCTTTAGCCGATTCCAATACAGGATCATCACCAAAGAATGCTTTTCTATCGATTTGGAAGCGCTGCGCTAGTAAGCTACGCTTAATTTTACCTGTTGGAGTTGCCGGAATAGGCTCATTTCCAAACATAATTACTCGTGGTCGGTAGCGTGTTGTGCAAGCACGAACTATTTTCAACACCTTTTCTTCATTGGCAAGAGTGCGTTGTGCACATACATACAAGCCAATTTCTTCTCCAGCTAAATCGTTAGGGAATCCCGTGATGCCAAATCGACAAAGACCGCGCAGAGCTTCGAGCTCAGCTTCGATTGCTTGAGGGGATAGATTTTCCCCATAACGTATGATAATTTCTTTTTTGCGGCCAGTTACAAAGAAATATCGATTGCCATCTATCGTAGTGAAAAATCCCAAATCTCCTGTACGTAAGCCACCACCCTCGAGAGCCATTTGTGTAGCAGCTACCTCATCCCAGTAACCTAACATTGTTGTATGACCAGAAATTACTATTTCCCCTTCTTCTTCTTCCGAGGCCAGTGTTCCGTTCCCGCGCAATATATTCATTTCACATCCAAACAATTCTGGGCCGATGCTTGGAACTTTCCAACCCTCAATTGTGCGTTGTAGGTCCGTTCCTGAAACGCTCCAAGGAATAGTTGCTGCAAAATTTACACATTCACTTAAGCCATATCCTTGATGGATATCAATACCTGTGTTAGCCATAAACTCACGTGCTACAGCGTTAGATAGAGGAGCAGCTGCTGATACGGCATATTGGAGTTCGGGTAAAGATTTTCTTGATACTGAAATAGCGGAAAGAACCCGAATCATTTCAGGCACCAGTGAAATAATATTCACGTTCTGTTCATCTAAGATTGACCAGATTGCCGAGCCAGGTAATCCCGCACATAACACCACATGATTGCCGGCATAAAGAGAAGCAATCATTGAAAACCCAAAAGCATTAGCATGGAAAAGTGGGAGGACACACATATGAACTCGAAGCTTAGTCAGTTGATGTGTTCTTGTTAATCCTTCTGCATTTACCAGTAGATTATAGTGACTTAGACAGGCCCCTTTAGGAGTTGATGTCGTGCCTGAAGTGAACAGAATTACCGCAGGATCATCTGGTGACACATATTGATTCGGCCAAATAAATTTATCTTCATCGGTGATCGCTACTAAGGGCAAGCTTGGCAAAGAATGTACAGCTATTTTCTTTGCGTTCAAGAGTTCAGGTGCTACCCCTGAACCTGTCACCAGAATTTGAGGGCGTACTTTATCAATTATTACCTGCAGCACACGAAGTGATTCAGTATTGCTGACAGGCACAGTTATAGCACCGATAGACATTAACGATAAGTGGGTGATGAATGCCTCAGGAGAATTTTTAGAAATGACAACCACACGATCTTCAGAGGTGACTCCATGTCTTACAACAAACCAATGCGCAAGTCGCTTGATCTGTAACAACAGTTCACCGTAGGAATAATGTTGGGATTTTTTATCCCCGTCATACCAAGTTAAGGCGGGCATTGTCTTGCTAGACTTCAGCCCTTCTAGTACCTGGGGTAAACTGACTCGGTCCATCAGTCGATCGGTTAAAATTCTACCTTTATAAATCCGGGCGTCAACGTGCAGAGACACTGACGGGCTTGCGGATTGAAGTTCATTCATTATTAAATCTCCTTAAAAAAGCATTGCCAAAAATTGATTTCTAGCATCTTTTAAATGGGCTAAAGAATCCCCACTTCGTCATCAAACATGCTTTCCCTTTCCGAAGAAAAGATGTTGTTATTCAATTGTTGTGCTTGCATGACAAGCTCAACAAAATCTCTTAGAGTCTTAGATTCAAACAACGTACGAATTGAGAAGTCAACGCCATAGTCTTGGCGAAGACGGGCCATTAACAACATGGCTAAAAGTGAATGCCCCCCTAAATTGAAGAAATTATCTTCCATACTGACTTTTTCAATTCTCAGAAATTCAATCCAAATGGCCGCAATTTCTCTCTCTAGCTGTGTTTCTGGGGCAACATATGTGATGCAGTGACTTTCTGGGGGCGGCAATTCATCCCAGTCAATTTCTCCTCTTGCTAACTTCGGTAGCTGCTCTACACTTATAATCTTACTTGGCAACTTGTGAGCCGGAAGTATTATTGATAACTCTTCATGCCAGTTGATTTCATTGGTGTTTTCAGAAAAGTGAGGATGCAGCGATATATACCCTATTAATTGAATCTGATGCTTAGAATCTTCGTATGCTACCACTAAAGCCTCGCTTACTACTGAATTAGCCTTCAACGCAGATTCAATTTCTCTAAAATCAATATATCGCCCATTGATCAAAGCTTGTTTCGTTCTACCAATGAACTCGATCTGTCCATTAGAACGCCAACGAGCGTGTTCTTTGGTTCGGAATAAACGTTGTCCAGCCATGAAGGGGGACGGAAGAAAATCTTCTGCTGTAAGGTGGGAATGTCCTACATAGCCAAGAATCCACGGGTCTCCACTAATGTAAAGTTCACCAATCACGTTTGGTGGTACTAGCGCTAATCGTTCATCAAGAATATAGGTGAGTACCCCGGGAACTGGACGTCCAAGTGCAGGAGCTTTTGTCGGTAACAGACCTGGTAGAGCTTCTTTGTATCGAGATATACCGTAATGAGTGATTTCTTCTTTCTGAGCGTATTCGGTTCCGGCAAGCATCTGTATGTATCCACCTACCATCAACGGCAGCAGCACATCTCGCGCCGATGGCTCGAAGGGCTGAGCATATCTATGCATTTTATCCTTTACGCAATCAGCCATTTTCATCAATCGATGTGATATGCCTCGGTGTGTTATAGAAATAAATTTGAGTCTGCTACTAGCATCCCATTCTGGAAATAGAAAAGCGATATCATCCATGCTCACCAGCGTATCAATAGATTCAGAGGAGAAGATAGCCACTGTATCTATCTGCTCATCCAATTCAATGATAGAGTAGTTTAAGTTCGCTAAATCCTTTCCAAACCCCTGAATACCAACTACCAAAGATGAACCACTTTCCGATAGCAATTCTAATATACGTGCTTTAGGATAGTCAGCTTCGATCGGCAAACAACTGGCACCAGTTTTTAGGATACCTAACAAGGCCGCAAGAGTTGCTGTAGAAGGGTGCATAACCAAGCTAACAATCACTCCAGGAACACTTCCTTCAGCACTTAGATGAGCTGCCAACCAATCTGACCACTTATCCAGAGTATTATAGTTTATACTTTCATCGCGGAACTCAATTGCTATTCTCATTGGATCACATTCGACTTGAGAGCGAAACATTTGATGCACGCATAGAGACTCGAAAGCCGGAAATTTAGTATTCCATTCCTCCAAAATTAAGTGCCGTTCTTTCTCGCTTAACAATGAAAAATCACACAATGGGCTATCAGGTGATGATACAGCTTGCTCTAGTAATGTACGGTAGTGCTCGGCTAATCTTTCAATGGTGGAAGCATCAAACAAGTCAGTAGCGTACTCTAAAGAGCAGGTAATAGAGTCACTGTCTTCTCTTACTCGCAACATTAGCTCATAACGAGCCTTGACTTCACCAGCTGAAAGTGTCTCGACCTTCAAATTTGGAAGCTGCAATGTTTCTGGTCTATCATTTGCTGGAATTGAATTGATCATCACTTGAAAAATTGGAGGTCGGGAAAGGTCTCGTACGGGATTAATTTCTTCGACCAGTCTTTCAAAAGGTAGATCCTGATGACTGTATGCTTGTAACGCAGTCTCCTTGGTGCGTGCAAGTAACTGTCGCATGCTTGGGGTACCGGATACATCAGTGCGCAACACTAAAATGTTAACAAAGAATCCTATTAACCCTTCGGTTTGGCGTTCTCTGCGTCCTGCTACTGGAGTACCAAGAACAATATCTTTTTGGGCGGTCCAACGAGATAGCAGATGTTGGAAGCAGGTGAGCAGTACCATGAATAATGTCGCATTTTCTGCATGCGCCAAAGTCGCCATTTGCTGAGTCAATAGTTTTGGCAAAGTGAAGTTCACGCTCGCTCCACGGAAGCTTTGTACTGCAGGGCGAGGCCGATCAAGCGGGAGATCTAGGCCAAGAGGGATGCCGTTTAATTTATCCTTCCAGTAACTAATTTGACGTTTAAGTACATCACCTTGTAGCCACTGGCGCTGCCATAAAGCATAATCGGTGTACTGTACTGCCAATTCTTGAAGCGGAGAATCCAATCCTTGGGAGTAAGACGTATATAAAGCGCCGAGTTCACGAGTTAGTACACCTAACGACCAACCATCCGAGACGAGATGGTGCATCACAATGGCTACAATATGTTCTTCAGGTGAAAGTTGTATCACTGTAACTCGAAATAGGGAGCCGGCTGACAGATTAAAAATGTGTGATGCCTCAGCGTTTAATGTGTGATTTGCCTCTTCAGCACGAAATTTGTCCGGTAGGTCTGATAAGTTAATATGATGTATTGTAAATTCACCTGGTGCGGCGATTATTTGTTCGACAGTTTCATCATCCGCGACAAATCTTGTGCGCAGAGAATCGTGACGACGTACAATTTCCGTTATAGTCTGTTCGAATGCATGATAATCGAATAGACCAATAAGGCGTATTGCCCCAGAAATATTGTAGGTCGATCCCATTGCTTCGATTTGCTCTAACAGCCACAAGCGTTCTTGTGCATATGATAAGGGCAAGCGCGGAGGACGAGCCTGCGCAACTAATGATGGAGCATTCGATAAGCAAAGCTCCTGCTGGACTGCATCTATTAACGAGGCTAAATCTGCCAATAGTGGGTGCTCAAAAAAAGAGCGAATCTGTAATTCTACACCAAAAAATTCATTAACACGCGCGGCTACTTGAGTAGTCAATAACGAGTGACCACCAAGCTCGAAGAAGTTATCTTGTCTGCCGATTCCATCGAGTTTCAGGACTTCTGTCCAGATATTTGCTAAGACTGTCTCAGTTTCCGTATATAAATCGGCGTCACTGGACTTATTGAGCAGCATACAAGGATCAGGTAAAGCATTCCTGTCGATTTTATTATTTGGAGTTAATGGTAGGGCAGGCACCGTTAAGAAATACGCCGGCACCATATATTCGGGAAGGAATTGCAGTAATAGATTACGCAGCTTTTTATGATCTGGTAAAACCTTCTCTTGATTCATTACCAAATAACTTACCAAGCGCTTGTCCTCAGGACTATTTTCTCTAACAACAACCACCGCTTCACTTACATCAGGTAAAGTCATCAGCGCAGCTTCAATCTCTCCTAACTCTATGCGGAAGCCACGGATCTTAACTTGAGAGTCATTCCGTCCTAGATATTCTATATTTCCGTCCGGCAGGTAGCGTGCCTCATCACCAGATTTGAACATGCGATCGCCACGCTCGCTGCTGAATGGGTTCGGAATAAATTTTTCTGCACTGAGTTCGGGCCGGCCTAAGTAAGCTCGGGCCAATCCAGCGCCGCCGATGTAGATTTCGCCAGCAACGCCGATAGGAACAGGGTTTAGATCCGTATCAAGAAGATATACTTGTACGTTATCGATCGGATGTCCTAACACAGGAGTATCGCCCGCAGTTTGAATATTGCAAAAGAGGGAATCAACCGTTGTTTCGGTTAGACCGTAGACATTGTAGAAACTTTGCCCGAATCGTTGCTGCATTGTTTTCCATAATTGATGATTGATAGCCTCGCCTCCAACGAGAAAAATCTTGGCCAATCCGACAGGGTGCTCCGATGAAAGCAGAAGCGGGAGCTGCGATGGCGTACAGTCGAGAACATCTAATTGCCAAGCGCTAAGTGTCGAGGTTAACAAATCCGGATCGTTGCGAATATACTCAGGAATCAGATATAGAGAGGCGCCTTGCAGCAACAAGAGCCATTGCTGAACTGAGGCATCGAAAGAGATGGATGCATTTAGGCCAATCCTCAATCCAACTACGTCATCAACATTTTTGTATATTTGATTTACTAAAGCCGTTTTTAAATTTATAGCAGCTTGATGCGTGATGCAGGCTCCCTTTGGTTTGCCTGTAGAACCCGAGGTATAAATGACATACGCCAAATTAGCAGGATCTGTGCTGTGCTTTAGATTTTCTGTGCTGAGCCGCTCGATTTTACTCCAATCTGAATCCAAAAAGAATGTTTCAATCTTAAATTCGCATGCATCAAGTATAGGTTTTAGATGGTGCTGTGAAAGTAATACCATCGGTTTTGAATCATTAATCATAAAAGCAATGCGTTCTGAAGGATAGTTAGGATCAATCGGTACATAGGCACCGCCCGCCTTCAGAATACCCAGTATCCCGATTATCATCTCTATGCTACGTGTTACATAGAGTCCCACCAACATTTCAGGACCTACACCGCAGCACGTCAGATAATATGCCAATTGATTAGCACGTCCATTGAGTTCATCATAACTAAGTTGTTGATCTTTATACACCAAGGCCACGGTGTCTGGTATACAAGCTGCTTGCATCTCGAACAATCTATGAATGGTGCTATGAGAGCGCTGCGTATTAGTGTTATTCCATTCTATCAATAATTTATGACGTTCTGTTTCTGGTAATATGCTTATACCCCGTAACGGGGTAGTTAAATTATTTCCTAATGACTCTAATAAAAATTCTATCCTGTTCGCTAGTAACAGCATTTCTTTTTCAGAAAAGTAGGCTAAATTATAGTCCAGATGAAGCGCTACTTCATTATTATCTCCTTCCCATACGATGATTGAGAGGGGAGTCTGCTGATGATTATGACTCAAGTAAAAGAGGCTTGCTTCATTTTCATCAAACATTAAATCACAATAATCGAATTTCAAGTAATTGAATAAAACATCATACATGGTTTCAGAACTGCCCCTAAAAGGTAGTTCTCGCATGATTTCACCCATGGAAAATCGTTGGTGACGATAATTGATCTTCTGTTGTTTTGTAATATTCGTTATGATTTCTTGAGTTGATTTATTACTATCTATATTTAAAATCATAGGGCTCACACTGGTGAAAACGCCTATCATTTTTTTTTGAATTCGGTTTCTTCGGCCATGTGAAGGAATACCAAAAACCATTTTTTCCTGCTCATAGGCAATCGAAAAATAACTCGCTAATACACCTAAGAAAACATTGGGTACTCCAACCTTTAGGTCATTGGCTAAATTCTCCAAAACACTAAATGTGGCGCTAGAAAGATTGACAGTGTGTCGACGACTAGGAATTGTTTTATTTTCCTTGAAGTATCGTAAATAATTGGCTGAAAGTAATTTGTTAGGCATTTCAGAGCAGTAATCCAACCAATATTTTTTATCATCAGAATATTTTTTATTATTTAAATAGTGTTGCTCATCTAAAAGGATCTGATTCCAACTATCATTATTACAGGTTACTGGAATATTATTGTAAAGCTTAGCCAAACTTTCAGACCAATTTAAAAATCCCCAACCATCAATAGAAATATGATGGGCAATACCTACATACCAAAATGAATTATTGCTAATTTTTACCAAATAGGCATAACAAAGCTGATTATTCATCATAGCAATTGGAGTTTCAAAAAGTTTTTTGGTCCAAGCTTCAGCTGCAGTTAACGGGGTAGAGTCACTAGAGAAATCAATAATAGATAATGAATCCATTCGATCTTCGCATATAAATTGGTTTACTCCCTCCTTACATTCAACAATTCGAATACCAAAAGCATCGTTCGAATTAACAAGCTGTCTATGTGCTTCAATTAATTTTTCAATGTTAATTCGAGGGAGATTAATATATCCACCAACATTATATAAAGGACTTTCAGAGTGATAGAGTTGATCAAAGTAAATGTCTTGTTGTGCAAGGGATAAAGAAAACATCTTGTTCGTCATTACTAATTCCATTACATCTTTAATTTAATGTTTACACTGTATATACTCAGAGAAGTCAAAACAAAAAAATTAGACCTTGTACAGACCGCTTATGGGTTTTGCCAGTATTTTATAATTGGTTAAATTGTATAATAAAATCGATTATTCAATTTTCAGATTCCGATGTTACTGCCATTCTACTCCTGAGAGATAAGGGGCGCATGTCTGTCCATACTTCTTTGATATGCGATAAGCAATCATCTCTCAAACCTTGAACGCCTACTTTTTGCCATCCATTTGGTAGGTCTTTAGTGGTCGGCCATATTGAATATTGCTCTTCTTCATTGATGACCACATTATAAGTTTTTCCATTTTCAGGGGTCTGATCCGGCATAATTGATTGAAATTTATACATATTAAAGACGTGTAGTTTATATGTTTTCTTTTATTGTGTAAATATTTTTTACAACATTAAAAAGTGGATAATTTTGTCTTATTCCAAAAGCTAAATTGGTGTCGTTTATGGCATGGATTGCCATTTCATCGTCTGAACCAGAATATTCGGATGGCTAGCAAGTGGTTTCTCTTCATCAATAAAGAAGAAGCCATGCCTCTTGTAAAGCCGTGAGGCTTTCAAATTATCCGGTGATACATCTAGAAATATCTGTTTGAATCCTATGTTGATTGCATCAGACTTGACAACATCTATTAAACGCTCTGCTACACCCAATTCACGTGACGCTGGTTCAACCCACATCGCGATCAAATTGTACCGATCTGTTTGGTCCACACCAGCACCAATCATTCCTATTGCTTTTTCATCCTTGAAGGCCAACCAAAATTTGGGTTGGGTTTCGGACGATGCACGTTGTTTCCATTGTTCATCACTATTAGTGATAGCTGTTTGGTAACTTACACCGAATGCTGTTGGGCTATCAAGAAGTGCAGCGAGTCGAATTTCTTTTAAGATCGTCCAGTCTCGTTCTTCGGTTGCTCGAATTTTCATAGTCGCCTCAGATGATATCTGCAATTGCAGTTAATTTCAGTAAACATTCCTTAATTATCATGTTTATTTTTCGTAGAACAAGATGTCTTTGACTATCTAAGAAAAAATGATCGCCTGGAATCATGTGAATCGTAGCAGATGAAGTAAAATTAGATTCCCAGCTTTGTAGATCAGCGGGGGTTACTTCAGTGTCTTCAGTTCCTCCTAAAACAGAAATAGGGCAATTAAATGAATTTACTGAAGATGAGCAATATGTATGTGATAATTTAAGTTCGGCTCTTAATGCAGGAAGTAATAGCTTCATTAACTCTTCGTTTTCAAGTATTTCCTTTTGTGTTCCATTCAGTTTTATTAATTCTTTTATAAATTCTTTTTCAGGCAAGTTATAAATACCTGCTCCACGGGCTGGAATATGTGGTCCTCTGCTACCAGAAGCGATGAAATGCATTGGTAAAGGAGCGTCAAGGCTATTTAATTGAGACATTAATTCAAAGGCCACCTTGCTTCCTAAGCTATGGCCAAACAAAATATAAGGTAGGTCGATGATATTTTTTATTGCTGGCAATAGACCATTCACTAGTGCATTCATATCTGAGAAAGCTGGTTCAAATATACGATTACATCGGCCAGGAGGCTGAATAGCGACTAGTTCAACATTATTAGGTAGCAGCTCAACCCAAGATTTATATGTTAACGCGTTTCCACCAGCATAGGGAAAACATATAATTCTCAAACTTGGGAGTGTTATAGGTTTAGGTATAAATAACCAGTCTGAGCGGGACATTAATATATTCCTATAGTAATTTCGAGCAAGGTGCTTTCTATATTAGCATTGTAAATTAGATAAGTCTTTTCAAATTGGCAAACAAGTTGCAACACAACAGATTGAAACTAATATTTTTAATAGTACAATAAGCGCAAGCTGATTTATCATCATTTAGTTCGCATTAAAAACAGGTGAAATGCTTTTTTGTTGATCATTGAGTCACCATCGGTATCAAACCCTTCTGAAGCTTACTAGCTTTTATGTTTGAACTATTGGCACTTAAATTTAACTGTGTCGATTTGGTATAAATCTAAATTAGCACAGGAAGTATTAAGATGATCAATGAAATTATGTCGCTTTTGGCAAAAAATGGAATACAACTCTCGTTGAAAGGTGATGGCCTAGCTTACAGAGCCCCTAAAGGTGCATTAACAGACGATATCAAAAAGCTAATAGCTGATAATAAATCCCGTATCATCAGTTTCTTTCAAGTGCAAAAAAATGCCATACCAACTCCTCAGCAGCGTATTATGAAACGTGAGGTGGCCTTGTCTTCCGCGTTGCAACTTTCATTTGCCCAACAAAGGCTGTGGTTGTTGAACCAGATAGATAATAGCAGCGGCCATTACAATATGCCGAATGCCCTAAAATTGTCCGGCCCATTAAATCTTGGGGTGCTCAACCGAACCTTCAACACGATTTTGGAAAGACACGAAATTCTACGTTCTTGTTTCTTAATTGACACCAATGACCAGCCATACCAAGTGGTTAATCGTTCGCCGGAATTTTCTGTTACTGTACAAGATGTATCTTTTCTCGATGAAGAACTACGAAATGAAAAAATTGCAGAGCTGATGGCGGAGGAAGCTAGTCGTCCATTCGAATTGAGTACGGATTTGATGTTACGTGCCTTCCTAATAAAAGAGGCGGAAAATGAACATATACTACTAGTGACCATACATCACATCGCGTCAGATGCATGGTCGATGTCCATATTGATAAATGAGTTTTCGAGTCTTTACTCGGCATATATGCAAGGTAAAGAAAATCCTTTAAAGCCACTTTTAATTCAATATGCCGATTATGCCCACTGGCAGCGTAACTGGCTTCAAGATGTGGATGTACAACTCGATTATTGGGAAAAACAACTGACGGACTTGCCTCTTGTTCATAGTGTGCCGCTTGACCAAACGCGCCCGAGTGTACCAGATTTTTCTGGCACTATTTTTTATTCCAGGGTTAGTAAAACGGTTAGCTTAAAACTTCAGGACATATGTCAAGCACATGGTGCGACCCTGTTCATGGGTTTGCACGCGGCGTTCTCTGCATTTTTATCACGCTATAGTAATGAGTATGACATAGTTGTAGGAAGCCCAATCGCTAATCGCGAGCAGCCTGAGGTTGCTGGGTTGATCGGTTGCTTTATCAATATTCTTGTATTACGCAGTAATCTCTCAAGTGAGCCATCGTTCGTTGAGTTGCTAAAGCAAAGTAAAGCAACCTTGTTAGATGCATACTCGCATCAACAAATTCCTTTCGAGAAAATAGTAGAGCGCTTGCAGCCGGATCGTAGCCTAAGCCATAGTCCACTCTTTCAGATTATGCTGGTTTTGGAAAATATCAATCAGGCTACACTGAACCTTCTAGACCTCAATCTGAGTGTCATGGAACTGCCTGACAATTTCGCCAAATATGATCTGACACTCACTGTGCGAGAAAACTTGGAAGGACTCCTATTGGGCTGGAGATATAATACTAATCTGTTTGATGCTTCTACCATTGAACGCATGGCAGAGCACTTCAATACATTGCTTTCTTCAATGTTGTTAGCCCCTGATATAAGCGTTTTTAGTGCTAGCATGATAAGTACTTTGGAACAACATCGGTTGCTGGTGGAGTGGAACAACACGGCTACTGATTTTGCACGTAATAAGTGTGTTCATGAGCTATTTGAAGCTGTAGTTCGTCAGCACCCACATAATAAAGCGTTGTTTACCGACAACATTAGTCTTAATTATGAAGTTTTAAACTCTTATGCCAATGGATTGGCACATGAGCTAATCGCTGCAAAAGTTATTCCGGGTGATGTTGTTCCAGTGTTGATGGAAACAGATGTGGAAGTACCTTTAGCTTATTTAGCGATTATGAAAGCAGGTGCTATTTTTGCACCTATCGATTTGCGCTGGCCGGTTGATAGAATCCTAGTCGTATTAAGTAAATTGGCACCCAAGGCTATATTGGTTGATAAATCAGTCTCCTTCGATTTAACGGGTAAGGCAAATGTTTTGGTAGTGGATCTTCTCTATGCAAAATCTAGGCCAGATAACCCTGGGTTGAGTTTAGCAGCCGATGCGCCGATCTATATTTTTCATACTTCGGGTTCAACCGGTGTTCCTAAGGGGGCTATTAATCTGCACAAAGGCATTGTAAATCGATTAGCCTATATGGATCGTGCTTTTTGCAATCCGGAAGATCAGTCTGTTATGTTAATGACTAATCATTGTTTTGACTCGAGCATATGGCAAATATTCTGGCCTTTGCTGAATGGAGGAAGTTGCTATATCCCAGATAAAAATAAGAATCTTGATATTGGCTACGTCATTGACTCTATCTCTCGAAATAAGATAACTATGACGGATTTCACTCCAGTATTTTTTTCTTTATTTGTCGAAGAACTCAATAACAGGAAGTGGCCAACTGGCTCATTGTCAACACTAAAAGCATTGAGTGTTGGTGGAGAGGCTATTATCGTTAACGCAGCCAGAACGTTCAAGTATGCTTACCCTGATATTGATTTGATCAATGGTTACGGTCCAACGGAGACTTCGATTGGTATGATATTTTATCGACTTCCCAAAGTTCCTCCATTGCGGATCCCGATTGGCAAACCTATCGCTAATGTCAGTGTTTATGTTCTCGATCAAAATCTTAAACTGGTTCCGATTGGTGTGCCCGGAGAACTTTATATTTCTGGTGCATGCCTTGGTGCTGGTTATTGGAAGGACCCTATACAAACGGAAAAGGTATTTATCGATAATCCATTTCACATTCAAGGGAACTCTGCAAGTAATGAGCGCATGTACAAGACTGGAGATTTAGTTCGCTGGTTACCAGACGGAAATTTGGAGTTCATGGGGAGAATCGATCATCAAGTAAAAATTCGTGGATTCCGAATTGAGTTAGGCGAAATCGAAAAGATCCTTCTTACTCACAATAAAGTGAAAGAGGTTATTGTGCTGTCCAGAGAAACCCAGGATGGTGATAAATATTTAGTTGCTTACGTAGTGCTTAAGGAGCGTGATGATTCAGACAGCATGAAGGAGTTCAATGAGCTTCGTATGTATCTTGGTAAGATATTGCCAGACTATATGGTACCTTCTGTTTTTATGTTATTAGAACATATACCTCTTACATCTAACGGCAAGATAGATCGCAAAGCACTACCTGAACCAGAATTAACTACCCAAAAACAATATTACGTTGCACCAACTTCCATAACAGAAACAAAAATATGTGAGATTTGGCAGGATATACTTGGTGTTAATCCTATCGGGGTTAACGATAACTTTTTTGAGTTAGGTGGGCACTCCCTGACAGCCATGCGAGTGGTAGGGTGCATCTCGAAAACATTCAATGTTTCATTACCGATTAAAGCCATGTTTACTTCCCAGACTCCAAGAGCTTTGGGGCAAGTGGTCTTAGAGTTGGATATCGGTATCGATCAGCCTCCCTTGCTTTGCGTCGAGCGTGAGCAGTTGATGATACCGTCCTTTGCCCAACAGCGTTTGTGGTTATTGGATATTATTGACGGTGGTAGTTCGCACTACAATATACCTGGTGTGTTCAAGCTTTCAGGACAAATTAATTTGACTGCTTTAAAAAGCGCTTTTAGTACCATTGTGGAACGCCATGAGAGCTTGCGAACTTATTTCACAACTAATAACGATGGGCAACTTTTTCAGGTTATTCAGCATGATGTAGAGTTTGGCATCCAGCAGACAGACCTTAGTAATCTTGGTGAACAAGCACAGCAAAGCAAGCTTAAACAAATTATGTGGGATGAAGCAAATGGGAGTTTTTCGCTAGACTCTGAATTGATGTTGCGTGTGCAATTAATAAAATTGGCTGAAGATGAACATATTTTGCTGGCCACGATGCATCATATTGCATCCGATGGTTGGTCGGTAACAATATTGTTCAACGAATTTTGTGTGTTGTATTCTGCTTTTGTAAGAGGAGAGGCAAATCCTTTACCAGCGTTGAAAATTCAGTATGCCGATTACGCTCATTGGCAACGCAACTGGCTCAAAGGCGATCTGTTGGAGAAACAAATCAGTTGGTGGGAAAGGCAATTGGCTAACTTACCAGTAGCTCACGGTTTGCCATTTGATTACCCTCGCCCGCGTATACAGAGCTTCGCAGGTGCAAAAGTGTACTCACAAGTTGATAGGCATACCAGCAAAGCATTAAACATCCTCTGCCAAGAACACGGAGCTACGCTGTTCATGGGATTGCATGCCGCTTTTTCCGCTTTCTTGTCACGTTACAGCAATGAACAAGATATTGTTGTGGGGACACCAATCGCAAACCGCGAGCAGGAAGAAGTTTCTGACTTGATTGGTTTTTTTGTCAACACTTTAGTTTTGCGCCTTGCTCTCTCTGGAAACCCTTCCTTTAGTGAATTGATAGCGCGCAGTAAAGGCGTACTTATTGATGCTTATATGTACCAGCAAACACCTTTTGAACAAATTGTTGAGCACTTGCAACCCGAACGTCACACGAATCATGCTGCTTTATTCCAGATCATGTTGGTGTTTCAGAACAATAATTTTGACACGTTGGAGTTGCCAGGACTGAGTATTACTCACCTAGCTAAAGCTAATGAGATTGCAAAATACGATTTGACATTATTTGTTACTGAGAGGGAGGATGGTCTGTCTTTAACATGGGAATATAATACAAATCTATTTGATGCGGTAACAATTGAAGAGATGTCACGACATTTCGGTGTTCTTTTAGAGTCGCTGACGAGTGCGCCCCATGCAAATGTGTTTAGCGTTGCTATGTTAAGCGACCAAGAAAGTGAGAGACTGTTAAACTTGGGTAAGATTGGAGATGAGCTCGAGCTTCACATTGAACCTCGATTGCTGCAATCCCACTTTTTGCAACAGGTGGAGATGCGAAGTAGTAAAGTTGCTGTAAAAACCTCAAAGAAATCATTAACCTATGAAGAGTTGTGGAAGTTAAGTGGAGTGTTAGGGCGTAGGCTGATCCAAGATGGTTGTGCAACCAATAAATTGGTGGCTATAGTCATGGAAAAAGGCTGGGAGCAAGTAGTGGCTGTTCTTGGGATTGTGCGTTCGGGTGCAGCCTACTTGCCGATTGATGCACATTTGCCAGCAGATAGAATTAAGTTATTGTTAGAGTTGGGAGAAATAACCCAGGTGGTTACTACCTCCGAATTTGAGAAAACGCTATTGGTTGGTATGTCCTTATCTATTATTTCGATTGATAGCGAATTTGAATCTAGTTCAAAGATTAATTTTTCTATGGAAGGGCTGGACTCATTTAATAGTCCGAATGATCTGGCATACGTTATATTCACGTCGGGTTCGTCAGGAATACCAAAAGGAGTAATGATTTCGCATGAAGGCGCTACCAACACCATTGATGATTTATGCGCGAGATTCAATTTAAAAGACACTGACAGCGTCTTAGCTCTGTCTAACTTGAATTTTGATCTCTCGGTATTCGATATTTTTGGGTTATTGTCTGTTGGTGGTACTATTGTTATTCCGCAGGAGAGTGAAGCCAAGGATGTTAACGCCTGGAACCGTTATCTGGAAATGGAATCAATCACGATTTGGAATACCGTTCCAGCTTATATGCAAATTCTAACGAAGTTGGATACTAAGCGTGTGAATCATTCGCTGAGGTTGATTATGATGGCAGGAGACTGGATTCCAACGGATTTGCCAGCTCAAATAGCAGTTCAGTTCCCAAATGCAAGACAAATTAACCTAGGGGGCAATACTGAAGCATCAATATTTTCATGTATTTATTATATCGATAATATATCAAAGATTGGTAAAAGCATTCCATATGGTAAGGCTTTAACTAATCAACATATGTTTGTGTTTGGTAGTGATTTGCGCCCAGCTCCTTATGGCGTTATTGGTGAAATTTACATAGGTGGCGCTGGGGTTTCACTCGGGTATTGGCGCGACGATGTACAAACGAAGAGTAGCTTTATTGTTCATCCATATACTGGTGCTCGACTGTTCAAGACAGGCGACCTTGGGCGCCTTTTGCGAGACGAAAACATCGAGTTTATAGGCCGGAAAGACTTCCAGGTCAAGCTCCGAGGATTTCGCATTGAGTTGGGAGAAATTGACCGCGCACTCCTCTCGCATGCAATGATCAAAGATGTGGTTACGTCGGTGATACACTCCAATGGTTCCAGTGGACTTCTGGTCGCACACGTAGTGCTCCATGAGCATGCTTCTCACGATACGCAGTCGACTATCATTAAATCGTTACGCCAACATCTTGGAAAAATACTGCCAGAATACATGGTTCCCACTGCTTTCGTCTTGCTGGGCAACATGCCTTTGACACCGAATGGGAAAGTCGACCGCAAGGCACTGCCTGCACCCGATATAGCCGTATTGCAGAAAGAGTATGCGGGGCCCCGCAACCGAGTAGAGGAAATTTTGTGTAAGGCATGGCAGGAAGTATTGGACATTGAGCGCGTAGGGATTACTGATAACTTTTTTGAGCTTGGTGGCCACTCGCTGCTTGTCATGCAAGTAGTTGAAAGTTTGCAGCGCCAACACATCACAATGACGGCACATCAGTTGTTCGTCGCACCCATCCTGGTTGATCTAGCTGCATTAATTGAAAGCTCTTTAGAGCGACATACTTTACCTTTAACAGCAACAGAGAATCTTATTCCGGCTGATTGTAAGTATATTACTCCGGCAATGTTGCCATTGGTATCGCTGAGCCCCGAAGAAATTGAAGTCATTGTTAACCAAATTCCTGGTGGTGTGAGCAATATACATGATATTTATCCACTTGGACCATTACAAGAAGGTGTTTTATTTCATCATCGATTGAAGCCAAAAGGTGATGCATATGTTCTTTGTGATTTATTCAGAATTAAGAATAAACAAGAAGTTCATAAGTTTTTGGAAGCATTACAGTTTGTAATTAATCGGCATGATGTGCTTCGTACAGCCATTTTATGGAACAAATTATCAATACCGGTTCAGGTTATTTGTCGTCAAGTAGAGTTACCGGTCAGTTGGATTGAATTGGAAGCTGGGATTGATTGTTTAAGCTATATGGAGGGTCTTTCTGCACCTGAAATTCAGCAAATGGATTTGGGCCAAGCTCCATTATTGAGGGCATTAATTGCACGTGAACATGGCTCGGAAGAGTTTATTATATTGTTGCAATATCATCACATTATTTTTGACCATATTGGTATAGAGATTATTCGAAGAGAAGTTTTATATTATCAAGCAGGGAAGGGGGATAATCTGCCAGCTGTAGCGCCTTATCGTAAGTTTATAGCCCATGTTTTGAATCAAGCTGCACATAATGATGCTGAAGCATATTTTCAAAAACATCTAGCTGATATTGATGAGTCTTCAATACCATTTAATTTAGTTGATACACAAACCGACAGCAGCCAAATAGTTGAAGTTCAAAAAATTGTTCCATTAGAATCTTGTCATCAAATTCGTCGGATTGCAAAAAAGCTCAAAGTAAGTCCAGCTGTGATCTTTCATGCCGTTTGGGGGATGGTTGTTGCGCGCTGTAGCGGTAGTAATGATGTCGTTTTTGGTACTTTGCTATCTGGCCGCTTACAAGGAGTGAGTGGTGTTGAACGTATGTTGGGTCTATTTATCAATACATTGCCACTTAGAGTGAAGCTGGGTAATTGCAGTGCTGTTGAATTAGTAAATCAAGTTCAAAATTCTCTTCAAGAGTTGTTGTCTTATGAGCAAACACCATTAGTTCAAGCTCAAAGCTATGCAAATCTCCCAAGTGGCTCGCCTTTATTTAGTGCTATTTTAAACTATCGACACTCTGCAACAATTGAACTAGGGGAAATTTTACATAATGATGATGATCTCTTTGTTCAAAACAATATAGAACATCTTAGTAGTAAAGAATACACCCATTATCCATTTGACTTATCGGTCACTGACTACGGCTTAGGATTTAAACTTACTTTATGTGTCGATTGTTCAGTGAGTGCGGAACGTATATTGGGTTATGTACAAACAAGCCTTGAAGGCCTGGTTAGTGCTTTGTTAGAAGTTTCGGAAAAAACAATTAAAGAAATTCCTATGCTGCCTGAAACTGAGCTTCAGCAACTCCTCTTTGATTGGAATGATGATCAGATATATTATCCCAAAACTCGATGCATCCACCAGTTATTTGAGGATCAGGTAGTGGCCAACCCAGAAGGGATCGCTTTAGTTTTTGAAGGACAACAACTGACTTATCATGAACTGAATATCAAAGCGAATCAATTAGCGCATTATTTAGTGATTGAGCATCAGATTACGGCAGACACCTTAGTTGGTATTTGTGTTGAACGCTCCATCGATATGGTTGTGGGTATTATGGGGATCTTAAAAGCTGGTGGTGCTTATGTTCCGTTAGACCCAGACTATCCTAACGAGCGCTTAGCTTATATTCTAAAGGATACAAAGCTAACTATAGTGTTGACGCAAAGTCATTTCTTATCGGATATACCCATCATCAGCGAGCAAGCAATCTGTTTGGATAATGAGGCAGTTAAACAACAGTTGGCGAAACAGCCGTCGACAAATCTTGATGTGAAACGATTAGGCTTAACTTCGAGTCATTTGGCCTATGTAATTTACACCTCAGGTTCAACTGGCCAGCCTAAAGGGGTGATGATAGAACATGAGAATGTTGTCTCATTAGTGTGCAACTCAAATTACTTATCTTTAGAGCCTGGCAATATTGTTGCCCAAGCTTCGAATATGTCTTTCGATGCGATAACTTTTGAATTGTGGGGGGCTCTCCTTAATGGTGCCAAACTCGTTTTCATCAGTAAAGAATCACTAATTAATGCCAGTAGATTAGAAATGATTATTAACGAGCATAAAGTGGATACATTATTTATCACTACAGCACTGCTCAATCTATTCTCGTTAAATAAACCTGATGCAGTAAAGAACTTAAAGCATCTGTTATTTGGTGGAGAAGACTGTTCGTTACAGGCAGTAAATAAAATAATGAAACATAGTGCCCCAGAACGATTATTGCATGTTTATGGACCAACAGAAAATACAACATTTAGTTTATGGAAACAGCTAACTTCTGATTATTTAAATACTACCCCAAAAGTATCATTAGGTAATGGATTAAGTGGTCGGACGTCTTATGTATTGGACAACGATAAGAATTTAGTACCTATTGGTGTTAAAGGTGAGTTGTATCTTAGTGGTAGTGGACTTGCCCGAGGTTATTTAAATCAACCTGATTTAACAGCTGAGAAGTTTATAACGAATCCCTTCTACGATGCTACGAACCCCGATTGTAACAAACGTCTTTATAAAACTGGCGATTTAGTTCGCCGGTTACCCAATGGCGATATAGAATTTTTAGGTCGAATTGATCAACAGGTTAAGATTCGTGGTTTTAGAGTAGAGCTGAGTGAAATTAAGTCTGTTTTATTGGCCGAAGCTTTGATCAACGATGCGGTGGTTTTGGCTACAGAAACCAATAGTGGTGATAAACGTTTAGTGGCTTATGTGGTCTGTGATAATGCGATTGATATGGTAGGAGATAATGATGAGAGTCAAGCTCTACGTCAAGACTTTATAGACTCATTGTGCCATAACCTTAAACAAGTCTTGCCTGATTATATGTTACCGTCAGTGTTTGTAATTTTAGAGAGATTACCATTAACTGCCAATGGAAAAGTGGATCTGAAAAAGTTACCTGGGCCTGAAATATTGAAACCGCACTCGAGGTATATGGCTCCCACAACGGAAACCGAAATCATCTTATGTAAAATTTGGCAAGAAATATTTGAACTGGAACATATTGGTATTACTGATAACTTTTTTGATCTAGGTGGTCATTCTTTGCTCGCCGTGAAATTACATGCGCTGATTGAGATTAAATTCAATGTTTCCTTACCTTTAAAGGCAATATTTGAGTTTGAAGACTTGAAAGGGTTAGCATCATATTTGGATGTGATTGGCTGACTTGCTAATTCTTGAGGAATTTATTATGGCAAGACTTTTGTCAAACAAGATAACAGGGATATGGTTGTTGTTGCTATTCACTGCATCCCATGCCTCTCATTTATTGAATTATCAATTACTCGGTGGCATCACTAAGCTGCAAGCACAGCAGAGGCTCAAGCAACTACCTCCTTTTTCTAATCAAGAACCACACTTTGACAGTCAGCTATATAAAATTACTTATCAAACCAAAGACCCAGATGGCGAGTCAACTCAAGCTTCGGGTTTAGTGACTTTTCCCACGCACTCAAAACCATTGACGGTTGTCATGTATTTTCATGGTACTCGAGTACTACATAATGATGTACCTAGTCAGGGCTTTTCGCCAGGTTATGATTTTTATTCTGCCATTTTTAGTAATGTCAATGGCTGGATGTTAGTTATGCCAGATTATTTGGGTTATGGTGATAGTCCTTTAAATTTGCACCCTTATGTCGACGCACCAACAATTTCATCAGCCAGTATAGATGCATTAGTAGCAGCTAAAGAATTGGCGCAACAATTATCCGTGCCCATTACCAACCAATTACTCTTAGTAGGCTATTCAGAGGGCGGATTCTCCACCATGGCGGTTTAGAAGCTCTTGAAAAGGATTTTCCTGAGTTACCAGTTACAGCTGCTGCTCCTGGCGCAGGGCCTTATGATGTGGATGAAACGTTGGCTTATGTTTTATTTGATGCACAAGGTAACGGAGCTTTTTATTCAGCATTTTATTTTTATTCATTATATCATTACCAACAGTATTGGCATGACTTAAGTGATGTTTTTCAGCACCCTTATGATAAAATGATTCCAGGGTTATTTGATGGCCAGCATGATGTTGATACCATTCGATCGGCATTACCTGCAAATTCACAAGCTTTATTACACCCGGCTTTATTTAAAGCTTTTGAGCAAGGAACAGAACCACATTTAGATCAATTGCGTCGAGAGTTTAACCGATATCAATTTGTACCAAAAGCCAGCCTACTGTTAGTAGGTAGTCGAGGCGATACTGATGTGCCATTCAGTAACTCAGCTTTAGCTTACCGTATATTTAGTACTATGGGCTGCGATGTGGCACTGAAAAGTGTGAGCGATGAACAGGATCATCGGCAAGCCTTTTTGTCTGTTATTTTTGAACAAGTTGAATTCTTCAAGACTAAGCTAGCTAGTTGATGGTCGATCGATTTTCTAGTCAAAAAAATTAAGAATAGTAGTGCCTCACGGAAGGGATTTGTTTTTTCAGCGCCAAAGATAAAACTTTTACCTGAACCAGATTTAAGGAAACCTTATCCATTAAGTTGGGATGAACAGCATAAACTGTTTCAGCAGTTACCGGAACATCTGAAAAATATGGCTTTGTTTGCCGTAAATACCGGATGTCGGGATCGCGAAATATGTGAACTGCGCTGGGATTGGGAAATACAAATTCCAGAATTGCCACACATCATCGTTTTTATTGTACCAGGGGAACTGGTCAAAAACGGAGAAGAACGGCTGATTGTTTGTAACGAAACAGTTTGGGAAGTGATAGAAGGGGAGAGAGGTAAACATCCTACTCATGTCTTTAGTTATAAAGGTCGACCATTAAGTCGTATGTTATCGACTGGTTGGCGACAGGCTAGAGAAAAGGCGAAATTGGCTGAAGTAAGAGTGCATGATTTAAAGCATACCTTTGGCAGACGATTGAGAGCTGCGGGGGTAAGTTTTGAAGACAGGCAAGATTTACTTGGGCATCGTTCAGGTAGGATTACAACTCACTATTCTGGCTCTACCCCAATTAAGGGGGCACTTTAATCGAATTAGTCTAAACTAAGTCCTTGATTTAGCGATCAAAAGGAGATTAAAGTGCCCGGATATAATCTTATCCTAAATTTACCTGGATTTTCTATAGTAAAAGTGAGTGGTTATCACCCATTAATATTAGATGTGGTGTATCAACGAAAAGCCCGTTGTTCCGATTGTAAAAGCAAAGAAGTAAGGAAGAAGTCGAGCAAAATAAGAGAAGTTCACCATGAGTTAATCGGTCATAGAAGAACGTTAGTGCGATTTAAAGCCTATAAGTTGTATTGCAAAGTCTGTAAACGCTACGGGAATCAGCAATTTCCCGGAATAGCCAAACACCAAAGGTCCACTGAACGGTTACAAGGAGAGGTATTCCATAGCCATACTAAGGGCGTGTCTCAAAAAGACTTGGCGAGCTATTATAAAAAAGGGAAAGCGACCATAGAGCGTTGGTACCAACGTCGTTATCGTCTCGAACATCAAGAATTACTCAATAGACCTTGTCCACAAATCTTAGGTATTGATGAGCATTTCTTTAGTAAAAAAGAGGGGTTTGCTACTACTTTATGTGACCTAAGGAAACATAAAATCTTTGATGTGGTTCTTGGGCGTAGTGAGCAGGACTTATCAACCTACTTAAATCAATTGCCCGGCAAAGAAAAAGTGAAGGTAATTTGTATGGATTTAAGCAGTACTTATCGGTCACTGATAAAAAAGTACTTTCCTAATGCGCTTATAGTAGCTGATAGGTTTCATGTCATACGGCTCATGCAACACCAGTGCATGATGACTTATCGAGAACTGTCTCATCAGGTCAAAAATAATCGAGGAATCCTCGCACTATTAAGAACAAGAGCAGACCGCCTCACTCCTGAGAAACAAAAGAAACGAGATGCCTTCTTGGCCCAAAATCCAGCCATAGAGGCTATTTATCAATTTCAACAACAACTTCATCAACTGTTAATGAACAAGTCTTTAAATCAAAAGAAGTGTCGCGAGGTAATACCTGTTTTTCTGGAGATGCTCAACGAGTTAAAGCAAAGTCCTTTCAAAGCCTTGTCTGCTCTAGGTAAAACGTTGATTACTTGGAAAGATGAAGTCGCTCGAATGTGGCGATTTACTAAATCGAATGGAATAACAGAAGGCTTTCATCGAAAGATGAAACTAATACAACGTAGAGCTTATGGCTTTAGGAATTTTGAAAATTATAGAGTGCGTGTTAAGGTGCTCTGCGGTTGATTGAAGCTGCCCCCTTAAATGGGAAAGAGCCCACAATGGTTTTTGTGGGGTTGGGATAGTCGATTGCAACTTATTGATTTTAAAGGTTTTAATTGGTGGGCCCACTAGGATTTGAACCTAGGACCAACGGATTATGAGTCCGCTGCTCTGACCAACTGAGCTATAGGCCCGGAAGAGGTGGTCATTGTAAACTTAATTTGTGTAATGTTCTAGTATTTTTTAATTTTTTTGATGTTCTTTTTAAAAAAATTTTCGGTGTTTGTTATTCGCTTTAGTTAATTGGCCAATTCAAGCTGGTGTAACGTAGCAACAGTAATGCTACGCTGTTATCCTGAGGAGCTTGTGACGAAGGATCTCCTTTGCCGCACTCTGTATGACAGATGAGTAGGTTAGTACAGCATGGATGGAGCAATGCGTAATCCGAACTCAAAGCTCGAATCAGATTTTGATCCTGGGCTACGGCGGTGCTTTCACCCGGGTTACATCTTTTAAGTTGATGCCATTAATAGCTCAGATCCCCCATGTGAATGTTTACATTAACTGCCGTTCCTGATCGTGGGGGATCTGACCTACAGATTATGATCACTATTTTTGTTTTAATATTCTGATGCGCATAAAAAAATGCCGCTTTAACAGCGGCATTTTTTTATTAGCCTTCATCACCTTCTAAGAAGCTTCTTAGCTTCTCTGAGCGGGATGGATGGCGTAGTTTACGCAGCGCTTTTGCTTCAATTTGGCGGATACGTTCACGGGTTACATCAAATTGTTTACCTACTTCCTCTAGAGTATGGTCGGTATTCATTTCTATACCAAAACGCATACGTAGGACCTTAGCTTCACGTGGAGTTAATGTTTCTAAGATTTCCAGTGTTGCTTCTCTCAGGCCTTCTGCTGTAGCCATGTCTATAGGTGATTCTATGTTGTTGTCTTCAATAAAGTCGCCTAAATGAGAGTCGTCATCATCTCCAACTGGGGTTTCCATGGAAATAGGTTCTTTTGCTATTTTTAGGACTTTGCGAATTTTATCTTCACTAAGCTCCATTTTTTCCGCTAGTTCTTCAGGAGTGGCTTCGCGGCCTGTTTCCTGGAGGATTTGGCGGGAGATACGATTAAGTTTATTGATGGTTTCAATCATGTGAACGGGGATACGTATAGTACGTGCCTGGTCAGCAATAGAGCGGGTGATTGCTTGCCTAATCCACCATGTTGCATAGGTAGAGAATTTGTAACCACGACGGTATTCAAATTTATCTACTGCTTTCATCAAGCCAATGTTACCTTCCTGAATCAAATCAAGGAATTGTAAACCACGGTTGGTATATTTTTTGGCAATAGAAATTACTAAACGTAAGTTTGCTTCGACCATTTCTTTTTTAGCACGTCTGGCTTTAGCTTCACCTATAGACATCTTACGGTTAATGTCTTTAATTTCACTAATACTTAATCCGTACTCTATTTCAAAAGAAGCTAATCTGGATTGTAGACGAAGAATTTCATCGGTGTATTCTTCTATACGTTGTACATCGAGTTTTTTGCCATTTTTTGCTACCAAAGCCTCCAGCCATTTGAGATCAGTTTCTTGGCCTGGGAAGGTATCAATAAATAATTTACGTGGAATTCTTGCTTTTTCTATGCAAAGACGCATTATACCACGTTCAAATTCACGAATATGATTACGCAATTGACGGAAATGACGCGTTAATTTATCTACCTGTCTTGACGTTAATTTAAGTTTCAAGAAGGAGTCAGACATCGCATCCAGCATTTTAATTGTTTTGGGATTGGTACGACCATGTTCTTTTAATGTCTTAATGGCATCATTATAGTGGATGCGCAAATCATCAAAATAAATTTTAGCCTGTTCAGGATTTGGGCCGTCATCAACTTCACCTAAACCACCCTCTCCTTCTCCTTCTTCATCTTCCTCATCATCTAGATTGATAATGACTTCTTCTTGTTGATCCTCATTAAGCATAGAGCCTATATTGGCAGCAGGGGCAATTTCTTCGTCAGAGTCGGCAAAGCCGCTAATGATTTCACTAAGACGGATTTCTTCTGCGTTGAAGCGATCATAATCGTCAAGAACCAATTGCACCGTTTCTGGGTAATGAGCCAAAGACTTAAGAACTTGGTAAATACCTTCTTCAATGCGTTTGGCTATGCGAATTTCACCTTCACGGGTCAGTAGTTCTACTGTTCCCATTTCACGCATGTACATGCGTACTGGATCGGTAGTTCGTCCTGTTTCTTTATCCACAGAAGCAAGTACCATTGCTGCTTCTTCTATGTCTGGCACTTCTTCTGTATTTAATAGAAGTGCTAACTCGTCCTCACTAGGTGGTAGTTCAAATACTTTGATGTTCATGCCTTCTAGCATGCTGATAATCACATCAAAATGTTCTGTATCTACTATGTTAGGTAGTAAGTCGTTAATTTGACTGTAAGTCAAGTAACCCTGTTCTTTTCCCAGGCTGATGACTTTAGTTATCTGTGAGCTCTGCTGTTCTTGGTCATTCATGGTCATAGGCACTTCTTATTCAGGGATAATTAGGATTTACAAAAAGGTTTAAATTATAAACTGGCTGACCGCAACATACCAGTAGTTCAGGTTTTATTTTTTACTATTTGTTAACACTTAATTGAGTAGTCAATCAGTAATAATTAATAATAACTTGTTGAATAATCAATATTTTTATATAGATTCCTTGGTGGGTATTGAACCTAGATAAGGTGAAAACAAAAACAAAAAAATAAAAAACCTTCCATATAACAGGGTATACCAATTTTCAACATGAGGCAAATAATCGGTCAGATTGACTTATAAGTAAATATATCCATTCAGTTCTGAGTATGTTTTTCTTTTAGCATTTCACGCAAAGTCAGTGCTTCTGTTTCAGTTAAGCCAACTAGGCGTGATTTTTCAATTAATTGACGGATTAATAGTTCCTTATTTTGTTTTTGTAAAAATAATAAGATATCAATAAATTCCTTAATTAATTCTTGTTCCGGAACTTGATGATCCCAGGCCGCGAGCTTATTAATGGAATCAAAATAGTCGCTGTTACGCCATGACTCTATCAAAGTAGCGGTAGTTGCTTGGGGATCATCTGCTAATTGTTGCAATAATTGTAGCAAAATATGATGTTCTTTGTCGTCAAGTAACTTGGGATTAATATGGGGCGCACTTTGTGTGTAAATTTCTGGGCTTTGTAATAGTAACGCTATGGCTAGTCGGATCGGTGTGCGGGTAATAGTAGTTAATTTCTCTTGCGATTTAATTTCTGAATTTTCAGTAATGAGGAGATTAAGCCTGTGATTTTCTATATGAGTTAATCGTGCCAAATCATCTATAAGCAATTGTTTATAAGAACTTTCACTCATTTTTTGTAACAATGGTTTCGCGAGATTGATGAGTTGAGTTTTGCCTCCGCGACTTGACAAATTCAGGTCTTTTGTCAGGGTATCAAAGAAAAAACGGTGCAAGGGAGTTGCTTGTTGCAGGCGCGCTAAAAAATTTTCTTTTCCTTCCGATCTAACCAGACTGTCAGGATCATGTTCTTCAGGTAAAAACATGAAGCTAGCGTCTAATCCTTCATTGAGGTGGGGTAGGCTGCTCTCTAGTCCTCTCCACGCGGCTTGTCTTCCTGCAGCATCACCATCAAAACAAAAGATCAATTGCTTCGTATGTTTGGCTAATAATTGAATGTGATAGGTACTTGTTGCTGTGCCCAGAGTGGCTACAGCATTGAAAATACCGTGTTGCGCTAGGGCAATAACATCCATATATCCTTCGACAATAATGATATTATTTACCGTTTTTTGCTGACTTAATATTTGATGTAAGCCATAAAGCTCGCGGCTTTTTTGAAAAATTACGGTTTCAGGAGAGTTGAGGTATTTGGGTTTTTGTTCGGCATCTAGAACTCGTCCGCCAAAACCAATGATACGCCCGTGGCGATCATGAATAGGGAACATGATTCTGTTGCGATAACGATCATAAATCTTACCGTCATCTGTTTTAATGAGCATTCCTGTTGCAATGAGTTCTTTTTGGTGACGAGGGTATGCCTTTTCCAGGTTATGCCAGCCTTCTGGAGCAAAACCTAATTGATATAACTTGGCTATAGTCCCACTTAGTCCTCGACCTCGTAAGTAATCTATTGCCACTTGACCATCGAATTTTAATTTTTTTTGATAGTAAGTATTGATTTCACCGAGCAGTTTATAAAGATCAGTGGAGGTGTTATTTTTTTCTGCTTGCCCTTCGCGCGGTACAGTCAGACCTAATCGAGCAGCTAGAGTTTCAATAGCATCAATAAAGCCCACATTTTGATAGTTCATTATAAAGCTAATTGCATTTCCTGAGGCACCACAGCCAAAACAGTGATAGAACTGTTTTTTAGCGACTACATTAAAGGATGGGGATTTTTCATTATGGAAAGGGCAGCAGGCAACGTAGCTAGTTCCTCTTTTTTTTAGAGGAACATAGCTGTCAACTAACTCTACCAAATCTGTTCGATGGAGAAGATCATCAATGAATGGCTGCGGAATTAAGCCAGACATAGTAATTATTAACTCAATTTGGCCTTAATTAAGGCGCTCACTTGGGTCATATCAGCACGCCCTTGTAATTGGGTTTTAAGCTGTGCCATCACTTTACCCATATCGGCCATTTTTTCAGCGCCAGTTGCTGCTATGGCTTCTTTAACTAATTGTTCTATTTCTGCAGCGGATAAAGGCTCAGGGAGATAGCGTGAAATAATGTTAAGTTCGAATTGCTCTTGCGCAACTAAATCATCACGATTTGCTTTTTCATATTGAGCGATAGATTCTTTTCGTTGTTTAGTCATTTTATCTAGAATGGCCAGCATTCGCTCTTCACCCACTTCAATACGCTCGTCTACCTCAATCTGCTTCACTGCCGCAGTAATTAAACGTAATGTGGTGAGTAGGTTTTTATCCTTCGCACGCATAGCATCTTTGATATCATTATTGAGACGTTCTTTTATAGTCATTTTTATTTCCTCAAAACGAAAAGGCCACATAAATGTGACCTGAACTTCGGCGATCAGATTATTTCGCTATTTTTAGCAAAAAACCGGATACAATTACTTACGTCTATGCTTCATAGAACGTCGTGAAGATGTATCACGAGAAAGCTTTTTCAGATGACGTTTTACTGCAGCTGCTTGTTTACGTTTACGCTCAGCAGTTGGTTTTTCATAAAATTCACGACGGCGTAATTCGGTTAAAATACCGGCTTTTTCACAAGAGCGTTTGAATCGACGCAATGCATATTCTGGGTTCTCGCCTTCTTTTACACGAACGGTAGGCATTAAACTAGTCCTCTGGTTATTTGATCTATATAGGTGGGCAATTCTAGTGCTAGTTTTAATAATCGTCAAGTTAAATTAACTTAAAGTTACGTTGAGATGGAAATTTAGCCAAATAATAGTCTTGAACGTGATTAAATGAGCTTGTGGTATAATGCAAACTATTTTAAATGATGTATTAATAACGCCATATAAACCCCAGGGTTTTATTATGACATTATTATGATTTTGAGGTTGGTTATGCGGGTATTAGGTATAGAGTCTTCATGTGATGAGACCGGAGTGGCTATTTATGATTCGCAGGCTGGTTTATTAGCCCATGCATTGCATTCACAAATTGCAACTCATAGTGTGCATGGCGGAGTTGTGCCGGAACTTGCTTCTAGAGACCATGTGAATTATTTAGTGCCTTTGGTCGATCAGGTACTTTCGGAAGCTCAATTAAGTAAAAAAGATCTAGATGGCATCGCTTATACAGCAGGTCCTGGTTTAATTGGTGCTTTATTGGTAGGGTCATGCTTTGCTAAAAGCTTGGCTTACGCCTTAGGTATACCAGCTTTAGCCATCCATCATTTAGAGGCTCATATATTAGCTGCCAAAATGGAAACCCCTTCTTTGGAGTTTCCTTTCATTGCTCTTTTGGTGTCCGGAGGGCATTGCCAATTAATTAAGGTAAACGCTTTAGGAGAATATGACTTACTAGGTGATACTCTCGATGATGCTGTAGGTGAGGCTTTTGATAAAACAGCTAAATTAATGGGTATTCCTTATCCCGGCGGTGCCGTGTTGGCTTCCCTTGCTGATCAATGCGCCACAACTCCTTATCATTTTCCTCGTCCTATGACTGATAGGCCGGGGTTAGATTTTAGTTTCAGTGGACTAAAAACTCATGCCCTAACAACTTGGAATAACAGTGGCAAGGAAGAACAAGATCGTTTAGCTATTGCTAAGGCATTTCAGCAAGCTATAGTGGATACCTTAATTATTAAATGTAAAAGAGCAGTACAACAGTCCGCTTGTAATCGCTTGGTAGTTGCTGGTGGCGTCGGCGCTAATAAAGCATTGCGATTGGCTTTACAGGAGTGGATAAAAAATATTCATGGACAGGTTTATTTTCCTGCTCTTGAATACTGCACTGATAATGGGGCTATGGTTGCTTATGCGGGTTGTCTCAGGATGTTGTGCGGAGAAAAGGATTCAGGGATTGGAATAGAAGTTAAAGCACGCTGGCCATTAGCCTGAGCCCTTGGCAAAAGATCGACTTGGTGCGTAATGGGCTGTAAAAAGAGGTAAGACAGCTGCTGTAAATGCTTCTGCATAGACTTCAGGACTTTGTACCAGATGAGCATAAACATCATAGGGAATATTTTGCGTAGACTCACTACTATCACCTAAACGAATGTCGCCTAGATTAACAATCCCATTGGTAAAATTGGAAATCATACCTCTGGTTACCCATTGTAATATGGATGCTGTCCCTCGATGATAAGGATAAGAGCGGACCAGATGGAAAACGAGTTTACCTAATTCCGTTACAAATTCTTCGTCATTCAACTCTTTGCTCTTACATCGTGCGAGAAAGTGCTCGTCAAAAAAACGAAGCATTCTTTCAAAGGTTTCTTGATCTAACTCAGAAAATTGTACACTGACTTGCAGAGGCGTTAATAGTTTTTTAGGATTTTGTTTTATGGTCAATTGCATTTCTTGATCTGGAAGCTCTATTTCCTCTCCGCCATCAAGCTGAAAAGCCAATTTGTTTATGAGGGTAATAGTAAATATATTGTTTTTTGATTGGCTTTTACTAGAGGCCTCTGCTATCAAAGCGGGGAGATCATAATTTTGTGAAATTATTCGAGCCACTGTAGGAAATAAAGACGTGTTGATTATTGATGTACTGTCATTTGAATAGGTATCTTGTAGTGACTTTCCTATTCTAACACCACCAAAGTTATAAGGATTATTAGACTCTTTTCTGTAAATAGCTATACGCTGTCTTATATCAGCGGCAAGGCTCAATTGTTCTTGTAAGGGTTTACCCTCATTTATTGTTGCGGCAAGTAGATGTTCTGCTCCAATACTGTAAATAGTCCACATGCGTTTATAGCTATCTTCATCACGACTTGCAGCACCAAAAAATGCATAACCAGTGGCTGTCGTTCGAGCTGGACACGATTTGTCTGGGAATGAGGAACCAAATAGAAAAAGAGGGGTAATGGTTTCTGGCATTACAAGGCCTAACTGGAAAAGAGAGGTCATCTGGTTATGAATTTGAATTATTTTTTCATTAGGCTCATCATCAGCCAAGAGAAATATCATTTCTAAACCATTAAATGAATCTTCATTTAATGCCTGATATTTGGAGATATTAGTTATAATGTCGTGCATACGGTTGAGATTAGAACATATTTTGCATAGTTCTTTTCGCTCACATGAGTCAATGTCACTGGGAATAAAGTAATGTTGTATTCTTTGAATTAGAGCGGCTTTTTCTCCTGCATAGCCTGGAAATTGGGATAATAATTCAGTGAATTGAGTTTCATATTGGTGAATCGCATTTCTATAGTAATCGGGACTTAATTTATTCGCACATAGAGTAAGTTCTTCTATGCAATTTTGAGTTACGGCTTTAAACAAATTAACACTGAGTCGTTGAGGGGAAGAGCAAGCAGAATAACGTTGCTCTAATGAGATAATATCCCCTTCATCTTGTGGATAATCTTCTTCTAGTTTAGTGAGTACTTTCTTAAGCTCATCAATATTATGCATTAATATATCGTACAGCCTAGAAGGTTCTTCTGAAGTATTTTCTGGGTTCTGCAACAATTCTTGGGCGTAACGAAAACTTCTATGCCAATCAGCAGTAATGATCTCTAAAAACTCTGTGTTCAGATATTGTGTTTTAAGGTTTTCAATCTCAATAGATAAATTCTTTAGGTATTGTTCAAAAACTTGTAAGTTATGTTCTTGTTCTGAGCTTACGGAGTCGGTGATAAATAGTTTTTTGCAGCGAGATAAAAGGTCGATGATTCTTGCGGACCACATCGAGTCTAATAAATCTATTCTATAACCTGCACCATCCATTACCAGACAATTATCAGGAGAGTCGTTATTTGTTGCTTCACGGACAACAGGTTCACCATCTGAGTCGGCTTCGGGAAACCCTTGTTTTAGGCGAGTACTAGCTTCATGGTCTCCTGGATAGTCTTCGATAATAAACTCAATAGAATCCAGCCTTAAATAAGATATTTGAGGCCAATGACTAAGTACATCCGTAGTAAACTTAAAATTGATTTTCATACCATTATTCTCCTTCATTAAGGGTATGTAATGGTAATTATAGTCGGATTATGTCTCCTTAGTTTTATTTATTTTAGTTTTATTTGGAGTAGCTTTTTTTACTGTCTTTTTTACCGGTTTTTTTACTGATTTCACCGTTTGATCAGTATTTTTGGTTTTGGGCTTAACAGCCTGGCTTTTTTTAATAGGTTCTTTTGTTTTAGCTATTTTTTTAGTCTTGGGTTGTTGTGACTGTATTGCCTTTACAGGAGTTTCTTCTTTTAATAAGGGCAATTGTTCTTCTATTGTTGATTTTTCTGTTTCCGTATGCATTGTATGCAGTTCTGGCTCTATGACTCGTTCCATCACATTGGATTTTAATTTTATTTTGGGCTCTACTCCATCAATAAGTCGAGTAATATTATTTCTATGCTTGAATAGAATTAGGATAACCATAATGAATAATGGTGGAAGAATGTCCTGTCGGCCTATAAGTAGTAGAGTATAAAATGGGGATAGGCCAATAGCCGTTATAGACGCTAAAGAAGAATAACGACTGAATTTAGCTATTAGCAACCAGGTGATTGCAACCATGACTCCAATGATAAAGTAAAAACCTAATAAAGCACCTATCGCGGTAGCAACACCTTTTCCTCCTTTAAATTCGAAGAAAACAGGATACATGTGGCCGACAACAGCAGCTAGAGCAGTAAAAGAGACTGTAACCGCATCGGCTTCGAACACCTTGGCTATAAGTACAGGAATAGTTCCTTTGAGGAGATCAGCGAGCATTACAAGGGCGGCATATTGCTTGCCAGCAAGGCGGAGCACATTGGTTGCCCCAGGATTTTTTGATCCTTCTTCGCGAGGATCAGGCAAGCCAAATAAACGGCATACTATAACTGCTGAGCAGAAAGATCCCATTAAATAACCAAGGGCTACTAAGAATAGAGAAAGAACCACTGATCACTCCCGTTGCAAAATATTTTTTATTATCAAGGAAACTTTATTTTCTAGCAACCTAAAGTTTTAATGCTAAAGATCGGGGTGTAGTCGAACCGGCCCTAGGGCAAAAAGAGGGCTTGCAGATCATTGGTGTAACGTCTGCCTAAAGTAGTAATTTGCCATTGAGTGTCGGTGAAGGTAATCAGATTTTTGCTTGCGGCGAGTTGTAATTTGGGTAAGAGATGAGTGAGATCTAAACCTGTAGTTTGAGTAAATAATTCCATAGGAATGGGCTGCTCTAGGCGTGTGGTATTAAGCATGAATTCAAATATTAGCTCTTCATCCGCAACTAATTCCATAGTGGCAAGGAAGGGTTTTTCTGAATTTTGATAGTCTTTGGGTTGTCTGTATTTCTGCGTTCTTTGAACCCCTTGGTTGGTGGTTAATTTTCCATGCGCTCCTGCACCAATGCCAAAATAATCGCCAAATGACCAATAGTTTAAATTATGCCGAGCTTGTTTGTTTGGTTTAGAAAAAGCGGAAATTTCATAACGGTTAAACCCTGCCTCTTTTAATAAGTTAAATCCTTGCTCTTCTAACAAAAACGCATCGTCTTCTGAAGGTAAAGGGGGTTGTTCTTTGTAAAAAACAGTATTAGGTTCTATGGTTAATTGGTACCAGGACAGATGTTCTGGTTGATAGTTTATAGCCGTAGTCAGATCCTCTAAGCCTTGAGCGACACTTTGTTGGGGTAAACCATGCATGATGTCTAGATTCAAATTGTCAAATCCAGCAAGGCGTGCTGCTTGGATGGCACTATGAGCTTGTTGCTCATCATGAATGCGTCCTAATGCTTTTAAATGCTGAGGATTAAAACTTTGGATACCTAAGGACAAGCGGTTGATGCCTATTTGTCTATATTCCGTAAAGCGTTGCTGTTCCACGCTTCCTGGATTGGCCTCCATGGTAATTTCTATGTTCTGAGCAAAGGGGAGTATTTTTTTTAATTCTGTAAATAAAACTCTGTATGCTTCTGCAGAAAAAAGGCTGGGGGTGCCTCCGCCTATAAAAATGGAGCAAATTTCACGAGCACCGAAATAAGAAACATCTGTTTGTAAATCAGCAACTAATGCTTGAACATAACTCTGTTCAGGTAAGATCTCAGGACTCTTATGAGAGTTGAAATCACAATAAGGGCATTTGCGAATACACCAAGGAATATGAATATATAAAGATAAAGGCAGCATTACTATTTTTAGACTGGCTTGTTTGGGAATGCAATAGTATCATGATCGCAGTTTTGTCACAAAATAAGTGATATCGAATCATGCGTGAAAAACCAAAGTGCAAACAAAGAACAGTAGTTGCAAAATCACGGTTGTTTACTATAGAAGAAATGCATTTAGAGTTTTCTAATGGCACGCAAAGGATTTTTGAGCGGATAAAAAGTCATGGTCATGGCGCAGTATTGATTGTTGCTTTAACGCCAGATGAGTCTTTAGTATTAGTTAGAGAATATGGTGCAGGAACTGATAGTTACGAGTTAGCCTTTCCTAAAGGGATTATCGATCATGGAGAGAGCCCAGTGGAGGCTGCGAATAGGGAGTTGCGAGAGGAAACTGGCTATGCGGCCAGAAAACTTCATTGGCTTCGCTCGTTGACACTTGCTCCAGGATACTTTGGTGCTCGTCTTGAGTTAATAGTTGCCCAAGATTTGTATCCTTCTCCTTTACCGGGGGATGAGCCTGAACCTCCTGAGGTGATCGAGTGGCCTTTAAGTGCGAGTATGGAGTTATTAGAAAAGCCAGATTTTACCGAGGCGCGCAGTATCGCTGCGCTATTTTTAGTTAAAGAGTGGTTGAATAAGAGGAAATAACATGACAAATAAACGAGTTAGAGTCGCTGTTACAGGTGCCGCAGGACAAATTGGTTATGCTTTATTGTTTCGTATTGCATCAGGACAAATGTTTGGCGCGCATGTTGATGTAGAATTAAATTTACTTGAGCTTGAACCTGCTCTTCCTGCACTGGAAGGGGTTGCAATGGAGCTTGATGATTGCGCATTTCCCTTATTAAAAAGAGTGGTGTGTACTGCTGATATGAATAAAGCTATGGACGGAGTTAACTGGGCTTTATTGGTTGGTTCTGTTCCACGTAAGCAAGGCATGGAGCGTTCTGATTTATTACAAATTAATGGCGGAATATTTACGAAACAAGGTCAGGCTATTAATGATCATGCCAGTGATGACGTTCGTGTATTCGTCGTGGGTAATCCTTGCAATACTAACTGTTTAATTGCAATGCATCATGCTAAGGACATTCCTAATGATCGATTTTATGCAATGACCACTTTAGATGAGTTAAGAGCACGTACTCAATTAGCGAAAAAAGCAGGGGTAGATATTACTGCTGTTAGCGAAATGACCATTTGGGGTAATCATTCTGCTACGCAATATCCTGATTTTTATAATGCTAAAATTAATGGTGTTTCTGCAGCGAAAGTAATTAATGATGACGCCTGGTTGAAAGATACTTTTGTTTCTACAGTACAACAGCGCGGAGCGGCAGTGATTAAGGCTCGTGGCTCTTCTTCAGCAGCTTCAGCAGCGAATGCCATTATCACTGGCGTTAATCATTTAGTAAATGATACTCCTGCTGGTGAGTCATTCTCTATGTGCCGCCACTCTGATGGAGAATACGGTGTTGATGAAGGATTGATTTTCTCATTCCCTTGCCATCGTGAAAAAGGTGAGTTAAAGGTAGTCGAAGGCTTGGAACAAAATGATTACAGCCGTGAAAAATTTAATGCTACCTTAAATGAGCTTAGACAAGAACGCGATACAGTTAAATCTTTAGGTTTATTAGACTAAGTGATATGAGACGCACAGTTGGGCTGCACTTTGTTTAGCCCAACTGTGCTGTCGTCCAAGGAGCTTGCGACGAAAGGCAACAAATTGGCCGACAAAATTTAATTCAAGACTAGGAGTAACTTGTAGCCTGGTTGGTTCTCATCAATATGGTTTCATCACTTCACCAAGAAGCTCTTCTTGTGGTAGCCGCACTCGTTCTTGATGTTTAGCATAGCCTTCACTTTGATATAGTTGAAAAAATATCGAATTGAATAAAATGGGTTTTGCTTCAGCATTGCGTAATAGGGTCGAGATTGATCGCCCATTAGATAAGATATCATTAAGCGTATGCACTAATTGCTCTACTTGTTCAAAGGGCTGGGCCTTTTTATGAACAAAAGAGGCAATATGTTTGATTATTGATTTTGCTATTTGTTGATCAGTTAAATAGAGAATTAACCGACTATGGCAAATTTTAATAAAATTCTTTTCCGAATCCATGATGAGATGAAATAAAAAATCAGGATTTTTTTTCAAATAGGAGCTTAACTTTTGGCTAAATCCAAGTTTATTCTTATTGTCAATGAGGGCCTGAGTGACTTCATTCGGTTCTAACTGAAAAAAAGACTTTCCTGTTCTGCTGGTAATCCAAGTAATTAAATCAGTATCTTTTGTTGCATGATGAGAGCCAAACTGAAAGCGTGACGAGGCTTGGGTATGTGTTTTTACCCTAGTCCAATCTATAGACTGAGTTTGGTGTATTGCTGCTAGAGCATCCATCGCTGTTTTAATTACATCAAGACTAACATGCCTTTTTCGAATATAAGGCATTGCGTCTATAATCGCTTTTTGCAAAGAGAGGAACGTATTGGTAGCATTAGGATTATAATGTTCCATGGCTTCTCGCAGCAGTTGAACTGCTGGATAAATGTACTTTCCATTTCTCATTACTTCCAAATGAAAGACAGACTGTAACGATTTTATCAATGCAGAGAAGGGCGCTTTCATACAATATTCCTTATCTATCCCTTCTTTAAAAGTAGTTTATAAAAATCATAAACGCCAAATTTTTTGCATAATGAATTGCAAAACACATTATCAATTTATAATTTCTATCGATTTTATAAATATAATTGATTTTATTTATCAATTGTTTTCATCTAAAGTTAACAGTGAGTGAAGAACATTTTATTGAGGAGAAAATGATGGTTACAGTTGGTGAAAAATTTCCACAATTTCAATTAAAGGCCACCGTAAGCAATGATTTGAATAATGCTTTTCAAATGATTACTAATGAAACATATCAAGGAAAATGGTTGGTTGTGTTTTTTTGGCCTAAGGATTTTACTTTTGTTTGTCCCACTGAAATTGCAGATTTTGGTCGGTTAAATTCAGAGTTTGCCGACAGAGATGCACAAGTTCTAGGAGCTAGCATCGATAGTGAGTTTGTGCATTTAGCATGGAGGAATCAGCATCCGGATTTAAAAGATCTTCCTTTTCCAATGTTGGCTGATGTGAAACGAGAGTTAACTCAAAGTTTAGGCGTTTTAGATGGGCAAGAAGGAGTCGCACAGCGAGCTACATTCATTGTCGATCCACAAGGTATCACTCGTTTTGTGATGGTTACTGATTTAAATGTTGGGCGCAATACTAATGAGGTCTTACGAGTCCTCGATGCGTTACAGACAGATGAGCTCTGCCCGTGTAATTGGAAAAAAGGCGAAGAAACTATTCATCTATAATAACTCTGAATTGAGGTATGCATCATGTTAGAGAATATAAAACAAGGTATTCCAGATATTGCTAAAGATATTCGCTTAAATCTTAGTAAAGTATTGGATTTATCACAAAATGATGGGTTAACTGAAGGGCAGATCTTAGGTTCTGCCCTGGCTGTTGCTTATTCTTTAGGTGATAAAGAACTCGTTACGGAGTTGAAAGAGGCAATTACTGATGAGCCATTAGTCAATGCGGCGCAATTGGCTGCTTCTTTAATGGCTATGACTAATATTTATTATCGTTTCACCCATCTCACTGGAAGCGCGGAGGTTGGGCATATTCCTGCGGGGTTACGCATGCAAGGAATGATGAATCCTGGGGTGGATAGAGTGACTTTCGAAACTTTGTCTTTAGCGGTTTCTGCACTTAATGGATGTGGCACTTGCATTAGTTCACACACGCGTCAATTGCAGGAGCATGGGTTGTCAGCTGCTACTATTGCGCGTATTGGTAGGATTAGTGCAGTGATTCATGCTGTTTTTGTTTGCAGGCAGTTAGCCAGTTGATGAGATATAGCGTACCCCACTTAACTTTATACAGCGTTGCAAGCTCACTCGGCTTCAGTCATGTATATTGATATGATCCTTTGCTTCATTCGTCTAAAGTTTAGTCGGGGGCACTTTAGATTAAGTCTTACCAATCACACCACAGGCTTCACGAGCACCGCCGCCACCTAATGGGGGAGTATCACTATAATTGTCGCCATTGGCATGGATCATTACGGTTAAACCCTTCAAATTTTTTAATTTTAAACGAGGAGCTAAAGTAGGGGTGTTTGCTTTGCCCTCACTAGTAACATAGAGAACGGGTAAATCTCCCAAATGTCCTTTGCCATAAGGGCCCTGATGGCTATTAGTATTGGCTGGATCATAATGTCCTCCAGCGCTCATGCCGCTGTTTCCACAATTGGGGTGTTGGTGAAGATGGAATCCGTGTAATCCTGCGGGCAGGTTATGTAAGTCAGGAACAATGAGCAATCCATAAGGGGTTTCACTAAAGATAACCGTTCCTAAAGATTCTTGATTGGCGCCTGTTGCATGTATCGTCGCTGTAATGGATGCAGCATGAATTGCATTGATGCTGAATAAAGAACCAATAAATAGCGCAATTAGTTTATTCATTCTCTTTCCTTGAGTTATTTTTTAGCTAGTATTACTCAAGAAGAGGATTTATTCTAGACCTGTATTGATTAAATTTTTTCTTTGAAAATAAGTGGTTATGGGATAATTTTGTAACTTATCAATAAGTTCGAGAAAAAATGTCATCTCGGGTTTATTAAGATGTTACGTGATTTTTGTCGTTGCTTTAATGCATCAAACACTTTATCTGTGCGTGTTTGTTGTTCATCAAAATAGTTTAGAAAACCAATCTTAGAATGAAGTCAGTTGTGTATTTTAGTGTCACTATATTCATCATACTCTCGTTTAAGTAATAGGTCATAATCTGCAGTCTTTATGCTATGTGTTATTTCTTAGGTTATCTTTAACTTAATCGAGGCGGTAGGCATACAATGCCTACTTCTAAAAGAGACCAATGGTCTCAGGTCCTATGCAGACTGGTTGGTTTGCAGCGTCTCTGATAGAATATTCTTCTTGCTTATTTCGGTATTGAATTATGCAATCCTTCAAAGTGAATTGTATTTTAGTAGGCACTATCGTTTTATGGGCCTCAGCATTTGTTGGAATAAGAATTGCTCTGGCCGACTATTCTCCAGGGCCTCTTGCTTTATTGCGTTTTCTTGTTGCCTCTTTCTTTATAGCGGTTATTTATCATTATCAAGAAGTTAGAAAACAGATGCCATGGAAAGATCGCGTGCAATTACTCATTGGGGGAATGCTGGGCATTGGTATTTACAATATCTGCCTTAATTACGGTGAAATTTCGGTGTCGGCGGGAGTGGCTAGTTTCATTGTAGGTTTAATGCCGGTAATTACTATATTGTTTTCTTTCATTTTTTTTCAGGAAAAATTAGCCGGGGCTGCATGGGTAGGGATTTTAATTAGCCTGTTGGGTTTATTTTTATTGGCCATTGGTGAAGGTTTCCATAGCGAGATGAGGCAAGGTATTTTATTGGTGTTAGTGTCTGCTTTGATGGGGGCTATTTTAACCATTATCCAAAAGAATTTTTTGAATAAATACCATCCTGTTACTACTATTGCTTGGGTCATGTGGGGGGGGACTTTACTGTTATTGCTCTATACTCCTGATTTAGTGAAAGAGATTAAAATAGCTGATTATCAGTCTACTGCTGCGGTGGTTTATATGGGGATTTTCCCCGCCGCGTTAGCTTATGTTGGGTGGAGTTATGTACTGAAAAAACTGACTGCATCTACAGCTTCGACTACTTTATACTCTTTGCCCATAGTTTCTACCGTGTTGGGTTTTATTGTCCTGGGCGAACAACCCTCATTAATTTCTTTAATTGGTGGTGGGCTGGCATTGTTTGGTGCTTTAATTTCTCGTCACTATCAAACAAAAGATGACTTAAATATGCCTTTAGATAAAAAAGTGGTTGCTGTATAACCAGTAGGGTTTATACTTCTTTGTTAAGTATTTAATTATTAGAGAGTCCTCATGGAATTGAGAATTGATAATACCCCTTTTAAATCCCTGTTTCAGCCTTTAGATTTAGGATTTACTCAGTTAAAAAATCGAGTACTCATGGGGTCTATGCATACGGGGCTTGAAGAGGATAAAGAAGGTTTAAAACGTTTAGCAGAATTTTATCGCGCTAGGGCATTAGGTGGCGCCGCTCTAATTGTTACCGGAGGTTTTGCTCCAAATCGTGCTGGACGTCTGGCTCCGTTTTCAGCAAAATTGACTAATCATAAAGAACAACAAAAACATGAAGTAGTCACGCATACAGTGCATGAGGCAGGGGGAAAAGTCGCCTTGCAAATTCTACATGCAGGACGTTATGGTTATCATCCTTTCATTGTCGCTCCCAGTGGCATTAAATCCCCTATTAGCCCATTTAAACCTTGGGTCATGAGTAAAAATCGGATTAAGAAAACCATCAACCATTTTGCTCGTTGTGCTCGTCTGGCTCAGCTCGCTGGATATGATGGCGTGGAGATTATGGGAAGTGAAGGGTATTTAATTAATCAATTTATCGTATCTCATACCAATCAACGTCAAGATGAATGGGGGGGGAGTTATGAGAATCGTATCCGTTTTCCCGTTGAGGTGGTTCGCCAAGTTAGAGAGGTCGTAGGCGAGAAATTTATCATTATTTATCGTTTGTCCATGTTGGATTTAATTGCTCAAGGCAGTAGTTGGGATGAAATCGTCACTTTAGCCAAAGCAATAGAGCAAGCGGGGGCTAGCATTATTAATACAGGTATTGGTTGGCATGAAGCACGTATACCAACCATTGCCACCATGGTGCCCTCTGCAGCATTTACTCATATAACCCAACATTTAAAGCCTGAAGTCACTATACCCGTGATTACTTCTAATCGTATTAATACACCGGAGTTGGCCAATCACGTAGTAGAGTCGGGCATGGCCGATATGGTTTCTATGGCAAGACCATTTTTAGCGGATCCTCTGTTTGTTGAAAAAGCCAAATTAGGGGAAAGTGATGCTATTAATGTATGTATTGCGTGTAATCAGGCCTGTTTGGATCAGGTATTTGTTCACAAAACAGCATCTTGTTTGGTTAATCCACAAGCATGCAATGAAACAGAGTTAGTCTATCAAGCAGTACATCAACCCAAATCTGTTGCTGTTGTTGGTTCGGGGCCAGCCGGTCTTGCTTTTGCAGCAGTAGCCGCAGAGCGGGGACATAAGGTAACTGTGTTTGAGAAAAACGATGGTCTTGGAGGACAATTTAATTTAGCAAAACGAATTCCAGGTAAAGAAGAATTTCAACATACGCTTAATTATTTTAATTATCAACTGCAAAAATTTAAAGTCGATATTCGTTTAAATACTGAAGCAACAGCTTCTATGCTAGAGGACTTTGATGAAGTCATTCTAGCTAGCGGAATTAAGCCGCGAGTCCCTGATATAAAAGGTATAGATAATAAGAAAGTCGTGAGTTACATCGATGTGATTATGGGGCGCAAGGAGGTCGGAGCTCGGGTGGCCATTATTGGTGCAGGCGGCATTGGCTTTGATGTTGCTGAGTTTTTGACTCATGAGCATCACGCAAGTAAAGAACAATTTTATGATGAATGGGGTATTGATGTCACAGGACTACACCGAGGCGGAGTGAAAGAGGCCAAACGCTCTTCGAGTCCGCGTGAGGTTTATTTGTTACAACGTAAGAAAGAAAAAATGGGGAAACGTTTAGGTAAAACAACCGGTTGGATTCATCGTTTAAGTCTAAAGCATAAACAAGTCCAAATGATCTCTGGAGTAATTTATGACTTAATTGATGATGAAGGATTACACCTTACTCTAGATGGTCAGCCGCAATTACTGGCAGTGGATACCATTGTTATTTGCGCAGGACAGATTGAATTCAAAGACCTGTATAACCCTTTAAAACAAGCTGGAAAGTCAGTTCATTTAGTGGGTGGTGCTTATAAGGCATTAGAATTGGATGCGCGTCACGCTATTGATCAGGCATGTCGTTTGGCTGCTTTAATATAACGGGTTGTTGGCAAATTTTGAGGGAAGTCATTTAGAGCTTAAGTAGTATTTATTGCTTAATATTAATGGTAATGCTGCTTATGTGTCACGGCGTGTTCGCGGCATTTATCAAGACCACAATTTGCTAAATTGCGTTTATTTTTATTTAACCATTTCCTGGATGTCGCGAACAAGTCGCGGCACATAAGAGTAGGACTAAATTGCAAACATAGCCAATAAAATCGCAGAGAAAAAATTATTTTTAAATCTAATTTAACTGAAAAAAACTATATTATTCAATAAGTAAGTCATTCTCTGTAAAGAGAAAAATAATAAATATAGTGCAAAATCTTGCTTATTTTGTTATTATACTGTTCAATTTTATAACTGTTCATGGCTTTGTTATTTTCAAGAGATTCCTCGCTAAGTTTTGAGAGGACTGGTAGTCGTAAGCGGTTATGTAATTTTTGTATTAATTAACGTAGCGTAGACATATAACAATATACTTATTGTTTATTTCGAACTCACGTTACTTAACCTTATTTCGTTTACGCTTTATTTTATCAGGATCTTTATGACTCAAGAAATAACAAACTTCACTTCTTTTAATTTTTCAGCCGCGTTAAATAAATCGCTAGAGGATATGAAGTTTATCAAGCCATCGCCAATTCAGGCTCAAACTATTCCCTTGCTATTAGAAGGGCGAGATGCAATTGCTTTGGCTCAAACAGGAACAGGTAAAACTGCTGCATTTGCATTACCTATTTTACAAAATTTATCACCGACAGTGCAGAGCACTCAGGCGTTAATTTTAGCACCTACCCGTGAATTAGCGATTCAAGTCGCAGAGCAATTTGAATTGTTAAGCGCTCATCAACGGGGTGTTACTATTGCTGTATTATGCGGTGGACAAGATTATGGGCGTCAATTAAAGCAATTACGTGGCGGCGCTCAAGTAGTGGTTGGTACTCCTGGCCGCATACTGGATCATATAGATAGAGGTACTTTACCTTTAGGTAGTTTGAATACCTTTATCCTTGATGAAGCAGACGAAATGTTGCGCATGGGATTTATAGAAGATGTTGAAACTATTTTAGCAAAATTACCAGAAAATAAACAAATGGCTTTGTTTTCTGCTACTATGCCTTATCGTATACGCCAAATAGCGAATACTTACTTAAATAACCCTGCTTCTGTCGAAATTCGTATGGAAACAGCTACAGTGAAGAGTATTGAGCAACGCTTTTTATTTGCTGCAGGCCATCAAAAGCCTGATGCATTGATTAGGGTGCTAGAAGTAGAAGAATATCAAGGCGTGATTGTCTTTGTTCGTACCAAGAATAGTACCGAAGAAGTGGCTGAATTATTACAAGAGCATGGATTAAGGGCAATGGCCATTCATGGTGATATTACTCAAGCATTGCGTGAGCGAATTATTGCTCAGTTTAAGCAAGGAGCTATAGACATTCTTGTGGCTACTGATGTTGCTGCTCGCGGATTGGACGTAGAACGAGTAACTCATGTGATTAATTACGATATGCCACATGATAACGAAACTTATGTTCATCGTATTGGTCGAACTGGAAGAGCGGGTCGCTCTGGGGTGACTATTTTATTTGTGACACCTAAAGAGTCTCGTTTAATTAGCTCTATTGAGAGACATACTCGTCAACGTATAGAAAAAGTGAATGTTCCTAATGATCATATGATTCAAGTTGCTCGACAGCAGCGCTTTTTGGCAAACATTACCGCTCGCTTAGAGCATGCTAATCTTCATTCATATAAGCGTATTATTGAAGAATATATTAAGGAAAGTAATGTTTCTGCTTTAGATGTTGCCGCAATTCTCGCTTTATTATTGCATAAAGACAAACCGTGGCAAAAAGAAATGTCTTCACCAAAATCAGCATCACAGCCAGCAAAAGAAGGGCGTTCCAATGGTAAATTTGAACGTTCTCGCGGCGGCGATGATAGAAGAAGTTTTGGTGGTGATAAAAAAGGTTTTGGCAATGATCGCAAGACTTTGGGCGATAACCGCAGAAAATTTAGTGGTGATGTATCATCATCTCAAGATCTATTCCGTATTGATGTGGGTAAAGTTCATGGAGTCAAACCAGGTAATATCGTTGGTGCTATTGCTAATGAAGCCGGTTTGCAAAGTAAGTTCATTACTGGCCTTAAAATTCATGAAGAGCATTCCACCGTACGTTTGCCTAAAGGGATGTCTAAAGAGGTAATGCAAGATTTAACTAAGGCCTGGGTTTGTGGCCGCCAGTTGAACATCACTTTGATTGGTAGTGAGGCGTAATAAAGTAAGTTGGGTCATTTGGGCTTATAGCGTTAGGTGAAGGCGGAAATGCATTTCTAAGGCCTCTCCCTAACCCTCTCTCGCGATTTGTTATCGATTTCTAAACAAAAAACACTTTGCGCGGGCGAGGGATCTTTCGTGCTATCGATTATTTCATCTCTTATCCCCTCTCCCTCGAGGAAGAGGGGTAGAGGTGCTAACGCTATTATCGTGTGAACGCTACAGTAGTTATTGCAGCTAGCCCTAATCCCACAACAGCAGCAACCTTGAAGAAGGTATATGGATTAGATCCTTCATCAGAATAATGCTTAGATACTTCGACCGGTTCCTTATCAATTTGTAATTTAATCTGGTCGATGTTCTTTCTTACCGAAGCCAATCTATTGTCTGACTCTGTATTTTGGGTAATTAAAGACAAATAGCGGTCTCTGAGCAAAGTGGTTGCTGCCTCTACCTTAGAGGTTAATACTTCACGAGTGCAAAACTGAAAGCTGGCACGGGCTGTTGCCTCAAAAACAGCAGCTGATAGTACAATTTTTTCTTCGGCCGTCCAGTCTGCTGAATCAGTAATTTTTGATTGTATTTGGTAACGTGGATCTTCCTCATTACCTTGACTAAAAATTAAAACGACCCTTTTTATCTCTTCTTTATCTGAGATAATAGTTGCTATAGAGTCTAGGCATTGTAGTAAGAAGTCCTTTTCAAACTTAGTCATTACAGTCTCCCTGAAGAGGTCTATTATTTGGAGGCGTCAGTGCCCATAAATAGTCACTATAAATAGGTTAGGTTCATAGAGCAATAGAAAAGTGATGCTTCATTATCACTTTAATAAGATCATGAGAAAATTGATTAATTGCCTTATTTTGTAATATAATGATGAACCTTTTTTTTCTAAAAAAAATCAATTAATTAAGGGTATCCATGAAGCTAATAACAACCATAGGTGCTTTTTTATTCTCTGGCATTGTTGCAGCAACTCCGCTTCACAACATAGTCGTATTTGGGGATAGTTTGTCTGATAATGGAAATCTTTATGAATTTATGAAACATCAATTACCTCAATCACCACCATATTTTGAAGGACGTTTCTCTAATGGTCCTGTCTGGATTGAACACTTAACTGCTTCGTATTTTCCTAAAGATCCTCAATCTCATTTGCTTGATTATGCTTTTGGTGGGTCAGGGGTATCGGATGATGATGGCGACGATGCACTATTCACTCTAAAAAGAGAGATGGACAATTACTTTGATGATTATAAAGAGGCAAATGCTGACAGCCTTTATGTTGTCTGGATTGGTGCGAATAATTATCTCGGTATGCCAAGTGAGGTAGAGCAAACTTTAAAACAGGTGAATACAGGTATTGCTCGAGGATTAGATCGTTTAGTGCAAAAAGGTGCTAAGCACATATTACTTCTCAACATACCTGATTTAGGACGTACACCTGCCGCATATGAGTTTGGCTCAGCCGATGTCTTTAGTTATTTCTCAACGCAACATAATAAATCATTAAATGAGACCATTGCTGATTTGAAACAAAAATATCCAGATATTGAGTGGTTGTTTTTTGATCTAAATAGAGCTTTTGATGACGTACTTGAACATGCAGGAGAATATGGATTTAATAACATCACGGAGACGTGCGTTAATTCTGTAGTTGATGATTTAACTAACAAATCAGTTTTAAATATTGTTGCTCGCACTCAACCTAAAATAGGTAGTGATGCTTGTGATGGTTATTTATTTTTTGATTTGGTACATCCGACAGCATTAGCCCATAAAATTTTATCAGAGAAAGCTCGTGTCATGCTGGACGAAGCGGGCGTCGAATTTTCAAATGAATAAGGGCTGTTACAGTTTATTATTAAAAGTATTAGGATATTAGTAGAGCCGTGCTGTATGCACGGTATCCAAAATGCTATTAGAAATTAGAAACATTCTCTCTATTAGAGAGCGAACTGCTAGATGCCGCGCATAAAGCGCGGTGGGCAGAATAAAAGGTTTTTAGGGATATATGAACCATTTCATAAGGACTGCTTTTCTTTTTCTTCTACTCTTATTCAGCTCCCACTGCGGGGCAGACACTCTGGTAATTAAAGTAAATCAGAATCCTATCGATTTGTCTTATTGGCCCGCTGGTAATAAGCATTATGGTGCGGTCTTGCTTATTAGCGGTGGTGAGGATGTGGTTCAATCTCCCATTTTATTAACTCATGTTGCTGAACAATTATCTAGTTATGGCTGGTCTGTAGTTTTATTAAATTGTACTAAAGACAGCCCTGTTCCTTGGGTAAAACAAATTCCACCTACTATTAATATTCTACGTGAACACAAAAATAAACGTATTGTATTGGTTCATTATGGAGAGCAACTGAATCAATCCTTGGAGTATTTTAGTAGGCCTCAGTCTAAAATGATCAATGGATTGATCATGCTTTCTGCTTATGACGATACTAATTGGAGTAAACTTAAAAAACTGCGTTTTCCTGTATTCGATATAGCCGGTCAATTCGATTACGATGCCGTGTTATATCAAATGGAGGTAAGAGAGAAGGAGTTTGGGAGGCATAACTATCAATCTATTGAGATGCCTGGGGCACATCATGATTATCGCTACAGTCAAAAAATGTTGTTGGCTTTTATTCATGGTTGGATGGCCAAATTGCCAGAGTCTGAACCTGAGCCCCCACCAATTTTGGTTTCTTATATTGAACCAGTTTATTCGGCAGCTAGCCATATTGCCAAAGTAGATCACTCTGATTGGGCCGGATTTATTGATGATCCGATTGAACCCGAATAATCGTTTTACCAACCCTTAGTTTTACAAATTAATTCATAAGCTTTCATTATTTTTTGTGTTTTATCATTTGCCATTTTAATCATCTCTTCGGGCAAACCTTGAGCAATTAATTTGTCGGGATGATTTCGACTTAATAAGCGCCGATAAGCCTGTTTGACTTCTTGCTTACTTGCATTGGCGGGGACTTCAAGCAATGCGTAGGCATGGTCGAGATGATTTACAGAAGCTCTTGGCTTATAATAATTTTGTTTGTAAGAGGATGAAGAAGAGTTTGTATTATTTTTTTGTTGATTTTGTTGGCGTTGTTGTTCTTGATATTCTTGGTAGTGATGATAAGCCGTGTAATTAAAGTCTTCGTAGAAGCGATATTGCTGATGTAAAGGGGCAAACCCCAATCGAGACAGGATGAGATCCAAGGCCTGAATTTTTTTTGTGGATAAACCATCGACTTGTGCTGCCCTATATTGGATGTCTATGAATAATTTTAACAATTCACGATTATCTTTACAGGCATTTTGCAATTGAGTGAGGACTGCATCCAATTTGAAATAAGTTTGTTTGCCTTCGTTAAATAAGTGCTTGGCTAATTCTTTTTGTTCACGATTCAGGTGCATTTCCGTCATAAGTAACCTGGCCATTTCAATTTCTTGTTCGGAAACGCGACCATCCGCTTTTGCTATGTGACCCATAATGCTAAACGTCGCTTCAAAGTATATTTTTTGAACTATTTTACGTTTTTCCGCATGATATAAAAAATGAGGATTAGAAAAATGATTTGCCAAGCCTTTATCAAAAAAATTACCCAGCAGTATGCCAAACATTGCTCCCATTGGGCCATGAATCATGTAGCCAAAACAAGCTCCGAGAACTTTTCCCCACCAGGCATTTGTTATAAAAAAATCCCGAATATTCATTGCTAAATAATTCCCTTGAGAAATTGAATCAGTCCAGCTATTGTCTATACTTTAGGCCATGGAATAGATTTCATCCATAGCAAACATCCTCTACTTTTTTGTTTACGTTATTTACTCATCAAAACAGGGACGCCTTACACCAAAGCAAAATCTGCCAGCTATATAAGAAAGTCTAATTTAAAAGTAACGCTTTTAAAGGACTGAGTTAAGTGACAGGTTTTAATTAAATTGTAACATATCGCATAATTGGCTGCTTTAGGTATATACTGTTGCTTTTTTGTATTGGTATTTTTATGCGTTTTATTTATTCCTTTTTGATGTATTTACTGACTCCCTATTTACTATTACGTTTATGGTGGAAAGGTAGACGCTTACCCGCTTATAGAAAGCGTATATTAGAACGATTTTGCCTGGATAAGAAAGAGAATAGTGGTTTTGATGTTTGGGTACATGCTGTTTCTTTAGGGGAAGTTATTGCCGCTACCCCGTTAATCGATGCTATGTTAGACAAAAACTGGTCTGTACTAGTCACTACAATGACGCCAACTGGTTCTGAACGAGTACAGGTTCGTTTTGGTAGCAAAGTGGCTCATCGATATGTGCCTTATGATTTACCTGATGTGCTTAAGCGGTTTTTTAAAAGACAAAAACCTCGAGTTGGTGTCATCATGGAAACCGAATTATGGCCTAATTTGATTTATCAAGCGCACGCTGCTAAGGTGCCTTTGTTACTGGCTAATGCACGTTTATCAGAGCGTTCTTTAAAAGGCTATATGAAATTTAAGTTTTTGTTTAAACCCGTGTTAAATCAATTTACTGGTATCTTAGCGCAAAGTGAGGATGATGCTAAACGGTTTATTGCTTTAGGCGCTAAAGAAAATTTAGTTCATGTATTAGGTAATATGAAATTTGATTTACAAACGCATACTGTAGATAGTGGGAAATTTAATGCACTAAAAGAGCATTGGGGTGCAGACCGAATCGCCGTAATTGCAGCCAGTACCCACGAAGATGAAGAGTCACAAATTCTGGCGCATTTAAGAAAATTACAAAAGGCTATACCTGAAGTTGTTTTATTAATTGCCCCACGTCATCCGGAGCGTTTCCAAACGGTATATCAATTATGCGTTCAGGCAGGATTTAATACGGGATTGCGAAGTACTGTTGATACTTTATCCAGAGACAATGAAGTCGTTGTATTAGATAGCCTTGGCGAACTTTTAGGATTATTTCTGATTAGTGATTTTGCCTTTGTTGGCGGTAGTTTTGTGCCTGTTGGCGGTCATAATGTGCTTGAGCCAATTGCCATGAATGTCCCCGTGTTTAGTGGTAAACAAGTTCATAATTTTAAAACTATTTGTCGTGATCTAGAAGCAGCACAGGCAATTCGTTTGGTCAGTCAAGCTGACGAGTTAATTGATGCCATTATTGAATTACACACAAATCAAGAGTTACAAAAGCGTATGGTCACAAACGCAACTGCAGTCCTTGAGAATAATAAAGGCTCTTTAGAAAAGCATTTACATCAGATAGATGGTGTTTTGGCAAGTAAATAGAGCTTAGGTGATGTTGCTAATACCCTCTCCCTCCCTAGCCCTCTCCCGCGATTTATTATCGATTTCCAAACAAAACTCCTTGCGCGGGCGAGGGCTGATGTATTCCCCCCAATATTGATTAAAGATCGAATTACCGTGGCTTGACCCCTGTATCTACAAGAGGGGTAATTGTTAGTTTAAGCCCAAGAAATAGACTCGTTTTTAACAACTTCATTGAAGAGATAGAGGTGATTTAATAAAGCAACGTGTGGATACCGTGATCAAGCCGCGGTAATTCGAGAGATGTTATAATTTTGTGGGGATACCTCAGGGGCGAGAGGACTTTTCGTGCTGTCGAAATATTATTCCTCTTTTGTCCTCTCTCCGCATCGTGGGAGTCGGATAAGGTTGCAGGATGTAGCCTGGGGACAGCGTTAGCATAACTCAGGAACGATGTGGCAGGAAAAGTCAGGATAAACACCGCATTAGACGTTCTTTGTATCGCTAATAAGGTGCAATAAAGTCTATTTTGATCCTGGGTTACGCTAGTGCCGCACCCAGGCTAAAAACTCTGTCTTATCCGAAACTTACGTTAAGTTGTATCCCCAGTCACGAACCGTTCCACAGTATATAAATTCCTTAATTTTTCATACCTAACACGGTTTGGTAAAATTTTACAGTCTTATCAATGTCGGCGATGGTCAAAACAATATGATCAGCTCTGTCAATGTGAATGTTCATTCATACCTTCTGTGACGAGTGAATCTAAGAAGATATTCTTTAACCGTAAGCATTTTCAATTTCAGGAGTACTTGGAATATCTCCAACAATAGTTAATAGAATTTGTTCTTCGAGTGTTTTTGCAACATTTATAGGTTTATTTACGCCATTGATTATTATGGAGAAGATCAACGTTCTTGCTTTAGGATTAACAATATAACCCGATAAAGATGAGATATCATGCATGGTTCCTGTCTTAGCAATTACCAGTTTTTCTAACTTCGTCTTTTTCATTCTACCTATTAAGGTTCCTGACACCCCTGCTTGAGGTAGTGCTTTTATTATAATAGGGCGCAATTCTTTATCGTTATACAAATTTGCCAGAAGCAAGACAAGTTGTCTTGGCGTTGCCAGATTATAGCGGGTTCCCATACCGTCTGTGAGTTCAATTTGATTCATATTCACATTAGTATGTTCCGCTAATATTTGTTTCATAGCGAATATGCCTTGTTTGATAGATCCCTCTTTTGTTACAGAAAAGGCTAATTCTTTGGTTAAGCTATTGGCATAGAGATTATCTGATTCTTTCAACATGTGAGTAATAAGCTGCACTAAATCGTGAGATTGATGTTGGGCAATCACTTGAGCATCAAGTGGAGCCTTTCCTTCGAGGATTTGTCCTTTTAATGTTAGATTGTTTTGTTTTAGGGTTTTCTTAATAATGTCTTTTGCCATGTAAACTGGATCAGGAACAGCCAACTGAATTGCTTTCGGGGCTTTCTCTTGAACCATGCAGCCATAGAGACGCAGTGTATTATGAGGCTCAATTTCTATATTAAAACTGCAATGATCTTTTTCTTCCTCCTTATCTACAGAGATAATTTGATTAATAATAGTTAAATTTTTCTCTTCTGCCTTGGGTTTTATGGTCACTGCTTGTCTCAATTTTTTGGAGCTAATTACTTCATAGGTTTCAGCATTTTCATTTAAGATCAACGCAGTAGTTGGTGCAGTGTAGTACCAACCGAGATCATCGTAAGATACCCCTCCAGGATAAGCGGGCGCCTTAAAATGAGTGCTGTCTATAATGATATTGCCATTAATTGTTTTACTATTACTTTTTTTAATTTTGAGTAACAAATCGCTAAATTCAGCAATGGTTAACGAGGGTGAACCTGTAAAGGTGATATAAAAGTTATTATTCTTTTGGGATAAAGTGGTTAAAAAATGATAGTTAGGTTTCAATTGATATAATGCCGATGCGGCAGTAAATAATTTGATATTACTGGCGGGATATAACAAAGTATCCGCATTTTTCTTATAAATGACTTGGCCTGTTTGCGCATCTTTAACAAGAATGCCAACAGTTGCAAGAGGTAATTCCTTTTTAATTAACGCATCAATTTTCTCTGGTAAAGTTTGGGCATAGACAACTTGTTTAACAAAATAAATAAGCAAAAACCATACGAACATCGATCGCTTCACTAGAATCTTCCTTTTTATGGATATAACGGAGAATTATCTAATATGGAAAAATATTTGGCAACTCAGGTATCAAGACAATCAGACAACGGCGCTTAAGATAATATCAATTAATTTTATTATAAATAATAGACTTCTTGCGAAACTCTATTGTATCGAAAGAGGCCTAATTAATATTTCTCATAAAATTTTAATCGTCTTGCCCCACAAGAATGATTTTTATGTTTTATAATTTTAATAAGCAGACTTGAAGTGATTATCGGGATATGCAGCTGTTTCTATAGTGGATGGATAAATCCTATCAGTCTGGTCTTTATAGCGTGTAATAAAATGGCTAAGTGAGTTATGGAATTTTTACATATTTAAATGGAATTTTCATATGTCAAAACAAAAACAACAATATCTATATAACCCACATTTTCACGTAAAAATTTGGTTTAGTAATGATCCTAATGTATTTCTGAATGATGAAAATCAGATGCGTTTAATTGAGATGCGTTACAGAAATTCAGAGGACTCGATAAATCTGGTATATGATTCATCGTTATTAGAGACCCATACTGTTGCCGATTTACATCAATTTTGCGGTGAATATTCAATTATTCCTATCGATGCGGCTCAATTGGCTGCATTGCTTAAGACGGATAGAGAAAAAAAATTATATGAATATTATCAAGATGAAATTAATTATTTGCATCATGGTGGTAATTTAGCCGTTGCCAGCGACATTATTAGATGGTTGTCTCCTGTTTATTCATGTGGGACTTACACTGACTTTGATGTTCCTGTAGATACCTCTATGCTTTCTGATACAGTTGAGGTTCATTCACCTTTATTGATGAATATTGGTAGTTTAAAAATTAGAAATAAGGAAGTTATTCTATCTAACAATGATTACATCGCAGTGGTTGACCCTCTTGCGGCGCAAGGCGATATAGAAAAAATACAAGATGGATTTATCAAGATTTTAAATACCTATACTAATGATTTTATAGAAAAAACAGAAAAAGAACTTGTTGGCGATAGCCTGATTAATCGTTATCTATTTGGTTTTTTGCGCAATCGTTCAGAATCAATATACATTGCTAAATCAAAGTCTATTTTTCCAATAACGAAACCAATCTCATCACGCAAGCTCAGAGGGCATATTAATAAAATAATGAGTGATGAGAAGAGGTTTATTGATTTTCATCGGGTTTCTCCAACAGACACGGATGAGTCCATAATAGAAAAGCTACGAGAAGATCTTAAGAAGCAACTTGGACTAATTAAATGGTTGTTTTTTAGTCAGGAATATTATGAAATTAAAAAAATGCTGTCATTGCCCGATAGAGAATTAGTTACTGTACTCATGAGAAAAGAACGATCACTTTATCTAAAATCAATTGTAGTCTGTACAACAGGTCCTCTAGCAATTGCAGACGCTTTATTTCAGGGGCATGTGTTTCATTCAAAATATATGCGTGAAAAGATAGAGCCTTTTTCTTTTAATAGTTATCGATTACAGCGATCTTTTATTTCGAAAAACTCTGTAGGATTACATGATAATGTCTTAAAGATGTTGTGTTTTTTAGGTGCGAGTGAGGGAGAACTTAATGACTCTTCTTGGTTGGAGGAAGGGGCAAAGTTACAAGCACTACGCGGAGTGATTCTTGAACAGAGAAAAAAAGCACTTAGTGTTAATTTACCTCACGTGATAAAGAGGTTAAAAGCAAAGATGCAACTTCATGTTACTACTCTGTTAGAGGGCTCCAATAGTTTTTTAACCTTCTTTATGAGAGAAAAAAGAAAGGAGCAAATAAATACCTTGCATACTATTTTGTCTTGTTTTAAAGAAACCCCTGAAAAAGAGTTTGATTTGATGGCGTTCAGAAAGATTCTACGTGATGACTATTTCAAAAAGAATCAAGTCTTTTCTGGATTACTTTATAAGCAAACAAAAGCGCTTATCCACGAATTAGAGCGATGCATTCATGAGGCAACAATTTTAGGTTTAACTAAAAATCATAAAATAAAACTAGGTGATAATATGGATGAGCATATTATTTTTCCTTATCAAAACCAATTACCTGTTAATACTGTTGAGCCCATTAGTGATCTGATTTTATGAAACGAATTATCATTTGTTGTGATGGGACTTGGGATTATCGCAATATTCAAGTTAATGGGCTACCCGCGATAACTAATGTAGTGAAAGTTGCTAATGCAGTATTAGATATCTATTTAGGTGTAGAACAAAAATTATTTTATGAACCTGGTGTTGGCACTCATGGCAGCCTATTGCGGCGTTTAATCGATGGAATCACTGGTAACGGTTTGTTTAAAAATATATTAAATGCTTATCGTTATCTCGTACAACATTATGAACCCGGTGATGAATTGTTTCTTTTGGGTTTTAGCCGCGGAGCATTTACTGTACGCGAATTAGTTGGCCTGATTCAACATTGTGGAATAGTTCGTATTGATAGTATAAATAAAGTGGAGGAAGGGTTTCATCTTTATAATTCAAGGACATTAAATACACCTGAGGGTAACGCTAAGACGGCACTTTTTCGCCAGCAATATGCTGTGGAGGAAAGTACTCCTATTAAATTTCTTGGCGTATGGGATACGGTGGGTACCTTAGGAAATCCATTATTACTCAATGGTATTTTTACCAAAAGGTATAGCTTTCATGATTATAATCTCAGTCCTACGGTGGCCTATGCTTATCAAGCAATCGCTATTGATGAACAGCGAATTTTTTTTAAACCAGCATTATGGATGAAAGATAAAGTGGATGTCCATCAGGTTATGGAGCAAGTTTGGTTTATTGGCGTACATGATGATGTAGGCGGTGGTGGAGCAATAGGGCTATCTGATATTACGCTGCAGTGGATAATTGATAAAGCAACAAATTTGGGACTAGGGTTTAAGGCCATTGATTTTAAACCTGATTGGATGCAAACATATAGCAACTCCAGAACCGGTTTGTATAGATTATTCCCTCCCTATTATCGCAGGATAGGGGAAGAAATAGAGCCTGAAGGCAAAGAAAGTTGTCAATCAATACATGTTTCTGTTTTAGAGCGCTATCAGCAAGATAAGACTTATAGACCAAGAAATCTTGTCGATTATTTACGGCGCACTAATAAAGGCGGTGGGATTATGGAATAGTCTTTGGTATTGTCGGTCGAGCAACAAATTGCCCGACGCTATAAGGAAGGCGACAAAGAAATATGGCTGCTCCTATTCGCGTGATTTTTCGAATAGGAGTTATGGCGAGGATATTTTGTCGGGCGACACTACAGAAACAAGCCTATTTTTACTGATTTATTGTTAAGGGCTTAGTTAATGTAGCAGAGACATCCTCATTAAAATTGGCCCCTCTAGAGTTCCAAAATCCATAATAGCCTTCAGTAAAATAACTGGTTATTAGATTCTTTATACCTAAAGATAATATAGACGCCACCATATTTAAGAGTCTTATCCCAAACGAGTCTCTGTGTGACGCAATGGTTTCCTGTCTGTTTTTTTGGTTATATAGGTTAGTAAATTCATCGAGGCGATCGTCATCATCAAGCAAAGGTCCTTGCTGGTGTAATGAAACATATAGTTCATATACCGCTTTGTATTTTTTGCTCAAGGAATCATTTTGAGAGGACAGCTCATTGGGTAATGGGTAATTACCTCCTTTTTCTCTCTTCAACTTTGCCAGAATATAGTCCATGTATTGGGTACATGATTTATCTAATTTGGCTATCGTTGTTGTAGATTCTAGGGTATCTCCAGGCTCTATAGGTTCTGGTTCAGAATTATGGTTAGCCGCTTCTTGAGCTTGCTTAAAAGCTTCTTGTCCTTTTTGTGGATTTAGTGAGCCCGGGGCAATTTGTTGTTTAATCCTTTGCCTAAGGGCTTCCTCCATTCTATAGGAACTTTCGTTAGTCTCTAGAGCAAAGAGTTGAAACGGTTTATTAGTACCAATATGATATTCTAATAAAAGATATAAGACATCCATTCCCCATGAGTGCAAACAAGCATTTTCCGGGTTTGAAAAAGCATCACCGGTCAAGACATTTCTTTGTCCATAGGGGCTATATTTTCCAAACTCTATCGCCCATTGATAATTATTTTGCTCTACAGGATCGTGCTCATTGGGGATCCATTTAGCAGGAAAAGTCCATAGTTCTCCTCTAGGCGTTAATGTTCTATAGAGTGTCCTATTAGTAATAAATAAAGAGAAAAATGCATCCTGTTTTTGGGGAGGCATATCCGCAACAGCTTGATAGAATCTATCTAACTCTTCACTTTTGTTAGCGAAAATATCGTCTTTATCTGTATCTATGAATGCCATTTTATCGTTTATGTTTAATATTTCTTTGACATAAGTTTTTAATAGGGGAATAAACTCAGGATGCTTGTCTAAGATATGGGCATTATAATGAGGGGCATTTTGTTCGAATTCAATTCCAGGTTGAAATTCAGGTACTTGGTTAATAATGTCTTGTCTCGTTAAAGGATCCACTAAACGACAGTAATGACTTGCTTTGAAATGTTCTTGAAGTTCAGAGAATAAATACAATCTTTTACGACCATCGGGATCAGTGATTAGTACGGCCTGTTCTTTTAGCTCTTCAGCTGTGAAATCATCTAACGCCTTTATCTCGGTGATGCCCACTAGATCTGCATTGAGGATTTCGTTTCTGTGGAATTTTCTACCGTAACGATCTTTCATTACTATTTACTCTTTAAAGAAGTTATAAAATTAGGATTTTAATTGTACATTATTTTTCTTAAGTGAATATTAAAATGCATCAAGAGTTTGTTTTTAGACATACGGTTTCTAAATTGGCTTTCTCAATGTAGATCAAACTATCCTGCTATAATTGTACTAATAAATCATCTCAACCAAGACAGCATTAGAGGAGTTTTGCTTTTAAATAAGAATAGGACTTCTATGGAAGCATTGCGGTTCAGAAAAGCCAAACTAATTTATAGTACGTTTTTTATAGCATTGGTTATTTTGATTGTTAGTGGCGTTGCCGTCATTCAACAGCTAAAAGAACGTTCTACTAACGTCCAATGGATACAGCATAGTGCCGTTGTCATTAGTACTATTGATGCAATGTCTTTAAATCTCATCGAAGTACAAAGACAATTTCAGTTCTATGTCATGACTTATAATAAAAAATATTGGTCTTTATATGGCACTGCGATTACGAATGCAAAAAGGAAATTGGTGGATTTAAAACTACTGACCGTAGATAACTCGATGCAACAAGGCAGAATTAAAGAACTTGGAACTGTATTAAATAAACTCATTCAATCTAATGATAATAAGGTGGGGCATTCAAATAAAACCAATTGGCTATCACGTTTAGGACAAAATGAAAAAATATTCGCGCAACTTAATGCGCTAATCAATACGATACGTGCTGAAGAAATATCGTTACATAATTTGCGTATCCAAAGATATGAACATACAGCATATATCAATAACATTGAAATAGTAGGGACAATGATTCTTGGCTGTTTGTTTTCAACTGTTGCATTTATTGCGATCATCAATCTAGCGAAAAACAATGATGTGCAATACAAGCGCAAAGAACAGTTAGAGCAAGAGAGATTATTACAGCAGGAAACGCAGCGATTACAGTTAGAGTTTAGCTTAAGCACAACAAAACAGGGTTTTTGGAACTTAAATTTAGAAACTCACAAAATAGATCGCACCTTATTACATGACCAAATCTTTGGTTATTCCTCATTATTACCTGAATGGACTATGGATAAGTTTGTAGCTCACATTCATCCTGATGATCGCTTTATGATGGCTCAAGCTCTTAAAGAAAGTGAGGAAAACAATGTTTCTTTAGAAACTGAATGTAGAATTTATAGGGTTGATGATAAAAGTCTGAGATGGATCTCTGTAATCGGAAAAATTTTGCAGCTTCATGGTAATAAACATATGCTCGGTTTGATACGGGATATTACTGAGCGGAAGTTGATGGAACATTTGCTGACAGAAAGTGAGGAGCGATGGAAATTTGCTTTGGAAAACGCACGTCATGGAGTATGGGATTGGTATGTTCCAGAAAAAATTATTTATTTTTCTCATTATTGGAAGAAAATGCTGGGTTATCAAGATGACGAAATAAAAAATGAACAATATGAATTTGAATCTCGAATTCATCCTGACGATAAAGAGAAGGTATTGAAGAATCTTAATAACCATTTTACTCAGGACACTGATGAATATGTTTGTGAGGCGCGTTTTCGTTGTAAAAATGGTAGTTATAAATGGATTCTTGAACGCGGCCAAGTGGTGAGTCGCGCTCCTGATGGGACTGTACTAAGAGCGATAGGAACTCATACTGATATTAGCGAGTTTAAGGAAAATGAGAGTAATTTAAAACATTTGGCGGAGCATGACTCATTAACGGGTTTGATTAATCGTTCGCTTTTTGAAGACCGGGTAGAACAAGCAATTCTCTTAGCTAAAAGGCAAAAAAGCAGTCTTGCTGTTTTGTTTGTTGATGTGGATGAGTTTAAACAGATTAATGATTTGTATGGTCATGCACTAGGCGATTTAATATTACGTGCTACAGCAAATCGACTTTTATCCAGTATTCGTGATATGGATTCCTGCGCTCGTTATGGGGGTGATGAGTTTATTTTATTGATGCAAGACGTCAAAAATGAGGAAAATGTTATTTATATTGCTAAAACAATTCTTGAACAGTTTTCAAAAAAGCTTGTTCTTGATCATCAGGAATTTAGTATCACCTTAAGTATTGGTATTGCAATGTACCCCAAGGATGGGGAAGAGTTTCTCATTAAAAAAGCGGATGAAGCGATGTATTTCGCTAAAAAGCATGGAAAAAATAATTTTAAATTATACACGAGTGGTCTTTCGTAACCGTATATAGTGAACGCGAACGTTTAAGTTGAGTTAAAGAAAGAAATGTGCAGGTTTATTAGTCATCAGATAAAAAACGACAATAAGGCTAATAAATGCTGGCCAGCCTAAACAAAACCAGTATTTAAAATAGCGAAAATAACCAGGTGGTAAAGGGGCATTATTTTGTTCTGCTGCAACGGCAAAATCACGCATTTTAATTTGCAGATAGACTACTGGAAACCAACAACAAGCAGCAATAACATAGCCAATAATTGAACCCATGATCCATAATGACGTCCACGGATAACCAACCAAATACACCATCCAAAATCCAGTAAGTGGTTGTAGAAATCCGGATGTCCCTGTAAAAATCCAGTCAGCAAGCACAACGTAACGTGTGGTTGCTGCAATCACTTGGACATTTTTAGTGTAATGGCCATATAACATTGTGCAAGCAGTTCCTATGCCTGTACCAAAGAGTATTGTAGAGCTAATTACATGGATAAATTTAAGCCATAAATAAAGCATTATCGTTCAGCCTCCAACGCCATAGAAACCAAGATAGCAGCTAAAAGTGGGATGTTTTTCGCCAGAGGAGCAAACGGTTCAAACCATAAACCAGGCAGCTTCCAAGTCAGCAGCCCACTATATAATAAAATGATAATGAGCTGTAATAGACCAATTTTTTTGGGTTGGATATTGAATAATAGAGCTATTCCTATACCTGCATCAATAATACAGGCACCATAAAATAAAATAGGTTGCCAAAATTCTTTAACCCCAATTTGTGCTAGAAGATTGTAAGAGGCCGACTTAGGATAAAAAAACAAGCAACATAATGCGGTAAATAACCAAATAAAAGCAATACTAAATTTTAAAATGGGTTTGATAAAATACAATCTGGAATGAGTTCTATCTTCTACTGAACTCGGATGACTATAGATCCCTTGGGTAAATTCTCTAGGGACAAAACCAATAGCATCATGAAATTTTTTAGTCTCTTCCTCGCTAGTAATGTTATTTTGGAGCAGTAATTTATAGGAGTTAGTATTTAAAACTGAATAAGGAATAATATCTCCTATAAAAGCCCCTATACGAATTAATCCCACGGGTATAAAAATCAATTTTGATTTGGTAAAGCCTAACCAGGCACGTAATGTGGTTAAGACAGTAACTAGATTGGTCTTTTTTGCACTTACTGCACTAAATATTATGCTTTGTTTCTGTGATGGCTCAATAAGTTTGATGACCGCTTTAGAGAGATCTTCGAGATGAATCGGCTGAAATTCTTGCTTGCCCTTATCGGGTATAGGAGTAATCCACGGTAATCCGGCAAGCCCACGAAATAAAGAAGTTCCTCCATAAGAACCACGCCCATATACTAATGAAGGGCGCAAGATAATGGATAGGATAGGTAACGTCAGTAAGTAATCGTCCGCCGCTTTTTTACTGGTGGCATAGGCTACCTCGGATTGTTCTATGCCCAGCGCTGAAATTTGAATCACCTTTTTTACCCCAACCTGAACGCAGGTATCAAACAGCGCCTTGGGAGTGTGATAATGGATATTCCAAATTACTTTTTTATTGGGATGATAAAGAACTCCTACACAATTAATCACTAATTCAATGTCTTTTAAACGTTCAACCCAAATGGTCGAAGTGTTGTCATTTATAAAATCACAGGGAATTACTTTCGCTGTTGGGAATAGGTTTTGTGTATAAGTAGTATTACGCACACAGCAAGTGACTGTATGTCCTACAGCAAGGAGATCGGTCACGATTTGTGAAGCGATAAATCCGGAGGCACCAGTCACTAAAATCTTCATTAATTAATCACCCACAAAATCATGGGCTGAGGCAAAGAGTTCTTGGCTGTCAGAATAGTCTATTGCTATTTCAACAAGCACTGGGCCTTGAGCCTGCATGGCTTTTTGCAATACATGAGAAAGCTCATCCGAATGATGGACACGCAAGCCAAGAGCTCCAAAACTTTCTGCATATTTTACAATATCTATTGCTCCAAAATGTACCGCGCTATCACGTTTATATTTCATTAATTGTTGTTCTCTCACCATATCATAGGTGCCATCGCACCAGACAAAGTGAATGAAATGAACCTTCTCACGCACTGCGGTTTCCAACTCATTGGCTGAAAAAAGAAAACCACCGTCACCAGAAACGGAAATTACCGTTTTTTCTGGATGCACCAGGCATGCAGCAATCGCCCATGGTAAAGCAACTCCAAGTGTTTGTTGGCCGTTGCTGAATAATAGATGATGTGGCTGGTAGCAATAGAAGTAACGAGCCAACCACATATAATGCGTCCCTATATCACTAATGACTATGGTATTGTCATCAGCGACCTGGCTTAATTCGTAGATAAATCTTAAGGGATGCAATAAATGGCCGGCGTGTTGTGCCCCTCTTGCTATTTTATCATTAAGTTCTTTCTGGTATTCGCTAATACGAGCAGTAGGTTCTTGGTGCTTATTTGCTTTTAGTTCTGCCGCTAATTTGTTAATAGTGGAGGCAATATCACCTATAACCTCCAGTTCGGGCAAATAAGTTGTATGTATTTCAGCACGATTATAATCTAAGTGTATGATTTTTTTAGTATTGTCGCTGTTCCATATTTCAGGATCATATTCAACTGGATCATAACCTACAGTCATGATGAGATCCGCCTCATCTATTAATTTATCTCCTGGCTGGTTTTTGAAAAGACCTACGCGTCCAACAAAGCAATGGAGAAGATCATGAGAAATAACGCCTGCTGCCTGATAGGTGCTCACCACGGCCAGAGGTTTTTTGGTCAATAATTGACGAAGCGCATGAGTATTTGCGGGACGAGTTGCCTCCAATCCCAGGAGTAAAACAGGGCATTTTGCTTCATTGAGTAGTTTTGCTGCTTGGCTGATGGCTTTTTCTGCAGCGGGGCCGTATTGAAGGGATGATAAGGCTGGGTGTGCTTTGGCAGAGGTATTTTCATGCGTAATGTCTTGAGGAATACTAATAAATACTGCGCCACTACGTGGTTCCTTGGCAATTCTAAATGCATTTTCAACAACTTCCGGAATACTCTCCGGTACAAGAATTGCCATGCGCTCTTTAGTAACTGCCTCCATTAGTTTAATATTATCAGTACTTTGATGAGACGATTTTAGACTCATGTTGCGTGCTACGTTGCCACCAATAGCAACTATAGGATCGCCTTCGGTAGTTGCCGTCAACAACCCTGTAACCAGATTGGATACTCCAGGCCCAGAGGTGACTAACACTACCCCTGGTTTCCCCGTTAAACGACCATAGGCTGCGGCCATAAATGCTGCATTTTGTTCATGTCGACATACGATAACTTTAATCGGACTGTCTATGAGCGCATCAAAAACCGCATCAATTTTGGCTCCAGGGATACCAAAAATGTATTCAACCCCTTGTTGTTCAAGACACTCAACTAATAAGGTTGCTCCGTTTTTATTTGCCTCCATGGTTTGAATCCTTTTTATCCAGTTCATCAAAGACTTCTTGTGCTGTTAACAACGCATTGGTTGCTGCTGGAAAACCGCAGTATGCCAACATTTGTGTAATAATTTCTAGAATTTCCTCTCGTGTGACTCCATTATAAAGAGCTCCTTTAATATGCACTCTTAATTCAGGTTGTGAGTAGCCTTGCACTGTTAAAGCGCCAATGGTAATCATTTCTCTTGTTTTGGGATCAATGACAGTACGTGAATAGAGATCTGCGAAAGGAAACTCTACATTAACACGGCCAAAGATTTCGGAAATTTTTTTAATTTTTTCTACATAACCGTCTGCTTCAGGGCCAAGTTGTCTGCGAATGATTTCCATACCTTTCTTATATCGTTCATTTTCCATAATGAGTCCTATCGTTAGTGATTAATGAATTCATCCTATAGGAATATAGGACAAAAATAAAAGTAAAAATTGTTTTTTAAAATTTAAATTCCAAACTACATTGTTACATCTTAAAACAGTAACTTCTCAATAGGTCTGGGCAAGACATCATCTCGAACGTAAGCACAGAGCCACATTCAGGAGATTCCTCACCTTGTTCGGGACTTATTGATAAGTTACTTAAAACAGCAAATAAAGCATACCTTTTGGCTGATCTATACTTTAGTAAGAACAGATTGTTGTCTGTATTTTACTTAACAATTAATGGTACTAACTTAAGCTTTTGTAAGATAGGTTGGGCCAAAGGTTCATAGCCGTCAGCTTAAGGATTACATGAGGCAATAAGTCCAACCTACTTCTTAATAAGTCTACTGAACAACTTAAAATGAGGTTTATGATGGTTAAGGATTATCATATTGAGCGAATGAGTCAGGATGAAGTTAATTTGGCGGTTCAATGGGCAGCTAAAGAGGGATGGAATCCTGGCATCAATGATGCAGTTTGTTTTTATCAGACAGACCCTCAAGGTTTTTTTGCAGGAAAGCTCAACGGTAAAATAATCGCTGTCGGTTCGGCCATTATTTATGATGAGCATTTTGCTTTTTGTGGTTTTTATATTGTCGATAAAGCGTATAGAGGGCAGGGGTATGGCTTGGAGTTAACTCGTGCCCGGCTATCCTATATAGGGCAACGCAATGCAGGTATTGATGGCGTGATGAATATGTTGGATAAATATGCCCGTTTAGGTTATCGCTTTGCTCATAATAATGCTCGTTATACTTTGGATAATCTGCCAGAGCAGAAGGTATCTGATGACCAGGTTATTGCTATTGATCAAATCAGTTTTGCCCAATTATGTGATTACGACCGGTTACATTTCCCTGCGCCACGACCACAATTCCTTAAGTGTTGGCTTCAACAACAGCACAGTTTAGCCTTGAGTTACGTGCAAGAGGGACATGTTAAAGGTTATGGACTAATCCGGACTTGCCAACAGGGATTTAAAATCGGCCCCTTATTTGCCGATACTCCTGAAATTGCAAATACCTTATTTTATAAATTGGCACAGTACGCCAAAGGACAAGTTATTTTCTTAGATATACCCGAAAATAATTCTTTTGCTGTAGAATTGACTCAGCGTTATCAAATGGAAAAAATTTTTGCTACCGCCAGGATGTATTTAAAAGGGGAGCCCCAAATAAAGCAGGAGCATATTTATGGCATTACTTCTTTTGAATTGGGATAAATTAGTACACTCCTGTTCTGTGTTCCTCCCAGGATTTACCTTGCTGCAGTGAGGAGAACATTGCATATTTGGTCAAGATATTTTAATATTGGAAAAAATATGAACTGTATTGGCAAGATAATGACTAAGCAGCAAACTAGTAATTATCTTGCCTTTTTATTAGAGGTATAATAAGTATGCCATTTGTTAAACCAATTTCCTTTCAAGTATTAAAAACCGAAACTCACAAAGAATTAAATTTAGGTTCTTCGCAAGAGTTAGAAAAAAAAGCAGAAGAACATCGGTTACCCAGGCGACAGTATCAGATTTATGCTCCAGTTATTGGCCTTAACTGGCTAACCATGGGCATACCCGCAAGTAGAGATGTCTATGTGCCTATATTAACAGATATATTACGCAGTATTTTCAGCGGACAATTTGACACGCAAAGAATGGGTATCAAAGATGCAATTGAAACAACTCACGAAATAGCCGCTTCTGTTATTCATCAAGTGTATTTTAATTTGTCAAAAAACCACACTCCTTGGGAGGCTAACAAAAAAGAGGTGCTGACCCAATACAAAGACGTTTTTTGTCAATTAGAAGCATTTGGTGCTGACTGGTTTTCCATTCGCTTAAAGAATAAGGCAATATTTGATGACTTGGTTCGTTATGTCTTTAATGCAGATTCTTTAACTAAGGCCCTTGGCGATGCTGAAATAGGTGGCGCTCAGGGCTTTGATAAATTTAAAGAGTTGGCTAATGCTTATTTACCATTGGGTGCTAATATTAATGCTCCTATGGTCTGTAATCCTGATTTTGGTACATTTCTTCATTATTATTTGGCCTTTGAAATGCCCTATGCTGTAGAGTTTATTCAGTTTATAGAGTCAAAACGAACGCAACAGGTACATACTCAATTTCATTACGAAGCTAAAGATGGCTATGGGCACACGCCGTTACACATTGCTCTGATGACTCGCCAGGAAGAAGCCGTTTTGGCATTACTTGCATTAAATAAAAAAGGAATAAAAACAGGTATTAACATTGCCTCTTCCAATGGCAGTTCTCCTTTATTGTTAGCCGCTGCCCTAGGTATGAAAAAAGTAGTCGCTGAATTATTAAAGCAAGGTGCTAATCCTTTAGTAAAAGATAAAAATGGGCTGGGTCTAAGCGACTATGTTCATTTTAATATAGAAAAAATAGCGGAACTTGTATCTCCTTTATTGCATACAGAACGCAGTAATGAGGTGAATCATAGTTATTTATATTATAACGATATATGGAAAACCCCACTTTGCTTTTATGAAGATGATGAATTGGAAAAGGAAGGTGATGAACAGATACCTCATCTTGTCGTTTTATCTCCTTCGTCTCCGCATAAAGAAAAATTGGAGAGAGTAGTTGGTTATTTGAAGGTGGAAGTAAAACGAGGCAATAAAGAAGCCAAAACTTTGTTACCTTTTGTGATGCAGCAAGTAGATCAGGTTCTTGGGAAGAAAACGTTTACGCAAGTGTGCCAGAAAGGCCAAGAGCTTGTAAGCGTCTATCTATCATCTAGCGAGGCCACGGCAAATATTCGTCTTTATAAAGAAAAGCAATTAAGACGAGCATGTGCTTTAGGTCAACTTGATGTTATTAAAACTTTGTTGGAAGAAGGCGTCGATCCTAATGCAACAGATGTACTACAACGAACAGCATTACATTATGCCGTTATGCGTTTGGAGTTAGTGCAAAAAGAAATAGTATTGGAGGCAACTGATCGGGGGAGTAAATTACCTGACGATGTGTTGAGTCAGGCGGAATTAGCGTGTCAACAGCATTCTTTGGTTATTGAATATTTGCAAACTTATAGTAAAGTACCTCTTAATTTCACTGCAACAAATAAAACAGGCAACACAGCAGAAGCAATTTTATTACGAGAAGCCAAAAGTGATAATCTTGTGGATGCACAAAACGCATCGGAGTGTTTAGAGAAAATTAATAAAATAAGTCAAGTTCCATCCTCAGGATACGAAGTGGAACAAGAAAGCACTTTCCATTTATAATATACCCCGTATCTTCAGTGGCGAGGGGGGATAGATTTCTTTCTTAACCCAGTAGAGTTTGGAATAATGTCTCACTTAAAAGAATGGACTTTATAAAAATTGATTTATTTATCACAGGACTTTAAGTGATGTTTCATTGGTTAAAGACATGGTGGCAGGAACGCATCATACAGCATGCGCAATTTACTGATACGCAGTGGCAGGAGGCCTTTCAGCATCTTCCTTTATTACATCGTTTAACAGAACAAGAGAAAATAAAATTAAAGCGATTGGCTATTTTATTTCTTCATTCTAAATCATTAGAGAGCGTGGGCGATCTGGAAATTACTCCTCTCATGCAGTTATATATTGCTTTACAGGCCTGTCTGCCAATATTGTACCTCGGATTAGATTGGTACCGCGGTTGGGTTTCTGTAATGATTTATCCAAGCACCTTTTCACGAAATAGTAATGAAGTGGACGAGTACGGCGTAGTCCATCAGGGAAGATCCATCCTCAGTGGTGAATCATGGCAACGGGGGCCAGTGATTTTATCTTGGGATGATAGCGTACATCGTAGCGACAAGGAGGGACGAAATGTAATAATTCATGAGTTTGCACATAAACTGGATATGTTAAATGGTAAAGCCAATGGCTTTCCTCCTTTACATGGCAGAATGTCAGCTCAACATTGGACTAAAGTTTTCAAAGAGGCCTACGCCGATTTTAATCAACGATTGGAAGAGGGTGATCCTGTTCCCATCGATTCTTATGCCGCTACTTCTCCAGGAGAGTTTTTTGCAGTATTCACTGAAGTTTTTTTTGAGGCTCCTGCAATAATGAAACAGTGCTATCCAGAAGTTTATGAGTTGCTTGTTAGTTTTTATCGCCAAGATCCATTAAATTTCTGAACCTATGGGCTGCTCATATTTTTCATTAGCCCTTTCCAAGGCATTGATATCATTAGCACAGAGATGCTCTTTTAATGCATTAAACTTGTCTTCACGCCAATCATATATCTTTAGCTTAATAAGCCGTCTAATGACATCATCGGAAAAGCGTTTTCTGATAATTTGTCCTGGGCTACCCGCAACAATGCTATAGGGTTCAACATCTTTAGTGACTACGGTATTGGCGGCAACAACGGCCCCTTCTCCTATAGTTATACCGGGCATAATCATTGAACGCATGCCAAGCCAGACGCCATCTTGAATTACAGTATTACCTCTTTTTTCATAAGCTTCGACATATTTATCAGCAAAAGGATACAAACTGAACCAATCTATTCTATGGTTGTGATTACCTCCCAACATAATAATAGCCTCGGCAGCAATACAGACATAGTCCCCTATGTAGAGTTGATCTATATTCCATTGAGGAGTCCAATGGTTCAAGCTGTATTCATCACCATAAAGATAACGTACGACAGTCTCTTCAAAGCTCCCAGTCCAGGCATCACTGTAATAGCTGTGTGTCCCTTTGATGTGGATATTCGGATTTTTTACATTTTGATGAAGTAATTCGATTTTTGACCAATGTTTTTCTTTATTTTTTTCCATTAGTAGTGACTCTTATTTTTTTGAGCGACCCACACGGTAGCTTCTCCGCATTCAGGATCTCTAATTTTATGGATTAAGACAGTAAAGTTATTTTCTTTAAGAATTTGATTATACTCTTCTATCGATAGAGATGCATGGTATAACTCATATCCTCCATTATCGCTCCAAATCTCTCCGTATTCGTCTCCAGAGGTAAATATTAATAAACCATTAGGAAGCACTAATTCGGCCAGTAATTTTAATGTGTGCCGTTGATCCTCATGAGGGAGATGAAAAAAACTATGCCAAGCGATAACAGTATTGAATTGCTCATCTAAACTCAAAGTTCTCATATCCGCCAGAATCCAGCGTTGATTAGGAAAATGTTGTTTGCATTGTTCAATCATTTGACTACTGGCATCTATTCCGGTTACTTCATAACCGTGTTCGATCAAATATTGAGCTATAGGATGGCCTGTACCACAACCTACATCAAGTACTTTGCCTCCAGGAGGGACATGTTTTTGTATAAGATTTAAATAGAACCGTTCCATAGTCAGTTCTTTATTGCGATGCTTATCAAACCAATCAATGAGTTCGTTATAAATTTGATATACGTTATTTTTGTTTTTTTTAGTCATGATTAATCTGAGCCCTCATTAAATAGTAGGGCTAGGTGCATCAGGATTTTCATTTGTTTTATCAGAGACTTTTGTACTCAATGGTGAATTAGTATGGAGGAGTTCGGTTGATTTTGTTCGCTCTTGTTGATGCGATACGGTAGGTTGAGGTACAGATAATTCTAATCCTTTTTCATACATCGTACGTGTTGAGCCGCCGACCACGGTCAACGTCCAAGGATTTTTTTCAAGGGTGAGCATTTTTTCAGTGAACTTTCCTCTAATTTGTCCAGTATTTTGATCGATGACAAAAGTATAGGGAGGATTAAATAAAGAGGTAGATCCTGGTTCTTTTTGTACATTATAAACACTTCGTGTTTCACCATATTCAAATTCTGAGGTAATGCCAAAGGTTTCGTCAAAGAATAATTGAAAATTTTTCCCATGCCCAAACATCCAGTAATCATTTTCCCCTGATTTCAAATTGTCTCTAATTAATCGCCGCGTTTTTTCTGCTTTTTGTACATCCGAAATGTTGGTATCAAAATAATAGGTTCCATCGTTAAGGTTTGCCTCACCTTGAGAATAATAGGTTTCTTCATCGACACCAGGAATTTGTAGCATGAGGTTATCTGTCTGAGTTGATTTTTCCTGAATTTGTTTAAAGACTTCAGGATAACCAAAAAACAATATGGATAATGCATAAATGATCACTTTTAATGGTGTTTTCCAAAATGACATTTGTTGGTATTCATTTTTCATTTGTTCCAATGAGGTAATATTGCTTCCTGATGGAGTATAGCTATTTTCAGATAAAGCGGGCTGAATAATGATTTGTGCAGATTTTAAACCTTGTGGAATGACTAAACTGGCCGTTTGCTTGGCTCGAACTAAAGGTGACACTGCAATATGCACTGGTTGATTAGGATAATGTAATAAGCCCATAGTCATTTGATTCGTTTGGGACATATTCACTATGGCCTGCTCTGCCAGAGGGGCATTGGGATTTAGTCCTAATTTCTTTTGGTCCCAGTTAGAGCTCTCGCCGTGACGGCTAAACAATACATGCCCCTTGATGCTGAGTCCTAAATCTGCAAGAAACTGTTGATCCATCGTTTTAATCTGCTGCACTATGCCATGAACTTGGCTTTGGTAATCATCTATATTAAGGTGATTCAATTGTTCTACTAAGTTCTGAATTTTCTTTTGGTATTCAATAACTTTGTTTGAGGTAGTATCAATGTTTATGAGTTGACTTAACCCCATATTGAATCTCCGATTGTGTTCAAATTAATCAATTTTATTGTATATCAATAGAATTAAGATAATATTAACTCTTTTATGTAGGTTGGACTCATTGGCGCAACAAAGGCTTAGCTCTTTTCCCTTGCTATTTGTGCGATGTTTGATTCGATTGTTCGTGTAATAGCGCCAAGATTTAAACCGTTATCACATATTCTAAAAGGATCCTCTAATTCTTCAGAGACGATCTCCAATCCTAATAAAATATAAACTATCATAACCATCATTGGGATAACCAATATTCCAAAAGAATGAATCCAGCCAAAAGGAAACATTAAGGAATAAAACAGTAATGCTTGTTTCACGAAGAAGGCATAGGCTGGTGGTACTCGAGTTTTGGCAATACGTTCACAACCGCCTACCATATCAAGCAAGTTGGAGATATGGTTATCTAAATGACTACATTGTTCTACCCGTACCCGAGTTTCATTACGTAGCTGATGGACAATTCCATACAGGCGTTGTGCTATTAGAATGACGGGTTGTTTCGCATCGTATTCAGTAATGCCTAAAGACTGCATCGTCTCTTGGAGTAGTTCATTATCATCACGTAGTTTTGCTTTAAGAACTATAGGTAATTTACCGAGTAGTTTTGGAAATTCAGGATATTGATTAAGACCTACATAGGTGTCGAATTTTAACGCAAGATTGCGGCAATTATTTACAATTGATCCCCAAAGAGTGCGCCCCTCCCACCAACGAGAATAACTGGTATTGACCCTAAAGCCGATAATGATAGCTAAGATAAAACTAAAAATCAGATGAAATTGACCAAGATTGTAGCTGCCTCGTCCTTTAAAACAAAGGCCGATGATAATTGCATAAACGGCTAACACTATCATTATGGGAGTTAATTTACGAAATACTCTTTCTTTGTGAAATAAGAAGAGATGCGGTACCCATGTCCAAAGATTATGGGATTTTTTGGTCATAAAATAAGATCTTTTTTGCATAAGAACTCCAATTAATAAGGCCTTTAGGAGATATGATGAATAAACATTTTAGACTTCTTTCGAAACTCTACTGTATCAGCGAGTTGCTTCGTCGGTACAGCGAGTTTCGAAAAAAATCTATTGATATTTTTTCACTGGCCTTTAAATTAATTATTGAAGAGATATCTTTATAAATCAATTCAATTGCTCTTAATTTTATTAGAATGCATTGCCCTATTCTATTCTATACTAAATGAGTTGTTCTCGTTAGATATCAGGGGATTAGTTCATGATGAATCTAAAAAATAAAAAAGTCTGGATTACTGGGGCATCTTCAGGGATTGGTGAGGCTTTGGCTTATGAAATGGCCAAAGCTGGGGCAAAAGTCATACTTTCTGCTAGAACTGAAAAGGATTTAGAGCGAGTACGTACAGCCTGCCATACTTCTGAGAACCATGTTGTGGTTCCTTTAGATTTGGAACAATATTTTCAGTTAGAAGAGAAGGTGAATAGTGTATGGGAACAGCATGGACCGATTGATATTTTGATTCATTGTGGCGGAATATCACAGCGATATCTTGTTGCTGAGTCACGCCTTGAACTTGATAAGAAAATAATAGATATTAATTTCTTTGGTGCTATTGCTTTGACCCGCCCTGTGCTTAAGAAAATGCTGCAACGTAATAGCGGCCATATAGTGGTGATTTCAAGTATGTTAGGTTTGTACGGAATGCAGACACGTTCTGCTTACAGCGCGAGCAAGCATGCTCTTAGAGGGTATTTTGAAAGTCTGCGCAATGAATTATTTAAAACAAAATTAGGAATTACTTTGGTTTATCCTGGATATGTAAATACCCATATTACTCATAATGCCTTACTGGCTGATGGGACAACCTTTGGTCAATTGGATACAGTACATGCCCATGGTATATCACCGGAGCATTGCGCGCAAAAGATCGTACAAGCCATCAGACAAGGAAAGGCTGTGGTCGTTATTTCTGGAGTTAAAGAACGATTTGGCGCGTTCTTAGTCCGTTTTTTTCCTGCACTATTTAGATTGGTGTCTCCTCGATTCAAGGTATAACAGACGCGTCTGTAAGCTCTATTTTATGTTCTACATATTTTGCTAATTATGGTCTACACTTTCTTGAGGGCGCTTAAAAATAGATGTTATTGCATCTTTTCTTTGTCTTGTGCGCGATGAAGAAGCTCCTGAAAAATAAGACTTTATGCTATAATAAAATGGAAACTTCGTTAGGCTCTAATAATAGAGGAAAAACTCAAAATAACGGAGCGAGTAGTAATTCGAAGATTAAAAAATCTATCGTTTTATTTTAATTTTAAGGATATAGAAAATGAAAAATAATAAAAAAATTGCAATGGTCTGTTTTTTTCTAACTACACTGTTTCTATTAAATGGATGTAATACAGTGAAAGGATTTGGCAAAGACGTTTCTAAAACCGGTCACGAAATTCAGAAAGCGGCTTAATAATTGTTTGTTTAAAATAGGTCGGACCAAGGGTCCGACCTATATATCTGAGAAATTTTTCACATTGGATTACAATTTAAAAACTCCTAAGCAATTAGAAAACTAAAGAGCTACTTTGGGTTTTGGATTGTCTTGCGTCTAACTCCATTCTACATGCCTTTAAAAACGCTTCCTTAGCCGTTTTTGCTTCATTATTAGGCAGAGGTATATTATCGATTACTGTCTGTAATGCAGTGAGAAAATCCAAACATTCTTGTTCAGTATGTTTTTTATGCGAATCTATGCTTTCAACAGTTGTTTTAACTGGTTCTTTGCTATCCAATTCACTAGTTAGTTGATGTTCTAATATCGGACTAGGGCTGAGCATACTTTGTAAGTAGGGGGTGTAAAACGGAGACATATCTAATCGCTCTTTACCATCTTTTAAGCCTGAAGTGTTATACCATCGTTCTAGGGCTGCCTTAAACTCAGCTATAGCTTGGGACTCAAGGAATTGATCATAGCGCAATACGCCTGAAGGGAAGTTTTTACCTAAATGATTTCTAGGAGTAATGCCCATTTCTTTCAAAGAGGCTAAAAACTGTTGTTCAAAATGGGTGATTCCTGGGGCATCGGGATGAGTCACTATATCGATGGCCAAAACGCGTTCTTCTTCAGAAGAGGTAGCACTAGTTGACAATCCTCCATTAGTGCCTTTTATATAACGTACATAAATAGCATAGGTTACTGGATATTCGCCTTTTTTACCGCCATTTTCTAATAATTCCTCTATTTTTTGCAAAATAGTTTCTAGGGTTTGGCCTGCCTCATCATCATTTACTGGGATAAGATAGCTAACATCCCTCATTAATTTGGGAAAACCAACCTGGGGGTGTGTGATGTGGTTTTCATAATCAATGACCGACTTTGTACCACGAGATCCGGTGACTGTAGCTGCTGAAAATAGCATAAAATAAGGCAATAAATGTTTTAAACCAGAATCCAGCAGAAATTCCATTATTGATGCGCCTATTCTTACCTCCAATTCTTGAATAAACGAAGTCAGATCTGGAGCATAGGGGGCCTTTTCTTTTTCGGTGGGTTTTGAATCTGAGTAATTCCATTTGCGAATTTGCCATTTGGATATTAACTGATCTGTTTCTTTATTGGTGAAGCTTGGCATACCTATAAAGCTAACATACTGATTATTCTTTAAAATATTTCCTAATTTACCTGACATTTCTTTTGTATTGTGAAACAAATCGACGGTTTCACATAAATTAAACGCCCGAACGGTACGTATTTTCATACTCAAGATAATGCCTAGCAAACCACTATGTCCTCCCATTAGTGTTGCAAAATCAGGATGATCCCTATTAATTTCACGGATAGTTCCATCCATATCACATATCCTGACTGATTCGATTAAGCCACTAAATCCTGGTTCATCACGCCCGGTTCCATGTCCAGCAGTTCCTGACAAGCCTACAGCGCTAACCCAGGCAATCATACTTACTGTCGTTAAAGAAAGATTGTTTTTACGTAAGAAATCGGAAAGTTCCGTAATTTGTACTCCGGCACTTACTTCAACTTCAATAGCGGGCAGTTGATGAATAGGAGTATCCGGATTAAAAATAAGAGGTTTTTTTATAGGGCCTATAATTTGGGTTTGGTGAAATTTTTTACTAAAACGAATAATTACGTCGGTACCCGGAGTATTGGGCTCTGCTCTTCCCCCAACGACTTGGGAAAATGAAAAACCTTCATTATATTCTTCCTTTTGCACCTGACTCCAAGGAAATAAACAACAGGAAACTTCGTGGGTATCTGACCAGCCTGCTGTAGCCCTCATAGTAATTTTATTTTCGGGATTTCTGTTAGCATTGAGCGTTTTAATATTGGTTACTACAGTCTGTAACTGTTGTTCATTGTCGATTTCTATAACGAGGGCTGCTGGATTTTGCACTGTCCCCATATAATTATCCCAGCCATGGCTATAGGATATTTTATTCTTTCTTAATTGTTCAATAAATTTGGATTTTAAATCAGCAGGGAAACTCATTATTACTCCTTGTAGGTTAAATAAACGTCATGTTTTAGCCTATTCCAGTGTAGGTAATAAGTTTCAATTTAGCTACTGGGAGTATGAAAAAAGACCATGGCTAGGTCATTTTATGGACTTGAATTCCTAAAATGAAACAATTATGATGATTTTGCGTTATTCGATCTAAATACCTCAGTTCAATGAATTGCTGGATTTAGATTTATTAATTATCTTCAGTAAGGTAGTAATCACCATGAAAAAATTACTTTCTATTTCAGCCTTGACTATTATGATTAGCGGTTGTGCTTCTATTCCTCTAGACCCGCAAGCTGCTCGCATAGTCGCTACTCCTAACCCTGCACCAAAAGGTTGTAAATATTTAGGGCAAGTCGTTGGCAATCAAGGTAATTTCTTTACAGGAAGTTATACCTCCAATCGCAATTTGGAAGAAGGTGCGATGCATGATCTAAAAAACAAAGCAAGCCAGTTAGGTGCTAACTATATACAATTAATTACCAATAGAGCAGGAGTAACTGGCTCCATGGGGGGATCTTTTGATCGTCATGGCGGTTTTATAAGTGGTAGCTCCGAACAAACCAATGTGACCAATTTGGGTAATGCATATCGCTGCGATCCTAAGGCTATTGGCTTAGAGTAGGTTATTTTTGTACTCAGGTCACATCAATTTAAGACAATCTAACGTCGGTCGGAGCCTCAGAGGGTGCAATGCGTGGCTTCGGCTCTGATTTCTATTGATTTAAATGCTTTTTAGCGTATCATGCCGTTTTTTTTATGTTATTTTTGGAGAAAAAAGATGCAAAGAATTTCTTTATCACAAAGACAGTTGGAAGAACAAAGGTTGAGAATAGAAGCCAATGGGACTTTAGCCCCAGCTAAGCCTGGAAGTGTTTTTGAGACAAGGAGAAAAAATCTTATTGAAAAGCGTGTGCAAGAAGGGCTTCAGAAATTCGACGAAGAACAAAATGAGAGTACAGAATTAACATCTACAATGCAGACAATGAAGCTTTAAATCAAGCGAAATCTGGGGCCAAGGCTGCGTAGGGTTTAGCTTTTGCGCTGACGCGGCCCCAGTCTATGAACCTAGTGCGATAAGGATAGTTGATCATTTTGGTTTTGAAGAGGTGTATACCTCTCATAGTTATCGTCTTAACATCTTCTTGCTGGCCGTATTCTTTGATTCTTTATGCATTAGCATAACCGTCCAAATGAGGTAGCTGAAACATCATGGCCGGAACAAATCTTCCGGGAAATGATTCAAATACTCCAATGTTTTTTGCTCCCATGTATTGATAAAATTGTTCTGCGTGGGGATCTGCAATGATCTTAAATTCAGTCCAGTTCTGTTCAACAGCATAGTGCATTACATGTTGCCACATGATTTTTCCTATCCCTTTACCTATCTGATTGCGGTGGACAAAAAATAAATCCAATTCAGGGAGCTGTTCTTCATTTATTTTGAAAGCAAATAAGCTAATTAGCTCTTTTTCTTTTTCGAGCAAAACGACTTCATTAGTATGAATATAATGCTCCTTTATTCCCCATTGCTTCATGAATTCGTCTAAAAAAGTCTCTGTATATCCCCAATGTCCTTTGGACTCTCTAATTAGAGTGTTTATGATGTTGATATCAGTAGTGTGAGCACGACGAGGAATCATTCAACGTTCTCCGAAAATTAAAAGGGAATTGCTATTTATTGAGCCATTACGATTCTAACTGTAAGCTGTAGGTTTTGAAAATAAAAAGATTATAAGTTATTGTCAGTTCGCGATCTGAGGTATCCCCACAGAATTATAACTTCTCTCGAATTACCGTGGCTTGGCCACGGTATCCACAGGTTGCATTATTGAATCACCTGTATTTCTTGGGCTTAAATTAACCATTACCCCTTCTTGTAGATACCGTGGTCAAGCCACGGTAATTCGATCTTTAATCAAACTTTGTGAGGATACCTCAGTTCGCGATAAGAAACTCAATTATCCCTGAATCGCTCGTCTAATGTTTGCTATAGGTCATTAAATAGTTTTGCCGCAATATCATTATAATGTTAGATTAATAAAACTAAATTCTTTTGCAGGTATTTTAAAATGAGTGGCAAACTAGGAAAGGGACTGGCTAAGTTTAAGGTATTAATTCTCGTGGGGGCGCTGTTTTCATCAAATTGTTTCGCTGAGGATAAAGAAATTGCGATTACTATTGATGACTTGCCACTTGTTGCATCGCAAATGAATACACCGAATAATCAAAAACGCTCTATAGAACGATTTACTAAAATTGTTGAGGCATTACAAAAATATAAGGTTCCTGCTACTGGCTTTGTGATTGCAGGCGCTATAGAGAAAGGACAGTGGACTTTTTTAGAGCAGTTCCGCAAAGCCGGTCTGATGTTAGGAAATCATACTTATTCTCACTATAACTTGAACCAAATGAGTGCAGAAAAGTACATTGCTGATGTTGATCGCGCAGATAAGATTTTGGCTCCCATATTAACTGAGCCTAAATATTTCCGTTATCCTTATTTGGCTGAAGGTAATAAGAACAGCAAACAGAAAGTTTATGATTATCTTGTGGCACACCATTACACTATTGCTCCAGTGACTATTGATAGTAAGGACTTTAATTTCAATGAAATGGCGTATAAAGTGCCATTTCGCTCAAGAGAAGCGTATATTATGAAATTGAAGCCTCGCTATTTGGCTTACATCTGGAAGCAAACGCAATTGGCAGAGAAACGCTCTAAAGGCCAAAATACAAAACAGATTCTATTAATTCATGCTAATTTGCTTAATAGCTATCTACTGGGCGATATTTTAGAAATGTATCAAAAAAATGGATACAAATTTATTAGCCTAACAGACGCTTTAAAGAATCCTGCTCCGACTCTTTCTGTTCCTGCCCATGAAAATGTAGGAACACAATTAGAAAACGAATTATTGGGAGGAACATCCTCACGTTAACTGTTTATAGGGAAAGAATAAATCGTAAAAGGAGGTATTCTAATGGGTCGATTAATGCAATTGCAGCAGCATACAAAATATAAAGAGGTAGACGATACTGATTTTATATTAAGACTGCATTTTAAAAAAGCGAATGAATTACCACAGAAAGCCGATTGTATTAATCTTTCCATTCAATATATAGCGCTTTATCAGGCTATGGAAAAACGTTTAGGGCAGTTAATTAGCGAAAAAACTCTTTATTTGGATGTTTTTAATAAGGAGCCATGGGTAGATCGTTCGGAGTTTTTAAAAAACGATGTGCGTCAAATGAGGACCTGCCTTGCTGATGCAGAAAAATGTCGGGTAATAAGAGACGATCATCTCTACCCCGCAACACAAGAGATGATTAAAAAAATTGAGGTAGCGGATTCGGTCACTTTATTTGCCTATTTTGCTGTGCGCTGTCTAGGCGATGCCTGTGATGCCCAGGCTCTAAATGAGCATAACCAACGAATTTTTGATGGTAATCCATTAACTGGGGAGTTTTACCGTAGTATTTTTCACCAAGTAGATCCCTTGGATAATTTTGTGAGTCAGTTCGCATTTTCTACAGAGCAAGAACATAAGTTTTATACTGCAATAGACGAGTTTTATCAATTGCATATAGATTTATTTAAGCAAATGGAAGCCGAACGCGTTTTACCAGAAAAAAGTACATCTCAGTCCTCTTATTATAAAAACAGTTGTCGCTATGCATTATTTGCTCTTACGGCTGTAGCTGGATTAGCCGCAGTTGCAACTACAGCATACTGTAGTATGACTTATTCCTCAAAATAAAAGAAAAGGTAATGGGTAGGGAGATAATCAATGGCCATTAGACGATTTACTAGAGGTTCTCTATGTTCCTATTTATTAGGTTCAATTTTTTTTATAGCAAACATTAAGCTGGCTGGTGCAGTGAGCCCACCTAAGACTATCAGATCTGGGCACTTAATTGTCGCCACTTATTTTACTAATCCACCCTTTGAATATTTAAAAAATGGTCGTGAAGTTGGGTTTGAAGTCGATTTAATTAAGGAAGTTGCAAAACGATTAAATTTGACCATTGAATTTAAGAATACTCAATGGGAAACGATCATTGCTAATCTAAAGAAGAATAAATACGACCTAATCATGGGGGCTATTACAATAACACCTAATAGGAAAAAGATAATTGCATTTTCAGAACCATATATGACTACTACTTTGAGTATCATTATCAATAAAGAAAAAACGCCACAAATTAATAGCCTTACTGATCTTCATGAGTCTATTGTCGGTGTACAAGCAGCGACAACAGACTATGATATTGCGGTAAAAATGCAAAAAGAACAGGAGATTAAGGGAATAAAGATTTATTCTTTTAAAGATTTTTCTACTGCCATTAACGACTTGCGTGCAGGTAAAGTCGGTGTTGTGATGAAGGTATTTCCAGTGGCGTTCTACTATGTTGAGCATTATCCTGAATTAAAAATTCTTGCTCCGGTTCCTAATGATCCACAACCATTGGGATTTGGTTTTAACCCAAGCAACAAAGAGTTAATGAAGGCAGTCAGTACTATTCAAGCCGACATGCAAAAAGACGGGAGTTATAACACAATTTATCAACGATGGTTCGGCCGATAGAAAAGGAAAAAATAAAACAGTACAGTGCTGCTATAGGCCTGTCACAGTACTATAATTTAATTATAGGGCTTTACTTCATTCAAAAAAAGTCTCAACTAAAGTAATTATTTGCTCGCTTATGTCCTTAAAATAAGCATTTCCAATGACATTTATTGGATGAGAGGTGAAGGATCATGCTGAGCTGGATTGTTAGGGCACTGCTGCTGCTATCGAGTACTATTACAGGCTGGTTTGTTGCTCAAGACTCATCAAAATTTGATATTATTCAGATGGTTGTTGTTATCTTCCTGGTTACAATGACGTTAATTATTATTGCATTTGGGTATTCTCTTTTTGATTGGTTTAAAAATATATTAATAAAATCAAGTCATAAAATTCATAAAGACAAGTTATTGAGACCTAAATAATAGGGGGGATCTCTACTATTATGGCTATAGACTTAAATTAACGTCAGTTTTGGATAAGGAAGTGGTTTTGTTGCAAAATTTTTCTAGGCTAAAACGAGTTTATTTGGGATGAGTTTAGGCAGCCAATCCCAAAAACCGTTTAAAAATAGTAATGTACTAACCTCAATTTTTATTGTATTTTTTCAATAGGTTAGTGCTGCCTTATCCGAAACCGACGTTCGCTAATAGTTTTTGAAACCATTCAAAAAGCACTAATTTTGACAGCTGCTTCCTGAGGCTCAGGGATAATTGAACAAAGATTCTGTATGTTACTATCAACATCAATAATATTCTTTTCTCGTTGAGTTTTATCAAAAAAGAAGGAAGGTTTCCCTTGAGCTAGTGATCTAACGACAATAAATAGTGCACCAACCCCTGTTAATGCCAATAGAATGTTTGCAGTGACCACTTTCCACCATTGTCGATGAACAGCCATTTCAGGATCTTTACTATGCAATTGTTTAATAAAGTTATTTTTGAAATCTGAAAAGTCTATTTCATGCCGCTCTTTATTCTCATTTTTAGTAATAAAATCCTGAGTCAGTTTTTTTAACTTTTTAGCAAGCACAGTAACCATCTCACCATGTACTGAACCTGATAGAGATAAGGTTTTTCCATGCCTTTTCATGTTTTGGATGGATGTAAATAAAAGATCTATTTCTACTTGTTTCGATAATATAAAATTAGATTTTTTGTGTAGATATTTCCCATCAATGGGTTGAGTTTCTATAAAAAGATCTGAGTCTAACTTTTTACTATCAACTATAATTGTTTCTTTTTCTTCTTTAGGTGCAATAGATCTTTTCAGCGGTATGTTTTTATCTGTTGAGGCTATATTTTTTTCATGTTTTTCTTCGCTAAAGAGCGCTGAACTACCCCTTTGGCGAGCATTAATAATTGTTCCAAAATCTTCCTCATGCTCTTTAAGGTGTTGCAATGCACTTATTTTAATTTTATTTTTTTTATTTTCAATCGCATTATTTCTTTGAGCTGGTGGTGCATAAGGGGAATCTTGGCATGTCACAGTATGTTGTTCAATATAGTCAGCTGTAGGTTTTGTATTGTACCGCAGATATTTTTTTTCTTTAGAAAGAGAAGCGAACATTGTTAATGATTGAATATTTTTAATTAAGGAGCCAAATTCTTTAGGCCAATTGCGAATAGGGATATATTGAATATGTTCCACAGCATTTAAAACTGCGGTTTTAGTTAGATTACCTAAAATATTGGTATCTCGATCAATTATTGTTTCAATAAAATGTTTATAACTGGTGAATTGACCAATAGCACCCATTTGAACACAATCAGGCAGTATGTCATGAAGATTAGAAATTTTTGCTAAATTAAAGGCATCATTTAAGGAAAAATAGGCACAACTATACTTATCCATTTGAGTGTTTGAGCCACTGTACTTTAGAGAAGCATTGGGACAATGTGTATAAATGCTGGTAACAGTATCAATGACGGCTGGCAAAGAGTTAGCTGCATCTAATAAGAAAAAACTCAATTGCCCATTTTTAATTTCTATGTCCATTGTGGACCAGTGCTTTTTACAGCGATAAACTACCTGAATGCGCTCATGAATGACTTTATCTTTATTTTTATTTAAAAGTAATAATAAATCAGTTAATTCATCATGCGCGGGATTCTCTCGATCAATTATCAAACAATTAAATGACCGTCCTTTTAATTGTGCTTGTTGTTTTAATTGATCAACAGCAATTGCCATTGCTTCTGGAGATAAATTTTGTTGATCTGGTGAAAATTCATTGTGTAATTCGCTGAAAGAATAGGGCATAAAATACTCATGAAGATTAAATTTTGGAATATATTACCAGAAGAAACTTAAGTAACTATTATGTGTTTTTAAGAATGATTAGCATAACCAGTCTGCCAACCAGACTATTTTTGAGCCGTCCTTTGGATTGGCTGACCAAGCTCGTCCCAAATAACTTCGTTTTTAGCCTAGGAAAATTTTTGCGGCAGAACCTGGCACTCTTATCCAACACTTCCGTTAGCTTAGAGAGTTGTAAACAGACCCTTGATAATTTATAAAAAGCATAAACTTAATAAATAGGCTAAATTAAAAGATAGAGAGGGATTTGGGATTGCTCCAATGGATATCAACGAAATAATAAAAATAATCGGTCTGATTATAGCGATATCTGTCATTATTTTTTTCTACGATCAGTTGCTTAAAAAATTTATCTCCAATATTGCGACGAAAAAATTGTGGTTCGCGAGCGGGGTTTTTGCCCTTTTTAGTTTAATACTGCTTTTTGCTCCTTTTACCTTTGTTGCTTCAGAAAGTGAATTAAATGTATCTACTGTAAAAATTATAGTGCAGTGTTTTTGGTGGCTGTCTCTTAATTTATTAACGAATCAATTGTTGGAGTATTTGTTATGGAATAAATTTTTCCTCAATAAAGGAATAGTTATTAGTAAAATTCTGAGGGATCTTGTTTCTGCTGCTTTGCTTATTGTTGTTGTTGCTGCAATTATGCATTTTGTATTTCTAAAATCTGTTTTTGGTATATTCACTGCTTCTGGGGTGATGGCCATCATTTTAGGATACTCTGCCCAAGCTACGCTGAGTGATATTTTTGCAGGTCTTGGTCTTAATACGTCAAAACAGTTTAACAAGGGCGATTGGATAAAATTCAATGATGGTAATTTACAACGTCCACCGGGCATGGTTGTGGATATTAATTGGCGCTTTGTTAATCTTTTTACTTTAGATAATAACCATCTCTCAATACCAAACTCAGTGATTTCAAAATTACAGATCACCAACCTGTCTCAGCCAGAGCCAATGCATGGGGTACTCCTTACTATTCCAGTTCAAGATCAAGTATCACCAGAGCTATTTAAAAAAATACTGCTTTCCGCCGCTTATCAATCGCCAAAGGTAGAGCGTATCCCTCCCCCTATTGCTACATTGTCAGAGGTGAGAAGTTCAGAATATATCTACCAATTAACTTATTTTACTAAACAAATGCATGAAGCCTTGGTTAATGATGAGATATTATCAATAGTTTGGTATCAATGCCGCCGAAAAGGAGTCAAAATTGTATCGGAAGAAGGGATACAATTACTTGAACCACCCTCACAAGAGTTACTGGAAGATTTTTTATTGCAAACAGATCTGTTTCATTCATTGGGTAAGGATGAGGCGGCATTATTGGCAGCAAATGCTCTAGTTCATTATTACGGTCCTCCTGAGATGATCCTGGAGTATGGACAGGAAAATTCCTCTTTATTTATTATTTATAGTGGCAAAATAGACGTTTATATTTCTAAAGACATACTAGAAGAACATTGGGTAGCCACTTTGGGGGCAGGGGATTATTTTGGAGAGATGTCATTACTAACAGGAGATAGATGCAGTGCTTCTATGACTGTTAGAACTGAAGCTACAATCATTGAAATAACTCATAATAATATGAAGCATTTATTTAAACAGAAGCCAGAACTAATGGAAAAAATGAGCGAAGTGGTCGTTATCAGAAAACATCTTAATGAAGATATTAGTGCTTCTAAAGCTCCAAAGAAACAAGTAGTACATCAGACTCTGATCGATCGCATGGTGGAGAAAGTACGTCATTTTTTTAAGCATAAATAATTAGATCTCTTTCGAAAACCTCAGGGTACCCTACGATGACTTGCTTCCCTATTGACAAGGATGGTTCCTATCCAGAATAATCGCTGCTTAAAATTATGAAAAATAGTACATTTAATTTAAATTTGGCTTGTGCGGTGGCTTTACGATTGAATTACAACAAGGAGTTCTTGCGTTGCAAAATAGTTGTATTAGGAATGGTGTTTGTTTGTTCCTGTTTTTTTCAATGACTCAATCAGCCATTGCCTCTAATTCTAAAGATGAATTATCTCAAGCCGAGCGAATCCGTAGGTTAGAGCAGCGTATTGCCGTATTAGAAAAGAAAGAGCAAAAAGCTGAAAAAAATAAACCTCAAGATCCTGTTTTAGCCCTTCCTCAGATTAATGCGCGCGATAAATATGATACCGCTCCTATATATAATCAGGATTTGGCGATGATGAAAATGCGTCAAAAATATGATAGTCAGTTGAGGCAAAAAGGGATTCAACCTTTACCCTACCCGCATATTGAATTAGGTGGTTCAATTATTGGTTTGGCAACCGTTAAGCAACCTCCTGATGTGCCACCTAGAGATGGTAGAACACAAAGTGATATTAATTTATCTGGCGCCAATTTAAATGTGACCTCAGAAATTATGCCGGTTTTATTAGGCGCAATGAGGATTAGTTATAATCCTAATAGTGCTGAGAAGTTTGATGAAACCACTATTACAACACGAGTAGCCAATTCCACGATCTTTTTGAATACGGCTTTTCTTACTTTGGGCGATTTAAATCGCTTTCCTTTATATCTTTCTGGCGGACAAATGTTTCTTCCTTTCGGTGAATACAATTCATCGCTGCTCTTTGCGCCGTTATCCGCACGATTAGGTCGGTTTAGACAACGTCCTATCCTTCTTGGTTTTCAACAACCAGGAACTCAAAATGGTTTTAATGCGTCTATTTTTGCTTTTGAGGGAGATGCATTTACTAATCAAAAGAATGGGGTGATCAATAATGGTGGTGCCAATATTGGATATGTGCTGGAAAATCCCCATTTTAAATTGAGCACCGGTGCGAGTTACATCTTCAACATTGCTGATTCTGGCGGGATGCAAAATACAGGGGCATCTACCATTGTTTCTGATGCGGGTGAGTACGTGGATAATGATTATCTGGATTTTGAAGGCGGACAAGATAGCGACATACCATTAATTGCGTTTCGTGGTTTTGGGGCTAGAGAGTTATTAGTTCATCGAGTTCCAGCTTATGACGCTCGGGCAAAAATCAGTCTGGATGATTTACACCTAACATTTTACGGGGAATTTGTACAAACAACTTGCCCGTTTGCTATAGAAAATCTATCGTTCAATGATGAGGGAGCCCAACCTTCTGCCTGGAATGCGGAAGGGAGTATCAATTTCATGATATTTGACAAAAAAAGCTCTATTACAGTAGGTTACGGGCAGTCTGAACAATCATTGGCTTTGAATCTTCCCCAATCAACGATAGGAGTATCGTTTAACATCAAACCACAAAAATTTGTTTCTCTAACGCTTGGCTATCAATATGATACCGCCTATCCTGTAGGAGATACTGCTACGGGACAATTATTACCGGTATCCTCGGCACGATTTCTAGGTACCACAACAAAAACGACAACGCTGCAAGTGAATGCTCGTTTTTGATCAGTAATTTATCGTATGTGTTCAAAGAGGACTGTTCGAATAAACATTAGTATGGGTATCTGGACTCTTAATAGCGTCAACTTAATGAATTAATTTTGTGTCGCATCATTGAGCCTGGTTGCTTGCAACCGGGGGAGTGATTCAATGTCTGCTCCCGATCGCAAGAAATTGAGCCACTGGTTCTTAAGTTGGAGCAAAATCTTAAAGCGAGGATTGTTTCTTCTATAAAATTTGTTGAGATTCATTTGACGATAAACATTATTTTAGTGACAATCGGAGATTAGCTATTAGAATGTTACCATAGTTAGGATCTATGAAAAATGAGATAGAGCTCTTTTCATAGATTCTGATAGTATTTCACGAAGGATTGTGGTTAATGCATGCCTTATTAAAAATAAATGCCGCGATTATTGTTGCTTGTAGCCTTTTTTTAAGCGCTTGCAAAGTAGGCCCCAATTTTCGTTCCCCTCCGCCTCCACCGGTTCAGGCTTATACAGAAACGCCTCTTCCTAAAAAGACGGCACGTAGTCAAAGTGCTGGCGGTAATGCGCAAACTTTTGTTGCTACTGAAGATATACCGATGCTGTGGTGGGAGCTTTTCCATTCTGAATCTATTAACCAGCTTGTCAGAGCAGGAATAGCCCATAATCCAAGCTTGGCATCAGCAATTGCTGCCATAAAACAAGCACAGGAAAATGTTAATGTCCAAATTGGTAACTCTCTCTTCCCTGCTATTAAAACAGTAGATGCCGCCGAACGATTAAGGTATTCGACCCTTGCAATTGGAGGGGTAAGTGGTGAAAGCGGGGCATTAACCTTTAATCTTTATAACCCAACATTTACGGTATCTTATACTTTAGATACCTTCGGTGGTGCTAGACGACAAATTGAAGCGTTAAAAGCCCAAGTAGATTATCAACAATTTCAATTACTTGCCGCTTATTTGACTTTGACTTCAAATATTGTCAATACAGCAGTCAGTATTGGCTCTTATCAAGAACAAATTACAGCAACCTTAGAGTTAATTAGAATAGAAGAAGGTGTGCTTAAGATTTTGAAAAAGCAATATAGGTTGGGGGGAATTTCTCAGGCCGATGTATTAACGCAACAAACTACTCTTGAGCAGACCAAAGCCACTTTACCACCGCTACAAAAAAACTTGTCTGTGGCCAAACATTCCATGACCGCACTGATAGGGACATTCCCCGATCGTCCTTTACCTACAATCAAACTCAATAGCTTAAGGTTACCTCCAGAGATACCCCTAAGCTTACCGTCCAATTTAGTGCGGCAACGACCTGATATTCGTGCCGCAGAAGCAACGCTTCATTATGCTTGTGCTGAGATCGGTGTTGCTACAGCGAACTTATTGCCGCAAATCGGTATGACGGGCAGTTATGGTTGGCTTAATATCGTACTAGCCAATTTGTTCACACCATCCAATGTGGTGTGGAATATCACAGGACAACTGACACAACCGATATTCCAGGGCGGAGCCTTATGGGCTGCTCGACGGGCACAAATCGCAGCCTATGAACAATCTTTAGCTCAATATAGACAAACAATATTACAAGCATTTCAAAATGTAGCAGATTCTTTACGTGCCATTGAAACAGATGCACGCACGTTACAAGCGGAAGTACTGGCCGAAAAAGCGGCACGTGACGCCCTTAAATTGACTTGGTCACAATACCGGCTAGGTGGAACTAATTATATTAACTTGTTAAACGCGCAACGCCAATTTCAACAAACCCGTATCAATCGTATTCAGGCACAGGCTGCACGGTATACTGATACAGTAGCTTTATTCCAGTCACTAGGTGGTGGATGGTGGCAAAAACCATGGTGTGGTAATGAATGTCCGAAATAATAGACCGCTTACATCATTGCAATAATCAGGAAAATGGTATTTATAGGTGGGGTCTAATAGAGGCGTTGTTTTTTTTGTTTCAGTGGAACATCAAAGCAATTCAGTGAAGATAGTAGAAATGTAATGATGTCCTAGGGTAACAGACAATTATTTTGTCATTGAATAGAGAGAATTTTTTTGAAAAAGCCGATGATAATCATGTTAGTTGGGGTAGGTATCCTATTCGGCCTGATTTTTGGTTGGAAGGGGATTAAAGCAATAATGATAAAAAGATATTTATCATCAATGCAGCGACCAGCCGTAACCGTATCGACTATGAAAGTGGAGTATTCATCGTGGCAGTCTAGATTAAAATCTGTAGCCAGTTTACGAGCACTTTTAGGCGTGAACGTGACTACAGAACTTGCTGGTATGGTAACAACCATTTATTACACCCCTGGACAAAAAGTAAATAAGGGCGATTTGCTCGTGCAATTAAACGCTGGGACAGAAATAGGACAATTGCGTTCTTTACAGGCTCAAGTTGAACTGGCAAAAATTACTTTCCGACGTGACCAGGCGCAATTTAATGTGCATGCAGTGAGTAAACAAACAGTGGATACTGATGAATGGAACCTTAAAAACTTACAAGCACAGGTAGCACAACAAGCGGCAACTGTTGATAAAAAAACCATACGAGCTCCTTTTTCTGGATATCTAGGAATCAATAATGCGAATCCTGGGCAATATCTCAACCCAGGGGATACTATTACTGTCTTGCAATCTTTGGATCCTATTTATGCTGATTTTTATCTACCCCAACAAGCTTTAGCTCAATTAAAACTTGGTCAGGTAGTCAATATAGAGACAGATACATTTCCTGGAAAGATTTTTAAAGGAAAGATTACAACCATTCAACCTATAGTGGATACAGCTACTCGTAACGTACAAGTAGAAGCTACCTTAGATAATCCCAAATTAAAATTGAAACCAGGCATGTTTGCCCAAGCTGAGGTGGATGTAGGGGATGCGAAAGAATATCTTACTGTTCCACAATCAGCGATTAGTTTTAATCCTTATGGCGATATCGTTTTTGTGGTTAAGGATAGTGGTACAAAGGATGCTAAAAAACAACCAGTGTTAGTAGTGAAAGAAGTTTTTGTCACTGTGGGTGATTCTCGTGGTGATCAAGTAGAGATTTTGAAAGGGTTGCAAGCAGGAGACATCATTGTTACCAGTGGCCAGCTTAAGCTCAAAAATGGCAGCTCTATTGTGATTAATAATACAATTCAGCCAAGTAATGATGCCGCGCCTAAAGTACAAGAAAAATAACTCACGTTAATAGGATTTGAACCATGGCGTTAACTGATATTTTTATCAAGCGACCAGTGCTGGCAACGGTAATCAGTCTGTTTTTACTAGCAATGGGCTTGCGTTCTATTGGTTCATTACCAGTGATGCAATATCCATTTACAGAAAATGCGATCGTAACGGTGACTACCACGTACACTGGAGCTGATCCTGACGTGGTTGCTGGTTTTATTACTACACCTATAGAAAACTCAATTGCCCAGGCGAATGGTATTGATTACATGACTTCCTCCAGCACGCAGGGTACCAGTACGATTACGGTTAATTTATTACTTAATTATGATCCGTTGAAAGCATTATCCGATATCACTACCAAAGTTAACGCTGTTCTTAACCAACTACCTAAAAACTCACAACAACCAGTAATTACCGTTTCAGTTGGGCAGACCATTGATTCAATGTACATCGGCTTTTATAGCGATGAGTTACCTATTAATAAAATTACAGATTATTTAATTCGGGTGGTGCAACCTAAACTGCAGGCGGTGAATGGGGTGCAAAACGCACAAATCTTAGGTAATCAAACCTTTGCTCTTCGTGCTTGGTTGGACCCTGTGAAATTAGCTGGCTATGGAGTTTCTCCTGCTGAGGTGGGACTAGCTCTAGCCAATAATGATTTTATTTCCGCAGTGGGGCGTACTGATGGGCAAATGTTTATCCAAAACTTTACTTCCAGTACTGATCTTAGAAATGTGGACGAGTTTAAACAAATGGTGCTCAAAGCACAAAATGGTGCCATTATCCGTTTGGGAGATGTCGCTAAAGTCGATTTGGGAGCGCAGAATTATAATTCTGCGGTAAGCTTTGATGGAAAAAAAGCAGTTTACATTGGGATAATAGTTGCTCCGTCAGCCAATCTATTAACGGTAATTAATGACATTAAAAAACTATTTCCTATCATTCAAGCCGAATTGCCTCAGGGGTTGAATGGTAAAATAGTTTATGATGCCAGTCTGTTTGTTAATTCATCCATTCATGAAGTAATCAATTCTTTAATGGAGGCTTTTTTAATTGTAACGGTAGTTATTTTTGTCTTTTTAGGTTCTATTCGCTCCGTGATTATCCCCTTGGTTGCTATCCCCTTATCTATTATTGGTACCTTCTGGGTGATGCTCATCTTAGGTTATTCCATTAACTTATTAACTTTATTAGCCTTGGTATTAGCTATTGGCTTGGTTGTTGATGATGCGATTATCGTTGTTGAAAACGTACAAAGGCATATTGAAGAAGGACAAACAAAATTCAGGGCCGCCTTAGAGGGAGCCAAAGAATTATCTGGACCAATTATCGCTATTACTGTCGTTCTAATTGCAGTTTATATTCCCATAGGTTTTATGGGCGGATTGACGGGAGCGTTATTTACTGAGTTTGCTTTTACTTTGGCAGGGGCTGTTACTGTGTCTGCAGTGATTGCATTAACCCTTTCGCCAATGATGTGTTCCAAGTTATTAAAAGACGGTATAGAAAGTAAGAAAAATAGTTTTATGGAGTATGTTGATGATAAATTTACAAAAGTGGAAGAATTCTATAAAAATACTCTGGCTAAAACCTTAGATTATTTGCCCGTCGTTGCAGTATTTGCAGCCATTATTTTGCTCAGTAATTATTTTTTATTTGTGACTTCAGACTCAGAACTTGCTCCCCAGGAAGATCAAGGGGTCGTTATTGCGCAAGTAACAGCGCCAGCAAACTCTTCGTTACAACAAACTCAATTGTATTCTGATCAAGTGCGAAAAATTTTCAGTAAATATCCCGAAACGGATCACATTTTCCAAGTAGACGGTAATCCTAGTCTTAATCAATCTATTGTCGGTATGGTACTTAAGCCATGGGAGGATCGAAAGAGAAACGCGGATGAGTTACAAGAGGTAGCACAAAAAGAATTGAATAAAATTGCTGGAGCGAAAATCGCTGCGTTTCAATTACCTTCTTTGCCAGGAGGTGGTAGTGGTCTTCCTATTCAATTTGTGATTACTACAACCGAAAGCTTCGAGAATTTGAATTCAGTATTACAAACGTTCTTAACTAAAGCCAGGCAGGCAGGTATTTATGCTTATATTGATCCGGATCTAAAGATAGATAAGCTGCAAACAAAGGTGATGTTAGATAGGAATAAAATTTCACAGTTTGGTTTAACCATGCAAGAGGTTGGTGATACTTTAGGTGCTGCCTTAAGTGAGGGCTATATTAATTACTTTAATTATGATGGGCGTTCATATCAGGTGATTCCTCAAGTGATGCGTGAGCATCGGCTCAATACCGATCAATTATTAGATTATTACATCAAGAATTCCTCGGGCAATGTTCTTCCTCTTTCTACGGTTGCTACATTGCAAAGACAAACTGTGCCAGAGTCGCTTAATCACTTTCAGCAGCTGAACTCAGCAACCGTTTCCGCTGTGGCTTTTCCTGGAGTCTCTACAGAACAAGCTTTGTCTACTTTTGCGAGTATTGCCAAGGAAGTATTACCTCAAGGATATTACATTGATTACGCGTCTCAATCACGCCAATTTATTCATGAAGGCTCCAATTTGATTATTACGTTTTTCTTTGCACTAATTATTATCTTTTTAGCCTTATCCGCTTTGTTTGAAAGTTTCCGCGATCCATTAATCGTGTTGATTAGTGTGCCTATGTCTATTTGTGGGGCTATGATCTTTGTGAGTCTTGGTATTGGGGACGCAACATTGAATATTTATAGTGAAGTAGGATTGGTTACTTTAATTGGCTTGATCAGTAAACACGGTATTTTGATTGTTCAATTTGCTAATGAATTACAGATTGATGGTAAAAAGAAATTAGAAGCCATTAAAATGGCTGCAAGCATTCGGTTCCGTCCTATTTTAATGACTACTTTTGCAATGGTTCTAGGGGTTGTGCCTTTAATTATTGCCACAGGAGCCGGGGCGCAAAGTCGCTTTAATATAGGTCTTGTTATCGCTTCAGGGATTTCAATAGGTACCTTATTTACCTTATTCGTTGTTCCGGCAATCTATATGCTTCTTGCTGCAGAACATAAAGGAACAGAGCATGAAGAAGCATAAATTTGAGACGAACTAAAATGGCTGTTGCTGATAAAGCTTATGCTTAAACATCGAAATTGAATTAATGAAATTCAATTTGGCTTTCATCCCTAAGTCATATGACTTCCCTCCCTAAGTCATGTGACTCTTATCTCTATTTCATATGACTTGTTTGCGGGATCCAGAAATCCAATAAAGGCTTTAGATTGTGCGAAAAAACATGTCATAATAGGTGAATTTTTTTTGACCTTGATATATTAAATTTTTATTAGGAAATGCAATGGATTTAAAATCTTTTGATTATGCACGTTATTTTCTCCATCCCGATAAAATGGTCAACACTATTTATGCCCTATGTCTTTTTACTTTAGGGTATTTCATTGCGAAACGATTGAGTTTATTTGCTGAACGAGCTACGTCTAAACGATTTTCACGGCATCAGACCATGCTAATTAGGCGCTCTGTATTTTATTCAATTTTTGTTATATTTGCCGTGACTAGCTTACAGCATGTAGGTTTCCAACTGAGTGTTTTATTAGGTGCTGCAGGGGTTTTTACTGTTGCTATTAGTTTTGCTTCGCAAACCGCTGCTTCCAATTTAATTAGTGGTATTTTTTTGTTGTTTGAACATCCTTTTAAAGTTGGAGATACGGTTGAAGTCAAGGGGATTAGCGGAGTTGTTGATTCTATAGACTTATTGTCCACCAAATTAAAAACTTCTGATAATAAATTGGTACGTATCCCTAATGAAGCAATGATTAAATCAGAAATTACCAATTTAAGTTATTTTTCAACCCGTCGTCTAGATATTATTGTTGCCGTGGCCTATGATTGTAATATTACTCAAGTCAAGACCATGTTGATGGATATTGCAGATCAATGTGAACACGTTTTAAAAGATCCTGCGCCCAATGTGACTATTAATAATTTTGCTAATTCTGCAGTAGAGCTTAAGTTTATGGTATGGGTTTATACTTCAGAGGTATCTGCAACTCGCAATGAATTACAAGAAACAATTAAACAGCAATTTGATAGCGCTGGTATTGAAACGCCTGTATCTCAATACATGGTACAAAGAGTCTAGATAATCATTATAAGGAAGTTCATTATGACACAGCCATTTGCGGGACAATTTTGTTGGAATGAGTTAGCTACTCCGAATATTCAAGAAGCTAAAGATTTTTATAGTAAAGTATTTGGGTGGCAGTTTACAGACATTAAGTCACCAGAAATGACTTATACCCTTATCAAGTTAAATGATAAGGATATAGGTGGTATTTGGCAAATACCTACAGAGCAACAAGCCCAGATACCTCCGCATTGGATGGCTTATATTCTTGTTGATGATGTTACAAAGTCTTTAGAAAAGGCAAAGCACAATGGAGCTAACGAGGTGAAAGGAGTAACCCCTGCTGGCGATATGGGGCTTTTTGCTATCATTACTGATCCTTCAGGTGCTCATGTTGCATTATGGCAGCCTTTAAATAAGTAATATTTTGTACCTGTAGGTTGGAGCATGGCTCAACCTACAATTATTCTTTAATCCTCTGCAATTAGGGTGATGTTGCCTTTTGCGTTGGCGTTACATCTTGTTCCTTGTTCTGTTCTATTGGGGTTCTTAATGGCTTTTTGAACACAGGATGTCCATAGTTAACAGCAGGGAGGGGGACATGCACTGTTTTGTCCTGCGTTGGTGATGTGGTCTGGGATGGTTCTTTGGTTATTAGCTCTTGCATGTGTTGAGAGTGGCTAGACGTTAGAGACGGCTTCATTTGGGATTGCAGTTGATATTCATATTCAAATAAAGCTTCTTCCAAAATAGTTTCTTTTTGCATCGTTTCTTTTTCTTCTTTTTCCTCTGCCTCTTGATGTTCAATAATTTTTTCAGTTATAAATTTTCCTAAACTTACAGCAGCTAGTCCTATACCTACACCAACTAGTGCTCCCAGAATAACTGGCGGCATGACTACAGAACTTACTGCTATTATTAGACCAATAACAGACAACAAAACCCCCGCTGTAGCCACCCCAAAATTACTTATAGATAATAATGATTTTTCTGTAGCTATCATGTTTTCGGCATTCAGTTGTTCTGCAGTAACGGTGATTTTGTTTATTTGCTCATCAGTTTGTAAAATTTCACTTTGTAATGTTTGAATATCATCGGATAAAGCGTTTATTGAGCTCGATGTTGATTTAAGTGCAGATATTTTGTTAATTAACTTTTCTAATTGTCTTTCACGCTCTCTATAGAGAGATTGCAGCTTAAATGCCGTATTTTTTTCATCCTGTCCTAGTGATATGTTTTTTTTCTGTAGTACCTCCTCAATAAAATGGAGTTCCTCATGTAGCCCCTCTTTTTCTTCTTTGCTTAAATGTTTTTTCTTGATTGCTTCTTTTAGTTCAACGGCTCTTGCTTCAAATAATTCATTGAATTGAGTATTCTCAGGGCTTTTTCTCAAGTCTATAAGATCATTAAAAGCAACTTTTTTCGTGTAGGCGGCTGAGGCTTGATATTTTTCAACTATTTTCCCGATAAGGCCAAGCCCTTCCATAAGCGCCACTACAGAGGCGAGTACTGTGCCTACTATTGCGGCAAATAAAGAACCCACAACAAAGGCAGCTACCGACAACGAAACTATAGTTACCAGAAATATTGTAGATAAAACTTTCTCAGCGATGGATTTCTTTGGATCCGTGATGATTTCTATGGATTTTGGGAGCATCGCGAACATTTGCACGAAAAAACTAATCACCGGAATGTCTTTACTTGCTGAGAATATATTAGCTAATAGGTGTACATAATTGGCAATACCTGAGGCTATAGAAGATAAGACCGCACTACCTTGGTGTATCTGTTTTATCACTGGGGTATCTTTTAAGATAACTGCATGGATCTCTTTTTTAATTTTAGTCATGTCCCTTGATAGTTTAGGGCGCTTTTTATGATTTAAAGGCATATTATTGTTCACTAATTCATCATATTTTTAATTTTAGTACAATATTGAGGGACATAGGGCAATATTGGCAATTTGTTGCCTGACCTATATTAGTTGCCATTAAATTAACGTCAGTTTCTGATAAGCGTTGTAGCCTGGGGAGCTGCGTCAGCGTAACCCAGGATCAGGATTGACTGTATTGTACCTTATTAAATATATAAAGAATTTCTAATGCTGCGTTGAGCCTGATTTTGGGTGCCACACATTTCCTAGGGTATCCAGACTACACTTACTCTCGGTTGAAAATTATCCACCCGGACCCTTGATTTTCAATGTAAAAAGACTATAACTTAATAAGTCATAATTATTAAGGATATTAAAATGGACTTAAGCAAAAGAATTGAACCAAATACTTGGGCTTTCTTAGAAAAAGTAAAAAAAGCCGGAGGGAAACCATTATACGATCTACCTGTTTCAGAAGGGCGATCAATTTTTAATAATTTACAGGCGTTATCTACTGAAAAACCAGATGTTGATGTAGAAGAACATCAACTGCCAGTTGGTCCTGCAGGACATGTTAATATCCGCATTGTTCGCCCAAAAGGTGCAAAAGAGAGCTTGCCGATAGTGATGTATTATCACGGGGCTGGTTGGGTCTTTGGTGGTATTGAGACTCATGGTCGTTTGATTAGGGAAATTGCCGTAGGCAGCCACGCTGCTCTCGTGTTTATTGATTATAGTTTAGCTCCAGAAGCTCAATATCCGACGCAAATAGAAGAGGCCTATGCTGCAACAAAATATATTGCAGAACATGGTAAAGAGTTTAACTTAGATACTACTCGCTTAGCGGTCGCTGGTGATAGCGTGGGTGGTAATATGACTATAGTTATGACTCTGCTTGCCAAAGAGCGCGGCGGTCCTAAAATTGATTATCAAGTACTTATTTATCCAGTAACTGACGACAATTTTGCTAATGGTTCTTATACTGAATTTGCAGAAGGTCCTTGGTTAACCAAGATAGCCATGGAATGGTTCTGGAATAACTATTTGCCTAATAAAGAAAAAAGAAAAGAAATCACAGCATGTCCATTAAAGGCAAGTATTGATCAATTAAAAGGTTTGCCTCCAGCATTGGTTATTAATGGCGAATGTGATGTGTTGCGCGATGAAGGTGAAGCTTATGCTCATAATCTGAATGCTGCTGGGGTACACGTCACCGCCGTTCGTTTTCATAGCACGATACATGATTTTCTAATGTTAAATGACATTGCTGAGACTCCCGCATGCCGTGGTGCAGTGGATATGGTCAATCAACATTTAAAAGCGGCGTTTGCTAAGAAAAAATAAACAACCAACAATAATAGGCCTCTTGCAAAATCTACCGATATACAAGAGGTCTAACCTATTTTTATTCCATTGCTTTTGACGTTATCGTTGTTTTATGTGGTGTTACACTATGGTTTTTATCCGCAGCAGATTCTGGTAACAGTAAGAAGATCACGGCTATTAAAACTAAAATCGCAATGATGATAATTAACTTTGGATTTGTGCTCATATCCTGTTCCTTGTCATTATCTAAAAATGATTACATATCTTCATAATAGAACAATTTTATAGAGAGATATTCTAATTGCTCACTTTATTGTTGTTTTTGATCATAGTACTCGCGTGCTTTTTTTATTGTTTCCCAGTTTAGTCGAATCCATTGCATCAGCTCTCCTATAGGACACATCAGATTTTTACCAAGAGGAGAGAGCTCATATTCAACTCGAGGTGGAATTTCAGGGAAATAGTGACGCACTACTAATCCATCACGTTCCAGGTTTCTTAGGGTTGTCGTAAGCATGCGTTGAGATATGCCCGGAACTGCATTTTTGAGGTTAGAAAATCGACTGCGTTGATTGGGAGTTCTTTCTAACGTTGCAATTAATAGCAGAGACCATTTATCTGCAACCCTATCGAGGAAACTGCGAAACTCACAATTACACTCCTCATGAGGAATGGCTACTTTTGTTTCTTTCATTAGTATTCTCCAGGTAACTAGGTGAGTTATATGTAATGTCTATTTTTTATATCTAATTACGTTATATACTTAAGTATACAAAAGTAACTATTATAATAGACCTCTTGCATAACTGCATCTTTTGCCCGATTGTTATGCAAGAGGTTTAATGAACACTAGTAGGAGTATTTTTTATGAGTAAAGTTTCTAACGATGTACTAAATAAACTTTTTTTTGAAGCAAGAACCGTTAATGATTGGCTTCCTAAGGAAGTGAGCGATCATGATTTAGAGGACATTTATAATTTAATGAAATGGGGACCTACGAGTGCTAACTTGAGTCCAGCAAGGATAGTTTTTGTGAAAAAAGGTTTGCATAGAGAAAAACTGATTGATTGTCTTTCACCAGGTAATATAGAAAAGGTTAAAGCAGCGCCTGTAACAGTGATTATTGCTCAGGACATGATGTTTTATGAAAAGATAGATAAGTTATTTCCGCATGCGCTTGGATTTAGAGATATGTTTGCATCAAACAAAGAGTTTGCGGATCTCACTGCATTAAGAAATAGTTCATTACAAGGTGCTTATTTTATTTTAGCAGCGCGTACTTTAGGATTTGATTGTGGTCCAATGTCTGGTTTTAATAATCAAAAATTAGATGAACAGTTTTTTTCTGGGACTACCTGGAAATCAAATTTTATTTGTAATCTAGGGTATGGAAACAAAGAAAATCTGCATCCGCGTTTACCTAGACTTAGCTTTGAGGAGGCTTGTAAGATTGTTTAAGCTTTATCTTATGACTCATCATTTAATGATAAGCCCGTCGTTCTAAGGATAAAAATGAAAAAAGCGAGATTCTTTTTAATAGTGGTCGGTCTTTTGACTTATACCTATTATAAAGTGAACCAAACCGTCCCAGCACATGAATGGTTGATGCTTCTGTGTACGGTTTTGTTGTTTCTGGTGATGGTAGGATGGGTATTTCTTTATCATTCTAATCCTAATTGGGTTGAACTTGCGTGGTTTCGGTCATTCGTTTGGTTAGGATCTTTTATCATGGGGCTTTGGACTACATTTATTTTATTATCCATTCCCGTGGATGTTGTTTTTCTTGTGGATTATATAGTGCAGATGATTTTCAAACTTTCTGCCTATCATGCTGAAACCTTTGGACTCATCCATCAGAAAATCAATTATTTTCTTTTGGCTTTATCTATTTGTTTGGTGGGGGCTGGTCTTGTAAGAGCACTTGGCAAGCCAGGTGTGAAAAAAATTGCTATTCCTTTAGATAATTTACCTCAAGGATTAAATGAGGTAAGCATTATTCAAATTAGTGATTTACATGTTGGCCCAACTATTCGACACTGCTATGTAGATCATGTAGTGCAGTTAGCTAATGCGGAAAATCCTGATTTTATTGTGGTTACTGGTGATCTTGCAGACGCGACTGCTGAGTCAATTGAGAAGCATCTAGAACCTTTGTCGCGACTTAAAGCACGCCATGGAGTGTATTATGTTACTGGAAATCACGAATATTATTGGGGTATAGAGGGATGGATAAAGAAAGTGAAGCAATTGGGGTTTCAGCCATTAATTAATGAGAATCAAGTAATTGCTGTAAATGGTGTTAACGTTCTAATTGCTGGTGTTACAGATCACATTGGGGGTCATTTTCATCCCAGCCATCAACCTGATCTAAAGAAAGCAATGCAGTCTGATGAAATAGCACAATTCAAAATATTACTTGCACATAGGCCTGATGTTTGTTTTGAGGCAGAACAGCTAGGAGTCAATCTTCAACTTTCTGGGCATACTCATGCAGGGCAGTTTTTCCCTTTTAATGTGTTGCTTCCTCTGGCCTATAAATATTATCGCCGATTCAATCAACATGGGAATTTGAGACTTTATGTCAATCCAGGAACAGGATATTGGGGACCAGCTAATCGGTTTGGAGTGCCAGCTGAGATTACCTTGTTGACTCTTAAAGGGGAATAAGGCCTATTTAAATTTCTACTATCTTGGTTAAACTGACTTAATTTGTTGCGCTTTCATCCTTGTATACTATCTGGCTGTGCAAGTCCCATATCGGGCAATTTGTCGCCCGACCTTGTATCTTAAAATCCTGATGGGTTGGATAAAAGAAACAATAGTACTCTCCCATTAATTCGGATAGGTCGGGCTCTTCGCCCAACAGATATCTCGACTTTATTGCCTAATAAGGCGAATATTTTTATCGCCAATAGAACAGGGCTCAGTGGAACGGAACGGATTAATATCCAGACCGCCGCGGCGAGTATAACGACCGTACACGGTGAGCGATTCAGGTTGGCATAGGGTCATAATATCGGTAAAAATACGTTCGATGCATTGTTCATGAAATTCATTATGATTGCGGAAGGATACAAGATATTTTAATAAACCTTCATGGTTGAGCTTTTTACCCTTATAAGCAATTTGCACAGAACCCCAATCAGGTTGATTGGTCACCAAGCAGTTCGATTTGAGCAAATCCGAATATAAAACTTCCTCTACCTGTTCATTGGACGTAGTGAGGAAACTGCTATCTACCATATAACTAGAGCATTCAATATCCAGCGTATCGAGACAGGTGCCAGAAAAAGAGGAATGTAGCGTTTGATTTTTTAGATCAGTTAATGGGGTAATGGACACAGTTGCTTCCGCATCTATGCAGCGACTTAAATCTTGTCTTACAGTCTGTTCAACAGCTTGCACATCGCTAAAGACATGGTTGTTAAAAGAGTTAAAATAAAGTTTTAACGATTTGGACTCAATAATGAAAGGAGAATGGCAATCATAGGAAATCACAGCAATAGCGACCATAGGCTTGCCTTTAGGGTTGAGCCACGATACTTCATAATGATTCCAGCAATCAAAACCATGGAATGATAAAGTTATTGGATCTAGATTAATTTCCTTTCGTTTGGGGGCTCTAGGTATGGCATAAAGTCGCTCAGGATTATAGGTTGCATCGTATTCAGATTTCTGTCCAAGCTCTGATTGATTTGCCATATTTTGATAATTGTTTTTTAATTCCTTACTCATGGTTGAAGACTCCAAAATATGAATGATTTGAGTAGTGCTATACCAATTTACAGGGTGTCCCGCATTAATTTGTGCCGCAATGTAATTTAACAAAGCCGAAGCTTCATTAATTTTTTGTGCTTGTTCAGCCAGTACAGTAGCTTGTAAGGCCAATGATTTTTTCAGATTAAAACCAGGGTGCTGAATAATATTTCGAATAGCAGCAAGAGAACAACCGAGATATTTTAAAGTGGTTATTTGTTGTAAACGTAATAAATCATCCTCTGAATACAGCCTATAATCTGCTTCACTGCGTCGTGATGGTTTCAGTAAGTCAATATCATCATAGTACTGTAAGGTACGAATACTCAGTGATGTCAGTTTACTGATTTCTTTAATCTTATATTCTTTCATTAGGCACCTTTGCTATGCAAGGTGAGTGTATTCTATCACGTAACGTGAGAGTCAAGAAAAAATTTACTGATTTAATTCAATTATCAGATTAATTTTATGTTTGATCCTAATGGATGGCGTGGAGCAATGAATACCTTGATTACGCTTGCTCTGCATCAAGGCCACGTTGGCATGTGATGAATAAGCTCTGATTAATCCTTCGTTAGCCTTAGGATGACGGCTTTATGATTCTATTTTTTTGAACACAACCGTATATTCTTTGTGCCAATGATGAGCATTACCTTCGGAGGTAATAGTAAACGATTTAACTTGCTTACTCGTTAAGAGATGCTGATTGCCGTAGAGCAATGCAAACTCCTGAGTGTTTTCTATGAGTGGTGAAATTAAAAACGCTGCTTTTGCTATGTTGGCAACCAGTCGGTATTGTTTTTTAGCGCCGCTTTTCAGTTCAACAGAGATAAGCAATAAATTAGGCTTAAAAAAAGTTAGGGCTAAAAGTCCATAGAGAGTGGGTTTGATATTGATTGCAAGCAGTAGTGGTTGATTTGTATCGGGTACCTTGAGTGTTTCCCCTAAAAAATGGCGCTCTTTGCTCACTAATGCTATAGCCGGTGAGTACGGTAAGGCATTGTTCTTAGTGAGGAATAAAAAATTATTTCTAAGTTCAGTAGGTTGATAGTTTGTTAACAATACGGGCCAACTCGTGCCATCCTCCAATGAGGGGAGTCTCCCATCTATAGCTTCTATAGCAAAAATTATATTGTCGGGTCTGTGTTCATCCAATAAATGCTCTTTATTTTTCTTAGCCAGCCATGGAGTAAAGACAGAGTAGCTTTGAAATACAGGACGAGGAGCCCAGGGAATTTCTGCGGCTATTAAATAGGCTTGATTGTAGGAGTAGATATCTGTTTTACCCTGCAATTGGGGAAACGCGATGCGTTCTTTCATGAAGTTCATACTCAGAGCAAAATTTTGACTGAGCCAGTCTTTATTAGTGATTCTATTTTGCAAACCATGCCATGCTGAGGAATAGGTAGATAGGATGTTTTTAGCTATTGATATTTGAGTATAGTGGGCTGTAATGTAGTTAGAGGTATAGAGGCAGAATAAAATAACAGGAATAATGATTTTGGAGGTAAAGAGATAAGGTAGCAGCAGGGCGGCAATCAAAACCGAGGTACTGGCAATAAATGCATGACCGTAATGGCGAGTGAACCCTGCTTTAAAAGAAAGAAATAGAAAAACAAAAAACAAACAGAATAAGAACACGCGGGAAATCGTGGGAAGCTGCTTTTGCCACACAATAGATAAAAGTATTAATAAGGAGGCGAATAAATAAATAATAACTTCATGACTGTTACCCGAAAAAGCCATTGCTTCGCTAAAGCTAGAGGCTAGATGAATACTGGTTATTAAATAAGAAGGTAAATAGATAATGGATTGCCCTGCACTAATCCAAAATAACATCATTGAAATTGTTGGGGATATGAAGCAAATAAATGCTAGAGTCATTTGTCTATGCCAGATAAAAAATAGAATGCAAAGCAAGACAATGGTAAGACAAATAATGAGTAAAGAGCCCTTGATGAGAGGCAATAGGCCAAAAGGAACCAACAGGAATGCTATGAACAGTTTAGAACGATGTCTAATAAATCTGAGATGCTGGGAATAGGGGATGGCCTCTTTATCGTTAATGCACTTATAACAAATTAAACCAGCCAATAAGGGATAGAGAAAAAATAAAGAGTCACGAGCATAAATCATGACCAACAGACTTACCCCTAGAAATACGGTCCAACGCCATTTTATACCGTGCATTAAAAAAATGAGACTCATCCAAAAAGCACAGGCTAAATAGAGACTACCTCCTATCATCATAGAGTCTGTTGCAGGATGATAGGCTTTGGTATAGAGGGACGAATAAGGTCCCAGGGTAAAAATGATCTCATTGCCAAAAGAAAGTTTCATGGCTACAGCTTGGTTCAGTGCAAGAGCCCAAGACGAATCAAGCCCGGCGGCTGGCATCTTGGGGGAGAATGGGACTAGGACGCTGATGAGAATGAGGAGTAACGCCATTTGTAAAAATAAGCTGATGCTTCGCTGTGCGGCGGGTAATTGACTTACAGTTTTTAATGAGGTTTCATGCATGAGTTGTAATTGGTTCAGAGGCTAGGGGTAATGTTGCAAAATTCTGAACTATTCATTTGTATTTGACAATAAAAAGTATTTTGACTAATCTTGAATTGTGCAATGCAGCATAAGGAGCTTGAAATGAATCAGCAATATTTTTCTCAGAAAATGTTCAATACGCTGGAAAAACCAATACAGGAATTAATGGAGTTGCATATGAAAACATTTCAAAATTTTTCATATATCACCCCAGTAGAATTATTTAATGTTCTAAAACCAGAAGAAATTTTGGAAAGAAATATAGAAATTATGGTTAAAAATGGACATAAAACTTTGGATTATATGCATAATTTATTTTCCTTTATGGAAAAAAATTGGCTTAATATGTCCGATAAAATGATGGCTAACGCGCAACAAGCGGTAAAAGAGACGTCATTAGTAACACAAAAAAATATGAAGAAGGCTACCAGCACAGCTCAGCGTACTGTTAAAAAAGTAACATCTGCTATGAAAGATGCTACGCAAAAAACTGCAAAAAAAACTGAAGCAGTTGCTCGCAAAAGCAAACAAGAAGCTACTAAAATAATGAAGCAAGCGACCAAAACAGCAGCTAAAGCGACCAAAACAGTTGCTAAAGCGACCAAAGCAGCTTCTTCTGTAGCTAAGAGTGTTGCAAAACCAAGTACTACCAAAAGTAAAGTAAGTGCCAGTAAAGTGGCTGCAAGTGGTAGTCCTACAAAACGTGATGTCAAAAATGCGCCTTCTTCCATGATGGAAAAACCAAACACTATGAATAAAGTAGAAGCCAAAATTCATGATACAAGACAAGTCAATCCTCTTTCAGTACCTACTGTAACGAAAGATTTGGATCCTAATAAAAAAGATAGGCCTTTAATGTAATCTGATTTTTATTAATGGCAACAGTCAACGTAAGTCGGGCTATTTATAGCCCGACAAAACCATTTCGCTAAAACTCCTATCTGAAAAATCATTAGTATGGATTTAATCATGACGTATTTTTCCTAAGAGTATTTCTCTATGGATGCTCTTTAATAGACCTCTTCACAAACTAGCTGAGGGGGACGAAACAATTTGCCTAATCAATAGGGCGACATGCCTACAGCGAGTTTGAAAACAAATCTATTGCGTTTTAAATGGTTTGCAGTAAAAGTCTTTTATTCAACTATACTTAATTTACATTAGCTCAAATGTGGTATTTTTAAATTCAAGAGGGATTAATGACGAATAAGAACACCACCCCAATAACCATCTCTAAAAATTTACTAAGGTTATTTGTCTTGGGTTATACTCCTATCGCCAAAAGAGCTATAGAAAATCTGAATACAGTTTGCAATAGGTCAGAAATTAGCGCCAATTATGCATTTGAGGTGATTAATTTATATGATTACCCTGAGTATGCAGAGCAAGAAAAAATTATAGCTACTCCTCTGCTGATTATTAAAAATAAACCCTCACCAATGCGTCTTATTGGCGATCTCTCGAATAAAGATAAGGTGCTTGAGGCTCTAATCATAGGGATGTTGAATTATGATTAGAGTTTGTCCAGAGGGAAATTGGCAACAGCTTGTGTCTGCTTTAGCTGATGGGGTAATTATTAGTCATCATGATGGCACTATTCTTTATGTCAATCAGCATGCAGCTGAACTATTTGGTCGAAGTGCATCCTCTTTTATTGGCGAAAATTTTTTATATCCTTTAGCGGCCAATGAAACACAAGAAATTGATATTATCAAACCTAATGGTCAAGTGTTGACAGCCGAGATGAACGTTAAATTAGGGGCGTGGCGAGAGCAACAAGCCTGGATTATTTCCTTACGCGATATTACTGATAAAAAACGTAAAATGGAGCAATTGGAAATTGGTTCAAAGGTTTTTAATCATGCCCATGACGGAATTATGGTGACCGATGCTCATTTTAATTTGGTTGATATGAATCAGGCTTTTATAGACATGACGGGGTACAGTAAAAAAGAGCTGCTAGGAAGAAACACCAAAATATTCAGGTCCGATTTATATGAAGTAGAATTTTATAAAACCATGCGCTCTGATGTTAAAAAAGAAGGATATTGGACAGGAGAAATATGGGGAAAACATAAAAATGGTTCGACCTTTCCTGTTTATTTAACGATGTCTGCAGTCAAGAATCGCGATAACGAAGTTATTAATTATATTGGCATCTGTCATGACTTGATCTTGTTGAAAAAACAACAGGCTATAATCACGCGCATGAAATACTATGATCCATTAACCGACATCCCGAACCAATATTTTTTATCAGAACATCTTGGTTCACTAATGAGTGAAAACAGCCCCCTCGGGGCAAGCTTAATCATTGTTTATCTTGCGTTAGATGGATTGAACTCAGAGAAAAATAACAAATTACTGGATGAACAAAAAAAAGACAATGTTGTCATTGGAATCGCTCACCGTCTTGCCTCTGTTTTGCCAAAAGATATTCTTTTAGCACGGGTTAGCTATAGTGATTTTATCGCGGTGTTCAAAAATGTAGTCAATGTAGAAGACATTACTCCTGCAATTCAATCCGTAATAGAAGAATGCGGCAAACCCTACGAAATATCAAAAAATAAAATCACTCTTAAGATTAATATAGGCCTTACCTCCTACCCTCAAGAGCATATTATTTATCCAGAAGAGTTGATTAGGCAATCGCATTTTGCCGCGTATGAAGCTAAGTTTTCGGGAGAGAATCAGTATAAATTCTATGATAAGTCCTTGGAACTGCAAAAGATCCAAAATAATCAACAAATACGTGATCTCCGCATCGCCATGACCCAACATCAGTTAGAGGTTTTTTATCAACCCAAAGTGGATATGCAAACAGGAAAAATCCTTGGGGCTGAAGCCCTGGTTCGTTTGAGGCATCCAGAAAAAGGGACTTTAGGTCCGGATAGTTTTCTACCAGAGGTCTTTAAGCATCCTATCTATGCTGAACTTGGAGAATGGGTAATACATCAAGTATTAGCCGACTTAGAAAAAAAACTTATAGCACAGGATATCTATCCTATTAGCATTAATATTTCTCCTTATCATCTAACCCAAGAGAGTTTTCTAAACGACTTGAAAGAGATATTGGCCGAGCATCCTAAGGTAAAAAGTGAGTTCATCGAATTGGAAATTTTAGAAACGGAAGTGTTATCTAATTTGTCACAAGTAAAAAAATTAATTAATGAATGTAAGAAAATTGGCGTTTTATTCGCTTTGGATGATTTTGGTACGGGCTATTCTTCTTTGACTTATCTTAGAGAGTTATCGGCGAACAAGGTAAAGTTAGATCAAAGCTTTGTGCGCGATATAATCAATAAATCGGAAAATATTGTCATTCTTAAAGCCTGTATTGATATGTGTAAGCTTTTGAAGCGTGAGGTTATTGCTGAAGGAGTAGAAACAATAGCAATAGGTAAATTGCTGCTTTATCTGGGATGTACGAATGCTCAAGGTTATGCGATAAGCGAAGCGATGCCTGTTGATGAGCTCTGTGAGTGGTCTAAAAATTGGCATTCTTTTCCTGAATGGAATATGGAGGTCGCGAGTAAAAAAGAAGGGGCTTTACTCCTTAATGCTATCATTGCGCACTGCGCGAGGATTGATGTGATAAAAAATTATTTAACTTTAAATCACAATGCCTCTGTAATGGATATATTAAAAGTTTGCCCCGTGGAATTATGGATTAACAGACAAAGACATCTAAAACCAGAGCAAGATGCAAAATTAAAGCGATTACAAGAATTGCATACAGAAATTTATGTTGAAACAGTCGATGTTTTCACTCTTCATGAGCAAGGAAAGAATAGTGAGGCGGTTAAGCGTCTAGAGCTATTAGAATCTCGGAACATTAGTTTATTAAATCAACTGCTTGCTCTAAATCTTTAAAATGTCTTTTTGCGGCGATAACCTCATTAGTTGTAATAGTTCACGACTCCCATGCTATTGTTTCTCTCGCTTCTCCAATTTACACTATGTTTTTTGTCACAGCTTACTTTAATGCACATTATGTCCCCCATTAGTTTGTTAAAAAAGTGGATAGAAGAGGAAAAAAAATTGGGTGTCCCTAATCCTCAGCAGGCCGTACTATCTACAGCAACACTGACGGCAGTTCCGCATAGCCGTATAGTTGCTATTCGTGAGATTAATGAAGACAGTCTTATTTTTTTTACTCAGAAAGGAACGCGCAAAGTACAGGAGCTTCTTAGTAATCCTGTGGCTTCTTTTACTTTCTGGTTTGAGATGTCATCACGAGAGATAATTTTTGAAGGTGTTGTTAACCCCCTATTTCCTGAGGAGAACAAAACATATTGGGACAGTTATCCTCGCGAAGCACAAATTCGCTTTTATAGTTATGCAGAAACTTCATCTAATCCTATTGCCAGTAAAGAGATTTTAGAACGTAAAAAATGCAGCGTTGAACTTGAATACCAAAACAGCCCATTGCCTGTGAGTGAGTTTTATTGTGGTTTTAGATTCAAACCTCATCGAATAGTATTCTACTCTTATCGTACTGATGAATTATCGGATGTCGTCGAGTATGTCCAGCAAGGACTGGGTTGGGGGAGTCAAATTTTATCACCATAAAGTAGATTTTATTAGAAGGGAAGCAAATGTCGATAGCCCCTCATGAGTTTTGAAAGAAGTCTAATGACTCCATAAGGGTGAAGAATGAATGTCTGTAGTATAATACGGAGAACGAAGTGATGAAAAAAAATTGGTTCATTGCACTAGGAATGGTGTTGGGAGCTTCTGCTGGGATTGTTCATGCAAAAAATGAAGCAACCCATCGAGAGGAACAATTTTCTAACAATAAGGTTAGTGTTTGGAAAACCATTATTTATCCTGCGTCTGGACAGGCACTAACAATGCATCGACATGAGCATGATAGGGTAGTTGTGGCACTGACTGACGGTTTATTAAAAATCACCAATGATAAAGGGAAAATACATTATTTGAAATTGGAAAAGGATAAAGCTTACTACCTTACTAAAGATGTTCCCGATGAATTACATAATGACGTCAATATGACTGATCATCAGGTTAAGGTGATGGTTATCGAGCTGAAATAGGGTTGGTCCAACCTTCTTTTTCCTACAGCGAGTTTCGAAGAAAGTCTAATTATATTGTGCTAATTTACTTTGTGCTATGCTTTATTAAACCGTTTTTATTAGGGTATTCATGATAATGCACACCCAACGAGGATTAGAAGTTAGCACTCGTTCTCCTGACGTTATTGATGATATTAATTCTTTTCATGGGCAAGTACTGGGGTCCGGAGTTAATGCTGGTGCTATTTTAGATGCGGCTCAACGAAATCCTGATAATGTGTTAATACAAATTTATGCCGCGGTTTATTATTTATACGCTCAAGAATATGAGATTGATAAACAGGCAAAAATTCACCTATTTTCTGCGGAAAAGCTTTTAGAAAAGGCTAATTTGCGAGAAAAAATTCTTTATGATGTTGTGCTGCATTGGTATCAACGGGACTACACACAAGCCATTAATTTGTTGGAACAGGTAATTGAGCTTTTTCCAAGAGATACTTTAGCACTTAAAATACTTGAATGGCTTTTTTACTGTACAGGACAAGCATTTCAGGCAGAGCGTTTTTTGCGCATTTGTAATCAATGTGCCTCGGTCAATCAAGATGAATCCCATTTTCTAGCGACTCATTCTTTTGCTTTAGAACTGTGTGGTTATTATTCTCAAGCTAGGGACATGGCCGAGAGAGCAATCGCAATGAATTTATTCACTCCCTGGGCTCATCATACGCTAGCTCATGTTGCCTTGTTAGATCGCGATATAAGTGGCGGGATTAAACGTTTACAAAGTCTACAAAGTAGTTGGGATGGCATTTTACCATTATTAAAAGGACATAATACTTGGCATCTGGCTTTATTTCATTTAGCCCAACGCAATGAGCAAGAGATTATAAAATTATATCCAAGTATTTTTGGTGCCTTGCCTAATACGGTATTGGAGCAACTGGATGCGATTTCATTATTATGGCGCATGGATATGGCGGGATTACCTCAGGATAAACTATTTCATTCCATAGCAACTCATTTAGGGAACCATCCTTTTGAATATTATATTGGTTTTAACAACGCTCATTTTATCTATGCGCTAGTACGTACTAACCAAAAAAAATTGGCCGATAATTCTTTAAAGCAAATGGAAAAAGCAGCTCAAGATCTTCCGACTCAATCCTTATGGGTTAAAACGGTCTTGCCTTTATGCCACGGTATTTATGCTTTTGCTGATGCTGATTATAAAACAGCGAGTGCCTTGATGGAGTCTATTATTGAGCAAAGTCCACGAGTAGGGGGAAGTGATGCTCAGGTTGAGTTATTTGCGCAAACTTATTTTCTTAGCTTGTTACATACCCAACAACGAGATAAAGCATGGCTATTCTTCTCTAATCATTTATCATACTATAAGGACACTGCCCTAGTTGAATGGTGGAACATGGCATAGATCAGCCAATAGGTTCTAATTTAATCCAGTTCATTAAACGTGGCCAATATATTATGATGGTTGACCTCTAATTTAGTTTTTAAATAATTGATATTGCCGTGATTAAAAATAAGGAATTTCAGTAAATAACGTGAGTTCGCTATAAAAAGAATAAGCATGCTTTTTATGGCGCTAAACGAAGGTTAAATAGACTAGGAGTAAATAATGGCTGAAGAAATAGTGTGTGTTGTTGAGCTGACTGCTAAACCTGGCATGATCGATCAACTGGTAAAAGAGGCAACTAAATTAGTTCCTCTAACCAAAAAAGAAGCGGGATGTCTTCGTTATGAACTTCACCGTAGTCTCACTCATCCTGAAATATTGTTTTTTATTGAACGTTTTCAAAGTAGGGAAGCTTTAGATTTGCATGCCAAAGCAACCTATGTAAGAAATTTTCTCGATAATCTAGTTCCTAAATTAGTGAGCAATACAAAAATATCCCTTTATCATGAAATTAATGGGTAATTTGCTCGTCTGAATTGAATTATCTCACTAGCATTTATGGTTCTAATCCATACCTAGGGTGTTTCTATGTTACCTGTAATTGAAACTGAGCGCCTAATATTACGTACTCCAACACTAGGCGATGAAAGACCGCTAAATCAAGCTATTAATGATTCTTTACCCGAGTTGCAACGATGGATGCCTTGGGCTTCAGAGCCTAGCCTGGAACCAACGATACAATTTGTGCGAGAGGGTATAGAAAGTTGGCGCAATGAACAGCAAAGAGATTTTCCTATGGTTGTGATTCATAAGGAATCTCAAGAGATCATTGGTGCTTCTGGTTATAATGATCGCAGCAATCCCAACGTTCCCTTCTTTGAAGTTGGTTATTGGTTAGCTACAAAATACACTGGACAAGGACTGGCTACAGAGATGGTGCGTGCCCTGACGCATTTTGCTTTTGAACACTTACAGGCAGTAAGAGTGCAGATTGTGACACAAGTTGAAAATACACGCAGCAGACGAGTCGCCGAGCGATGTGGTTTTAAGTTGGAAGCGATAATGCACAACTATTGTGTTGATTGCCTTACAGAAAGACCAGCAGATGATTTATTGTTTGTCTGTTTTGAGCCGAGCCACTTATATTGAGAGAGCGATTGGGTAAAAACTGCTAATTTTTGTTGACTAAGCCGATTAGTCGGATCGGGGCTTCTGTCATCCCTTGCAGACGTATTGGTAGAGCCAGAGTGAAACCACCTATTGGTGGCATGGCTTGGGCATTTGCTACATTTTCTATAAGATATTTACCAGAACCAAGGATGATTTGATGTACAGGATAATCACTTTCAGGAGTGTCTGGACTTAAGGTATCAATTCCTAAGCCTATTATACCGCGTTGCAGCAATAATTGAGCTGCTTTTTCAGATACGGATGGAAAACTCAGATTATTACGGTATTTATCAGGATTGAGCCAATATTTATCCCATCCGGTATAGATAATAACAAAAGAACCTTCTTTAATACGGCCGTAGTTATTTTCAAAATCGCTAATATCTTCAACTGTTAAACAATAGGTTTCATGAGCCATAGAAGACACGTCAATAACGACACAAGGTGCTAATAATTCTTCTAAGGGCAATTCATCAGTAGTTTTACCACCAGAGACGCAATGAGCTGGTGAGTCTATATGAGTGCCTATGCCCGCATCCATTTTAAGGGACTGGACTTTAAATTTTACTGCCGTGGTACAGTCAGAATAATTGAGCATGGTTTCAGTTGTAAAACCACAACCTGTTTCCCAGCAAGGACTGTCTTGGTTGATGCTATGGGTTAATTCTATGAACTTGAAAGGAAATTGCTTCATAACTGCAGTATTAGCTATTAAAAAAGGATAATTGAACTAGGGTACAGCACTCTAGTTATTTTGCAAAATTTAATATAAGTGAGTCACTCCTAATTCTATACTTCAGTAGCAAACCCGTTTATTGATTAAAACCGTGCAAGAACGTCAGTCCTCCTGTTCTCCTTATGGAGAAGATAAGTCGTATTAATTCTATGTTTGATACATAAGTATTTGTAGAATGATAACTTATTCGTTTATTTCTATTAAGTTATTGGACATTTTTCCCTGTATTTTATTCTTTTGAATTGATTGATTTGACAATGATATTTAGTCGAAACAATGATAAGATTTTGAAAAGCTCAGTGAACGAAATGGAGTTCATGTCATGAATCAGAGTCGAGTCATTCCGGGGCAGACGCGTCCACTACGTGTTGTTATAGCAGGTGGCTCATTAGGTGGTCTTTATGCTGGTCTTGCTCTTAGATGCATAGGCTGTCAAGTCGAGATCTTCGAACGTTCTGGCGATCATATGGTAGAGCGAGGCGCTGGTTTAGTATTCCATGAAGACATGCTTGCCTATCTTGCGGAACACGGGATCGCCCTAGCTAATGAAGTGAGTGTTCCCATTCGACAACGAAGATATCTTAATCGAGATGGAACAACTGCTGCTATTTCCTGGACTAAGCAAAATATGACATCATGGAATGTCTTATATAAGCAGCTTCGTAACGTATTTCCTGATGCTAATTATCACTTGAATGAAGAACTGGTATCGTTTGAACAAAGTGACAATGTAGTTCATGCAACGTTCAAATCCGGTAAAACTATCGAAGGGGATCTCCTAATTTGTGCTGATGGAACTCATTCGCTTTCTAGATCCATACTACTGCCACAGGTTAAACCAGAATATGCAGGATACGTGGCGTGGAGAGGTGTCTTGGCAGAGTGTGACCTGCTTCAAGAGATCGTTGATGAACTTAAAGACCGAATCACTTTCTATCAAATGCCACAAAGCCACATTCTTACTTATCTTATTCCTGGGGCAGATGGGAGCGTCAATCCAGGTGAAAGGAGGTTCAATTGGGTTTGGTACATTAATCGATCTATAGGGGAAGAGCTTGATGAGCTTCTTTTCGATAATCAAGGCAACCAGCGTGAATTTTCTATCCCACAGGGATTCTTAAGAGAGGTCTTTGTTCAATGGATTTATGAACGTGCCAAAGAAATGTTACCTACAGTTTTTCGTGAGGAAGTACTAGCCACTAAAGAACCTTTTATCCAGCCTATATTTGATGTATCGGTACCCCAAATGGTCTTTGGACGGATCTGTTTACTCGGCGATGCGGCGTTTGTTGTTCGGCCCCACACTGCTGCGGGCACCTATAAGGCCTCGATTGCTGCCATCGATTTAGCAGAAAGTCTCTATGAGCATAGGGGCGATGTGAAAGCTGCTTTAAGAGCCTGGGAGCCAAAGCAAATGCAATTTGGGTATGCCCTTGAGCGTCGTGGCAAATACCTTGGCGGGCATTCACAACTATAGCAGAGGATTGGCTATGAAAAAAATAAATTACTCTTAGGCTTACATTGTTTTATTTACTCCCTCTGCTCTCCGATGTTTGTACATGCGACTGCAAAACCTTTAACCATTTAAAAATGATAATAGAAATAGGGTACAACACTCTGCTTATTCTGAAAAATTTAATACAATTAGCAGCTTGGGGATCATGTTTTATAACATTTTTAAAGATGGGAAGGGAAGTTAATGTTGTTTTGCAATGACCTTGACTTCGTGAGGGGCTAACCAAAATATGGAGAGATGATTTTGAGCAAAAACGGCTGGATTAAACTGACTATTTGGATCGTTGCTTTTGAAGCAATCGGATTTTTTTTAGGGTTACTGACGCAAGCCAATATTCTCTCTTGGTATGATGGGCTAAATAAATCAATGCTGACTCCTCCCGGGTGGGTATTTTCAATTGTATGGTCAATTTTGTATGTGCTTCTTGCTGTTGTAGGATGGGCGCTTTGGCGGCAAAGGGAAAATATAGAGATACGTCCTGCCTTATACTTCTATACGAGCCAACTTTTGATGAATTGGGCATGGACGCCACTTTTTTTTCAATTACATTGGATTGGTTTTAGTTTGATCTGGATTTTGATACTGACCTCTTTAACCTTTCTTACTATTTATTCGATAAAAAATAAGAACAACGAGATAAGTTTGTTGCTTCTTCCATATTTTATTTGGTTGCTTTTTGCAACGTACTTGAATTATGCGATATGGTTACTCAATTAGAGGGGCTTCAATGAGCTGAACTACCTTATATTTTTATCTTAGGCCGAACCTGACTTACTTTTTTCATGTAGTTTCCCGCTGCATGTACTGTTGCGAATGATGTCGTCAAAGAGGCATCAATGACACTTTGGTATTGGTCTTTCTAATTTTTGTATTTACAATAAATTGGGATGTAATCAAATTCTTGTGCTGCACCGTTCGAACCACATTCATCATAAGTATTATCTGCACAAAGAAAAAACTCCTCCGCTCCATAATTTGCGGCATGAGATAGAGCCCTATCGACAGAGTGAAAATGAATGATTTCATTGCCTTTCTTAATAAATTTGTCAGAATCTTTTGATATTATTTCAACAATATACTCGTGTAATTCAATTGGTGAGTAAATTAAAGCAATGGTCTTTGATTTGTTGCGAACATCATTGACTAATTCCTGGCGCGTCTTGTTTGTCATAGTTATTATTCCATAAGCTTATATTTTATAATTATAGTCTTTTAGTTTAAAATATAGTTCATATATCGGCTTATATTTTTACATGTATTCAACAGCGAAAATGGGAACATGTGTGCTCATTTGGTACTATTGGTGTATTTGTCAATTGCTCATTTATTTTATTGATGCGCAGAGGCAAGCTTAATAAGAACTTTTACTGGAAAAGCAATAGCCATAGCCGATAGTAGGCCGACGCACCACAAAAAAATAAACCACAGCCACTGACGCGTTTTAGGATGAGTTTGTAAAAAGCGAGTGAGCTTCTTTTTAATACTCATGTTCATGGCTGGATTTACCTCGAAAAATATAATAGCAATAACCAGTATAACCAAGAATTAGTGGAAGCAGTGGTACTACACCCACCAACATTAATGATAATCCTGGGCCTGAAGCAGCCGCATCCCACAGTGCGAAGTGAAAAGGAACAATCCATGGATAAATACTGACGCCAAGTCCAATATAGGCTGTTAAGAAAATGCTGATACTGGTAAAAAATGGACGGTTTTCGTGTTTCTTCTGATGTAAATCACGCCATAATAATATAAATGCCCCAGCAGTTATAATCGGTAGCGGCAGAAGATAATAAAAAGCGGGCTTTGAGAACCAGAACGTTTGAATGTATTCATAGTGCAACGGCATGCCAATGCTTACTATCACCAAGAAAAAACCAACAAAGCCTAACACGTAGGAGGCTGTCTTTCTCGCCCATTCTTGAGTGATGTCTTCTGTCTTCATAACTAGCCAAGTGGCTCCAATTAGGGCATAGCCAGCAATTAGGGCTATGCCTATCATCACAGAATATCCTGAGACCCAATCAAACGGCCCACCAGTAAAATTACGCCCTTGCACTTTAACACCTTGAATAAAGGCGCCAAGAATAGTTCCTTGACAAAAAGTAGCGGTTAGAGAGCCAATATGGAACGCATAATCCCATAAATGTCGGGTATGCTCCTCAGATTTAAAGCGAAACTCAAAGGCCACTCCTCTCAAGATGAGGCCTAGTAACATGAGAATAATAGGCATATAAAATGCGGGTAAAAGAATCGCATAAGCGAGAGGAAATGCTGCAAATAAGCCACCACCACCGAGAACCAACCAAGTTTCATTACCATCCCAAAATGGCGCGATGGAGTTCATCATCCGATCTCGGCATTTATCAGATGGAGCAAAAGGAAATAAAATTCCTATACCAAGATCAAATCCATCGAGTAAAACATAAATAAAAATTGCCGTGGCAATGATGAAGCCCCAGATAAGCGGCAAATTTACTGATTGAGAAAAATCAAACATGCTCTTCTCCTTTGATAGCTGAGGCTTCCATTATTGCTGACTCAATGCCGTGTTTGTAATATTGCTCTTTTTCATCTTTAGCAGAAATGCCTTTGGCTATAAGCTTTAGAATATAGTAACTCCCTGCACCAAAGACCAAGCTGTAGATTACAACAAAAGCTAGAAGAGAAATGGCTACTTGTGGACCAATTATTGCCGGCGACACGGAGGTCGCTGTTCTTAGTATTCCATACGCTACCCAAGGCTGCCTGCCTGCTTCGGTGACAAACCAACCCGCGAGTAGTGCTATAAAACCCGAAGGCATCATTAACATCCAGGCAATTTGCAGCCATTTGGTGTCAAATAGCTTACCGCGTAGATATTGTAACGTGCTCGTTAGTCCAATGAATATCATCAACACACCAAGACCAACCATCACTCGAAAACTCCAAAATACGAATGGTACAAAAGGGCGATCTTCTTTTGGATAAGATTTTAGAGTTGGAACCTTTCCATTGGTTGTTCCTGTTAGTACCCAACTCGCACCACCCGGAATGGTAATCCCGTACTGTGTTTTTTCTTCATTTTGATTAGGCCAACCAAATAGATAAAGTGGTACAGAGTCTGTTTTGTCCCAATTTCCCTCCATAGCTGCTACTTTGACTGGTTGATATTCCATTGTATTTTTTCCGTGCTCGTGACCTATCATTAATTGAACCGGAGCAAAGATTGTAACGAGCATAACTGCCATGCCAAGCATAATTCGCCCATGAGGAATATAACGTTTATTCCAGAGATAAAATGCACCAACGCCACCAACGACAAAGGCAGTGGTTAAATAGGCCGCTGTTACCATATGAGCAAATCGATAAGGAAATGAAGGATTAAAAATAATGCTGAGCCAATTGGTTGGCATTAAACGACCATCACTAGCGATGCTAAAACCCTGAGGAGTTTGCATCCAGCTATTGGCTGATAAAATCCAAAAAGCAGAAATCAATGTTCCTATTGCGACAATACAGGTTGAAAAGAAATGCATTCGCTTACTGACACGTCCCCAGCCAAAAAGCATGATTCCTAAAAAGGAGGCTTCAAGGAAAAAAGCCGTTAAGACTTCAAAGCCAAGTAATGGCCCTAGAACATTGGCCACTTTATCAGAGAAGATAGACCAGTTAGTTCCAAACTGGTAGGACATCACGACACCAGAAACAACTCCCATACCGAAGGCAACTGCAAAAATTTTTATCCAAAACTTATAAAGATCTCTAAAATATTCATTGCCCGTTTTAAGCCAGCGCCATTCTAAGGTTGCTAGAAAACTAGCTAATCCTATAGTAAACGCAGGAAAAATAATATGAAAACTAACGGTAAATGCAAATTGAATTCGAGCAAGAACAATCGGATCAAAGTTAAACATGATTTCGACCACCAAAAGTAAATAAAAGCTAGATTGGGTATTGAGTAAATCCTTTAACGATATATAAAAATAGTAGCACTTGATTAACTATTAATCTATTTTATAGCGAGTTCATTTTTCTTGGACCGGATTTATTCGTTATGTACAACGGACCTATTCCTTAATCGAATTCATCGCATATGAATTATATTGATTTGGTAAAATAAATAGGTAGACAATAGGTGCAAATTAGTAGAAAGTTATTGAATTTTTGTTATACACCAATATCTTATAATTGCATTAAAAAATTGACCTGCAACTTAGTCAATCATTATTAACTTGCAACAAATACAGCATCGGATTTGCCATGAAAAAAAATAAATTGCCCTTAGGATTACTTTGTTTTATTTACTCCCTCTGCTCACCGATGTTTGTACATGCGACGGCAAAGCCTTTGTTTGCCATATCACCTCTTACGTTCACCACAATTCCGGTATCCAGTAATGGAACCGCTATAGTCCAATATACTGTTACCAATCAGTCTTCTAGAAGCCATACCTTGACAATGGTTTCTAATACAAGCGCTGTTACACAAATAACAAGTCCAGGAAATTGCCCAAAGATATTTACTTTGCCTGCTCAGCAAGCATGCACGCTGACCTTGCAAGTTAATGGTAACCAAATACATTCTCCAGTAAGCGGTGGACCTAAAATATGTCAGTTAGGTCCAGATGGCAAACCTAGTCCTCTTCTATGTTATCAACCTAGCGATAAAAATATTTTAAATATTACGGTGACCGCTCCGCCAGTACCTACTTTTTATGCCGGCACCCAGAATGGGAGGGTCTATTACTCAATAAATAATGGTGATACTTGGAGTGAGACAAACCCACCGGCTGGTGGAAGCGCGGTGAACGGTGTAACGGCCATTAATGGCATATTATATACAGGCAATGCTAATGGAAACGTTTACTACTCAATTAATAATGGTAACACTTGGTCGACAGTTGTAACTCCAGCCCCAGGTTTTGCGGTAAATGGCCTCTTCGTTTCAGCAAATTACGCGCTTTATATCTATAAGCTTTATATTGCCAGTGGCAATGGGAAGATCTTTATTTGCACACTTAACGGAACTAACTGTGCTCCGACAAATCCACCTGCTGCAGGCTTCGCGGTCAATGGTGTTTTTGTCGCTACTAACGGATTGTATGCCGCGAGCGCTAATGGGAGCGTTTATTATTCCAATAACAATGGGATTTCTTGGACGGCGATTAATGGTCAACCTGATGGCAGTGCAGTGAAAACGGTTTATGTTGCTGATAATATCTTATATATAGGTACTGCAAATGAATATGTATACACCAGTACCTCATTAACTGGAGGGGGCTCTTGGACGCCTTATGCCCAGTCCGTATATAGTTTGCTTGTCAATTCTGATGGTTCAATAGTGGATGCGGGTACCCAAGGAGGATATGTATTTTCATTACTCAGTGGCAATGAAGTCGGTTTTATTACTTATAGCCCAATTAATAGTTTATTTCTTTCAGCGTAATAAATCGCGAATCGAGATCAAATTTTTTTATCAGAGAGGTAGTTAATGTTTGCAATACGCTTAATGATTTCTGCTTGTTCACTATTGTTACCTCTATCCCCAGTTTGGGCGGGTGCTGAAATAAAATCAGTCAACTTTCACAATATTGAGCTTGATACATTACAGCAAGCTCAATTAGTTGAGCCAGTTAATCCTCAACAAGTTATTACATTCTCCGTTTGGCTTAAACTCAGAAATAAAGCGCAGTTCGATAACTTCACAAATGAATTATATGATCCACGAAGTGAGCATTATCAAAAATTTTTAACAAAAGAGGAGTATGAAGCTCGTTATGCTCCAAGTAAAAATGCGGTGCAAGAGGTAGAACATTATTTTCTGTCACAAGGAATGAAAACAAAAAGAGTTTACACTACCATTCAGGTTACTGCGGAAGCGAGTAAAATTGAGCAGGTATTACAGATAAAGCTAAATAATTATCGCTATAAAGATCAGCTTGTTTATGGAAATACTTCTGAACCTAAGGTAAATCCTAAGATTGCCCAATACATATCAGGTATTAGTGACCTTAGTAACATCCCATATGGACATCCTAAAATTCGCCATCGCCCAACAAGCAAGTCTCAAATGAATATGGAGTCACAAAGTAATAAACCTATTGAGCAACTTAACCTGGTTTGGGATTCATTTTTACCACAAGCAATACCTACTACTATCTCCTTGCAAGGTTTTTCCGGTCAGCAAATGCGAACCGCTTATAATCTTAGTGGCATTACTCCTATTAATGGCACAACTATTGATGGCACAGGACAAACTATTGTTATTATTGATGGTTGTGGTACAGGTACCCCAGAAGACATTATGAATGATGCCAATATTTATAATAGTGCTAGCGCTTTAACACCACTTAGCGCCAGTAATTTTGCTGTAGTCGATTATAATGGCCAGCCATATACTAGAGGATCTATAAGTTGTAGTGGGGCTTCTGATTGGGATGGGGAAATTGCGTTGGATGTAGAAGCATCTCATACCATGGCACCTGGGGCCAATATTGTTTTAGTCATGACCGATGGTGTTAATAATGCACAAGTAGCGACCGCTATTAATACCATTCTTAATAATCAGTTTTCTCTTGGTGGTTTTACCAATGCCTATGTGGTTTCTAACAGTTGGGATAATGATCATGATTCACAGAATGAATCATTAGACGATACATTGCAAACAGCCTCTGCAATGGGCTTAAGTATTAATTTTGCCGCGGGAGATTGTGGCGATCAAACCTATCATAGTTCTTGGCCTTGTAGCCGTTATGGTAGTGATCCTTCGATACAATATCCAGTGAGTTCCGCCTATGTTACAGCAGTATCCGGCACCAGCTTATTCGTTGATAATAATTATAATTATGCCTTTGAATCAGGGTGGGGTAATTATAAGAATGGTAGTCCATACTCAGGTAGTATGGGGGGAATCAGTCATTGGCGTGCTTTCCCGTCTTGGCAAGCACCTATCAGTAATCTTACCGCCGGTGGTTATGGTGTTGTCGGTAGCCATAACCGTGCGATCCCTGACATAGCTATGGTAGCAGACTATTATACCGGGCTGCTTATTTACCAAGGTGGTTCTTTTTATAAAACGGGCGGGGCAAGTCAATCCACCCCATTATTTTCTGGCGTACTCACTCTAGTTAATCAAGCGCGGGCACTGTTAAATGGTGGGGTACCAAAACCCATTGGCTTAGCTGCTCCCTATTTTTATACCTTTAATAGACAGTTAATTAATGGAAAGGCATTAAACCTCGTCACCCCTCCTCATCAAATAATCAGTGGTGCAACACCAGTGAATAACGCTCCAGCTGACTCTACCCCACCTGATTCTGCATTTAATATCGTCGTAGGGGGCGATGTTATTACCTTTAACTGGGATGGTGTACTAAGTATCATTGAGAGCCAATTTTGGAATGATGTTGTTGGCGTTGGCTCACCTAATGTGCCTAATTTTGTTAGCGTGATGGCAAGTTTGTAAAGAGGTTTATTTTCTAAAAAGTAATTGCTCACGAAATGGTGTCAACTTAAGGGATGTAGGATGTGGTCTGGGTAAAGGCGCAGACGTGACTCGGGATCGAAACCTGATTCGATCCTTGATCTCGGATTACGCGTTGCTTCATCACCCTAATATCCTCTTACCGTTGAACATAGAATATTGGTGTGCTAGCATAATCCAATTAACATAATAATTAATCACTATTTCACCATGTAAATATGATTGTAGGGGATCTATGACGGGCATTAAAGATATTAGTAGACAGTGTAACTTAATTCTAAAACTGCATTCTTTGAGAGGTAAAAGGGCAGGATTGCCCATTATCTTTAATGAAGAAAAAGTAAACTTATTTAATACAAAATATATAAACGATAGTGATTTTGTTAGTGATAAACAGATCCCAAACGGCCAACTATTAGGAAAGGGTGGTTCGAAGTACGTATATAATGTAAATGGAAAAGCAGTATTTTTAATAGCCAGTCGTGACATCAAACGCTTAGAGCAAATTATCAATGAAGAAGTCTCAATTTCACATCAAATGGCGTTGCTAGGTTTACAGACACAAGCATTAAGTAGAGGTTGTATTAGTATATATGATCCAGATGATGATAGTTATCATGATTACCCCTGTATGTTTGCTGATTCATTTTCAACATTAAGCCGTGAAAAAGGTATTGAAGTATTTGACGCAAAAAATGAATATAGATTTGGAAGAAAATATAGGCTTTATCCGTCAGATAATAGTTGCTTTGATAACTCTATTAATAGATTAATATTTCAAGATGTATTGAACGATCTTGCCTTGTTATTTTTTTTAGGGTTTGAATTTAATGAAGCAGACTCTTTAAACCTCGCATTTATGCCTTCTGAGGGGGATAATCGGGTATCATCTACTGTAAAATTATTTCTTTATGATTTCTCCTCAAAATACTATTCACCAAAACTTGAACCCACTCCCATAGATACTTTACCTGAAGACTCAAGAATTCAACGTATATTAAAACGCCTAGTAGGAGATATTTTAGCGGCGGAGCATATTGCAAGAGATGGCTACAGAAAATCAGAATATTCTCAAGATAATCGTGATTTTTTTGACAAAATTTATCCTGAATTAGAAAATGAGTTTATCGAGTGTATAAAAAACAAGATTATAGAGCATATGCGCACCAAGAAACAGCTTGAAGATCGAACGGTGCCGGCACTTTTGCATTCAGAACAACTTAAAGCGGCTTATGAGCGATTTAGTTTCTATAATTCATCGAAGGTAAGCCCTCATGATCACATGCTTGAGCGTTCGAAGAGTTGTATATTTTGATTCTGTATTGACTGAGAATTTAAAGCAAGTTGGGCTAGAGTTCCAGAACTTGCGCTGTGATGCAAAATGAAGACTTAAGTAAGATCATAAAGGAGCAATTTTTGACGTCACACCTGATTTATGGTGCTCCCATACTTCAACGGGTATGACGCAAAACAGGCAAGTTTCAGGGTAAGGCACTGATAAGTCGTATTATGAGGCAAGAAGGACTTAAACTAAAGGCAGCAAATCAGATTAATAAAGGAAATTTATGGTGTTTCTTTTTATGTGAAAAATTTTCGACGGAACCCTGCGTTCGGGATGACGTGGGACGTTACATCGAATAGAGTGGCATGGAATTTTTCCTATATGCTGGATACATTCGCCACAGGTTGTATTTTAAAGAAATTATAGCTAATAATTATATTATGAATACACTTAATCCAACGGTTATTTTCAATTCTCAAGCGGTGTTGGGAGAAAGTCCTTTATGGTCAGATCATGAAGGTATAATGTATTGGTTAGATTGTTTGCAACCCGCAATACATTGTTTTAATCCTCAAACCTGCAGTGATAAATTTATTATTTTAGATCAAATTGTCACAAGTATAGCGTTGTATGTCCCAAATATCTTACTGGTTACTGTGGAAGAAGGTTATGCTTTTGTGAATTTGAAAACAGGTATATTAGAACAAATTGCTAATCCCTATGCCAATCAATCAGTAATTTTTAATGACGGTAAATGTGATCGCCAAGGACGATTCTGGTCAGGCACTGCGGCAAAAGATTGGCAATCCCCAATTGGTATATTGTATCAACTATCTGCAGATCTAACATTTAAACCAATGGACAGAGGGTTTATCTTATCTAATGGCATAGGTTTTAGTCCTGATAATGAATATTTATATTTTTCTGATTCATTGGCTCACACCATATATCGCTATGATTTTGATTTAGCTGCCGGGACAATTACCAATAAACAATCTTTTATTAGCATTCCTGATTCTGAGGGTATACCTGATGGGATGACTGTTGATACTGAAGGTTTTTTATGGGTTGCTATGTGGGATGGATGGGCCGTCAATCGCTATGATACGCAAGGTAAGAAGGTGGACTCTGTAAAATTACCTGTTCCTAGGCCGACCAGTGTAGCTTTTGGCGATCGAGATCTTTCAACGCTCTATATTACTTCAGCACGAATGGGGCTTAGTGATGAACAGTTGCAATTAAGTCCTTTGTCTGGGAGTCTATTTGCTTTGAAAACTTTATTTCAGGGTTTACCTGAACCTCATTTCAAAGGTGATACAAAATAAGTGAATACGCTCTAAGGTGAGTAAATTAAAGTTGAGGGTGCCTGCTATCTTACCTTTTGAGAAAGCAGCTCTTTAATTTCCATACGTTTTATTTTTCCAAGAGAGTTGGTGGGTAAACTGGGAAATATGTTGACCTTAGTGATTTGTAAATAAGTAGGTAGTTCTGAGGCTTTTTGAAAAATCAGGGTTTCTAGATACTTTTTGATTTTTATAGGATTATGGTTACATTGTTGCAGTAGATGTTCATTTTGATTTTAAAAATTTTATGGATGTTCTTTTGAATATTCGTAATAATAATTTTTAAAAAGTACTTTGAAACCAATGCGTTCATAAGTAGTAAGTCCAGAAGAAGATGCTTCTAAAAAACAGGTTTCAATCTTGAGTTGCTGCAGGTATTGTAGCGCAGTATAAATAAGCTCTGTAGCATAACCCTTTTTTTGCTGGTCGGGCATGGTGGCTACGTCATCAATGCGTGCATTGTGTCCAGATAAAGAAAGTGATAGGGAGCTCACTACGGTCTCGTTAATAAATCCGGAAAAATGGTAGAGTTTATTATTTTTTAAAGCAGCTAATTGATGGCATTGGGTATAAACACCAGTGATTTCAGGAGTTGATTCAAATCCATAAATTAGAGGAATACTCCACGTTTGTAAGTCATCTTCCATAATCTTGATTTGTAATGAGTTCTTTGCTGAGGGAACGATAAAATCAGGTAGTGATAGGACCATAGCGACCCCAATATCAACTTGAAATAAGCGCTGTTTTTGTAATAAGCCATTTATATGTTCCCCATAAAAATACTCGGGGACTATGAATGCCCATGGAATTTTTTTTGCCATATAAAACGAACGACAGGAAGATATCTCGTTTACACAAGACTCATCTATTGGTTGGGTTAAAAATACAGGGTTTAAGCCCGAGGCTTGAACTTCACTGGCAAAAGCAATCATATGCTCGCATTCTAGACACGACCCACTGATTAGAGAAAAAAAATTGCTTTCAGCATGATGAAAGGCCTTAATTTGACTGGATCTAGGGTTTACTACGCTCATTGGTCGCTCCATAGCAAGAAATCCCATTATACATAGTACACAACCCCTATTAAACATGTTATATTGTGGTCGTTTAATTAACCAATAGACTTTGTCAAGATCAAAATGACCCCTTTATTTCCATTGGATGGTGAACCCCTTGTAATAATACAAGGCTCAGTAGCCGATTGTTATCTTTTAGCTTCCTTAGATTGTATTTTTAATGCCGGGCCTGAAGGTCTTAAGTTATTAAAGTCAAAGTTCATGCAAACTTCAGATCGAGTGATTGTCAAAATTGCTCATAATGATCAGAGTCATTATGTGATTCCTCAGAACATGGGGGAGCAATATACCTATGTTTATGACGAAGAAGCGGATGAAGATATCTTTATCTTCGATAATAAAGTACTGGAAAAAATGGACAAATCTGCAGACAGGGTTCGCACCAATTCTCTGGCTATCAAAATTCTAGAACATATCAGTTCTTTTTATTATCCACGAGACTGGAGGTATATTAATTCATCTTCAAGTCTACAGGCACATAGTTTAGGTAGACCACTTCTCCAATCGTCTACTCTGTTTGTTGGAAAATTATTAGGGATTCATGCTAGAGACTATGATGATCTTGATAAAATTATTCAGTTAAAGAAAAGAAACCCCGAAGAAGCTATTTATCTCAGTATGAACTATGGCATGCCCGATAGTCCGGAAGAAAGTCAACCGCGTCATGCGTTCAGGCTAGAGAACATAATTCCTAAGCTAGACGGTAACCACGAATTTATTCTAGTAAATCCTTGGGACACTACAAAGAGAGAAAAGCACTATTTAGGCGATCTTAGAAACAGTGAGTGTCGTTTTTGCACGTTTGATGCTAACCCAAAAAAGTTTGTTCTCGCTCCTATTCTGTTAGAAAAGCCGATAGATCAAGGACAATATATTTTTGCAAACCCTGATCTTTTTGACCTAATTTTGCGAATGCATGTAACTGGTGTTTTATTGGATCCCAATAGCATACCCTTTTGTATGCTATTGCACCAACAAATACCCTATCTCACTTCTCTTTATCGTTTATTAGGCGCAGAAGAACAGCTGAAACTGATTCGATGCATAATAGACGCGCGGGAAGATAAAGAACAATTCATCAAACGACTTATAACCAATGTTCCTCGTATGGATTTGCTTAGTTTGTTCCTGCATAAAGAAAAACTGCCTAGCACAATAGGACGGATTATGGTTGACCTGGCGGTTAAAGCAGAAAGCGATCCGCGTTCGCCAACCCGTGTACTATTTTATGACAGAGAGTTTTTTAAGACGGTAATTAGTGCAGCAGTCCGTCGTGTAGCTAAAGTACACAATTGTGGTGACAAGGACGCGCAGTTTCTCATTGAAGAGCAGTTGATAAACTATTATTTTGACATTCAAGATGTGCGATGTATTACTAAAAATGCGGGGTTTCAAGACTTATTCTCTGCATCTATTTTTACCAAGGCCTCTCTAGAGCAATGGTTTTCTCCTCGATTTCTTTTGGCGGTTGCTACTGCTAAATTTATTAATTCAGAAAGAATCCCTTTAAGGATGAGAGAATACCTTCGCGATGCTACGATTTCCCTAGTTAACGAAGCGTTTTTAAATACAGTACTTGCTCGTTGTCATAGTATACAGCCTCGTGAATTGTTCGTCTTACTATTTGAATTAAGTTCGGTTAATCCGTTATTAGTTAAAGCCATGGTCCCACTGATTGTCACGCAATTTAGTCGGCGTTTTGGGCACTCCATTGGACTGTTTGCTGAAGATATGGTGCTAGAGATACCAAGTACATTTAGGACTTGGTTTTTAACTACTCATAATCCAGAGCTTCTCAATATAAGTCCAGAGTTAATAGTACAGAAAAAGGCTGACAGGGTTATTCAAGCTTGTGTTGAACAGATAACTAATTTTCCTGTGGTAGTGGAATCTGTCGCAAATAGAGTGGTTCTTGCATCGGTCCATACGACTTTAAAAAAACAGTTGGAATGCATAGTAACGAAAAATACTGAATTACCTAATGCATTGATTAATCTAGGGTATTCTACACAACCACCAGCCATTGTTGAGGCATTGACTAATAAGAAAGCAGAGATACAACGAGCAATTGATAACGCCAGCAGTAAAATTATCTCAAAAGAAAACGCTACAACCTATCTGCGTCATATTAAATTTCAACTTCATGTAGATGTAATATATGGTATGGTTAAGCAGTTTGAGACGGAAGTAAAAAAGAAGCCCATGCAACATGGGCTAGCCCTCTTAAAGGGGTTGGTAGACGCCCAAAGAAACTTCTTAAATTCTGGATTATCTCATAAAGAAAATGTCGTCGAGTTTCAAAGAAATTGTCAGTTGGTAATTCAGAAAATACCAACATCATTATCGCGGCATCCTAAATGGGGGAAATGTATAAAAAGTATGTCGGATACTTTTGTTTCCAGCCATATGCATGCAACTGTTACTATGGGGGGCGAGCATCATGGCCTATTTGCTAAAAAAATTACTCTCCAAAAAATGGAGAGGAACCCCATACTTACTCCCTTAATACGTCCGTGTGTAACACCCGTTTAAGTTGGCGTATTAGTAAGTAGCATAGGAAATAACCATCGTTTCAGTGGGAATAGATGAGGTTATGCAAGAGGTCTAATACCTAAAGTAGTCCTTATTGCAGCATTTTTATACCACTATTCAGAGAAGATTGGATATTATTTGTTATTGATTCTATTATTTAATTAGGAATCATGGAGTTATTTGTTTCAGACAACTAAGGGAATAGGAACATGTACAAAAAAAACTCTTTACGTCTTCTGCCTTTAATTGCTCTTTTTATTTGTTCCTTTGTTTATGCAACTAAGGATAATTATGTTTCTGAGTGGGTACAAAATACTCTGCTGGAAACACTTTCAGTGAGTTATTCTGATACACCGAAAGATAATGAGCCAATTCAAAAAAAATACTCACAAGCTGCTTGGGAGCCCATGAGCAATTTTTTTGACGAGGAAATCAAGATAATCAAAGAGCAACAATTGGTTATTCATCCTAAGCCATTAACTGAACCAACAATAGAAAGGATACAGCATTGCATTAGCATTGATTGTTGGAAAGTGGATCAATCCTACAACATTCCTGAATTACATATGGATGTCGATTTTTCTGTACGGGTAATTAAAGCATCGCCGGCGACCAATTCTCCTTTCTTAATTCAGAGTCTTAACATGAAAGTGCATCGCTACTAGGAACTTATTAATTGGTTTCTGATGCGAAATTGACTATTCTTGGTTTCGACTCCCACGATACGTTTACAGAGGAAGTCAGTACTGCTTCAAGCAGCACTAACAAACACCTCAAAAACATGGAGTTCATTGGCCGGCGGCAGTTTCTATTCATAGTCCCATGCAAGATAATGGGAGCGTCATTTGCTCCATGAACCGCTCCTTTTGACTTAAGCGCTGATGCGGGGTAGGTTGGGCTGCACTTCATTTAGCTTAACGTTGTCATCTAGAGGTGCTTGCGACGAAGGTTCTCCTGAATGTGGCATAATACGTTTTGTAGGGATTCCTTTGCTGTGTTTTGGATGACAGTAAGAATGTTCGGCAAGAGCTCTATTATTTATGTCGCCTTTCATGTTCAAGAAGCCATTTTTTACGGGCAATACCGCCACCATAACCACCAAGCTTACCATTAAGATTAATAATTCTATGACAAGGAACAATAATGGCGAATTGATTGGCTCCATTGGCATTAGCAACCGCTCTAAAGGCTGTTGGTTTGCCTAAGGTTTCTGCTTGTTTAGAATAACTTCTGGTTTCACCATAAGGGATGCGCAACAATTGCTGCCATGCGCTTTTTTGGAAAGAGCTACCTATAAAATGTACGGGGGTTACAAACTCTTTTAAATGGCCAGCGAAATAATCATGGAGCTCTTTTTCAATGGAAACGATGGCCGGTGTGCTTCCAGGAATAATTGCTGATTTAGTTTTGCTCCTTAATCGCTCTACTTCGCGTTCCAAGCCTTTTCTGTCAACAAATTCTAAAAGGTATAGGGCTTTTTCATCCGCGATGGCGATCATGGGACCTAAAGGCGTGTCTATCCATGAGGCTTTAAGCACTTGCAGCTGTTGAGACAAATGCGAGGGAGGGGCTCCCATGATTTTGGTAAAAGCATCTCTAAACCCACTACTAGAGCCATAACCCGCATTAAGTTGTGCCCAAATTAATCCTTCACCGTCGCGTATTTGTTTCATGGCCATTCCTATTCTTCTTGCTCTAGCATATTCGATAAAAGTCATGCCAAAGCGTTTTTTAAATTGCCTACGTGCGGTGGATGCATCGACTGATAGGTTTTCAAAATCGCTATTTTTCCATCTTTTTTCAGGATTTACTTCAACCGCATCAACTAAAGTACGTACTAGCTCAGAAACGTAATTAGGATGAGATAAAGGACGACAACGTAAACAAGGTCTGAATGAGGCAAGAAGAGCTTCTTGTGCTGTTTGAAAAAATTCACAATTCTCAAATTTGGGTTTTTTAGCGGGGCAACTAGGGCGACAAAATATTCCTGTTGTTTTTACACCGACGTAAAATATACCTTCATACCTACTGTCTTTAGCCAGTAGGGCAGAGTAATACTCTTTTTTTTGTGCTGCGGTTAACATGGAGCATCTCTTAGAATAAGTTCATATAATGTACTATAGCGAAATTTAAAAAAAATGAGACCGAAATTCAGGCATGGAATTTTTTAGAGTGAGTGTCATTAAAAATTGAGTCCATTATAACACTTAGGTTTTTTTATTGTCCCTGTGGCAGGAAGAGTGATGTCTACCATGCCACATTCATCCGTTCGAATAAAAGGGATATTTAAGGAGTTCATACGGGTAAGAGTCTGGGCGTGGGGGAAGTGAAAACGATTATCAAAGCCCAACGAAGCAATGGCATAGCGAGGAGCTACCTCAAGCAAAAAGCGATAAGAAGAGGAGGTTTTGCTGCCATGGTGAGGAACGATCAATACTTGTGAATTTAATTGGTTTCCATAGGTTCTTACCAAATAATCTTCTCCCATTTGCTCTATATCTCCAGTGAATAAAATACCTCCTGCTGCATTGCTGATTTGTAAGATACAGGAATTATTATTTTTATCCCGAAAAGATTGGTGTATGGGAAAAAAATGAAAAGAAATTTCATCCCATTGCCATCCCGGGTAATCATGACAAGTCATGCCGTGATCGTAATAATGGGTATTATTCACTAATAACTCGTCCACAGAGATCCCTGTTTCAATTGATTTTAACCCTCCCCTATGATCTTTATCTGGATGACTAATCACAATTTTATCTATTTTTTTTACTCCTATCGCCTGATAAAAAGGTAAAATGACCATAGCTCCTAGATCACTTCCTTGAAAAAATTGATCGCCTGTATCGTAGAGTAGTGTGTGATTTTGTGTCTGAATAGCGACGGCCAAGCCTTGTCCAACATCTAGTATTTGTATTACTGCTTCTCCTTTCTGGATTACACGATGGGCTGGAAATAAAGGGATAATAAGCCAAAGTAGTGCTAGGTATTTGAACGGTCTTACTGGTAATAAAATCCATAAGAGCAAAGCTCCCATTAGCGAGAGTACAAAGGCAATCTGATGAATAGACCAGGTGATGTTAATAGCATCTAAATACTCAACCCAAGTTAATCCTTTGAATAATAAAGCAATTGACCAAGAAAGCGGTTTCATTAAGAACCAAGCCCAATCAAAAGAACTGACTAACATAGTGATTAATGATAGAGGCACTATCAATAAACCAACTAAAGGAATAGCGAATAAATTGGCAATAAATCCATTGATAGAGCCATAGGAGAACCAATACAGCGTTAAAGGCATTAAGCCTATTAGGCAGCTGAGTTGTAAGGCTAGTGTTCCTTTATAACCTTTGAGGCGCCAGCGTTGTTGCGTCAAGAATAAACAAGCTACAGCCAGAAAAGAAAAATAAAATCCTTGCATAAAAACAGCATGAGGTTCAAGGCACAAGACGCCGAAGAGGGCATAGCGCCAAATTTGCCAGGGCGTATAACGTTGTTTTCCTAAACAGTAAACGGTATAAAAAAAATTCCCGATTAATGCTCTTTGTACTGGTGGCTCAAAGCCAGCTAAAAAAGCATAACAAACAGCAACAATGAAACCACCAATGCTGGCTATAGTAATGGCCGGTATACATAAACAACAGCGAATGCTTCTTGTCCATAACCATCGGACAATCAGCATACAAAGTCCCGAAATTAGGGCTATATGTTCCCCTGAAATACCAAATAAGTGAGTTGTCCCTGTGCGTCTGAATAAGCTCCAATCTTCTTGGCTGATGTGTGTGGTGAGATTTAATGTGAGGGCTTCTACAACTCCTGCTGTCTGTTGATCTGGAGCTAGTTTTGTTAATGCCTGTCCTAAATGTTCACGCAGCGATAGCCAAGTCCATGAAGAATGAGGTTGAGGTATTAATTTGTTATTTTTAGATTTAATATAGCCGGTCCAATAAATGTGTCGTTTTTTCAGTGAGTTAACATAATCATAACTACCAGGGTTGAGAAAATTACGTGGCTTTTTTATCTTTGCAGTAAACTGCCAATGCTGTCTTGCATGTAATGATGGTGTTTTATTGTACCAATTTAATTGCACTAATCCTTGGGCGGGCGCGCCATTAACCTTGTCAATAGAGAATAAAAATTGAGTTTTATTGATGTTTTTTACCGGGATAGAAGCAATGGTTCCTTGTAAAAGAGCTTGAGAGATAACAGGAGCATCAGGCATACCTTTAGGTAACGTGAGCCACTGATGAAGCCAGGCGATCAGCAGTCCCATAATAAATAACAGGATGATTGGATATCGTGGGGTAATAAAGAACAGTGCGACAACCCCAAGGGGTAAAAAAAGATTAGAGGTATAGACATAGAGTATGCCAAGGAAAAAGCAAAAAATTTCCATTTTATTAAGTAGTTGGACTTTCCATTTACCGGGCAATGTAATGGAAATTTCCCTTTTAAGCAAGACGAACAAACAATTCAATCGTAGGTCAGGCAACCAATTGCTCGACTTGCCTTACAATCATCTTTTATGTCGGATTCCAGCAGATGGATTGTGATGTATTAGACGAGTTATTAGCCGTTCGAGCATTGGCTTGATTTACACTGATGTTGGCACATGTTGTATCTTGAGCTTGAGAACCAATAGGTGTTGCCGTTAAGGTATACGTTGATGTTCCTAAGTTTGAAATAGTAATGCTGTAAAATCCTTGTGTTGATGTTTGAGGAAAAGCAGGAAGCGCGCCGCATGCTGTACTATACGAAAAATTAGTTGAATAACAACGCTCTAGAATAAGTTGATCCTGCGTCAGCGTTTGTAATGCATCCGAACGGCGCGATTTCATCAGATAAGCCTTATAGGATGGGTACGCTATAGTTACGAGTATTCCCACTATTATCAGGGTGATGAGGAGTTCTACCAGGGTAAATCCTTGGATAGATCTCTTCGTAAACTCTACTGAGGGGGTGAATTGCTTCGCCGCTCCAGTGCTCGAATCCTCATGTACTTGCACGCATACTTCGGTTCCGCACGCCGTCTCTTCTCGCAATTCATCCCCTTTAGCGAGTATTCGAAGAAGTCTAATAGACTTCTGCTTGAGGCTATTAAATTTTTCTTTAATCATATCGTTTTTTCTAAATTTAGGGCATTCATTATTCATTTCATTTACCTTTATTGCAGTTGCCACCATCCTATTTTTCGTGGTGTATTGTTAGGATTAATGACGGACGATTGCGTTCCGTTGGACTGAGTAATTAGAATGACAGAATTACCATTTTTATTCGTTCCTATTAATGTTGGTGCGTTGGCATAACTGTTTGATAATCCTATTCCTACGGCATAACTACCATTAAATTTGGGTTGGTTATTTAAATTACCATTGCCGGCAACGTCCAATTGTGCGTTCGAAAACGCGCCACCAGTTTTGTAATTGAGTTCTAAGAGCATCGAACTAAATGCGCTGCCGCAGGCCGTTAAAGGAGGGGTATTCAGTGTTGCAATAAATGCTCCGTTAAGAAGTGCTGGATTGGTTATAGTTCTTTGCCCTGCGCTGGGTAGATCGACAAACCATCCGTCCTGACTTAGCCAATTAATCGTATTGCTCGTTACGGTCAATATGGTTTGTGAGAGGCCTGATTGCGCTGGGCTGACTTGGCTTAATGTTTGCTGTTGTAGGTTAGAGCGAGTAAAGGTTGTGTTGGCGGATGGTTTATCCCACACTCCATAAATGCTTTGAGTTTGAGTATTGAGCAGATCGGAGGCTGTAAGTAGTTGACCAGTACCAAACATGATGAATAGACCTTGGCGGCGGGGATAGTTAGGGTTTAAGGTTACCACAGGCGTTGTTGTGATTGGTTGGGCATTACCACCAGAGTCTTTTGCTTGAAATAGTAATCGAGTAGTCCAATTGGCTGGGCTTGGGTCAGTGACATCAATAGCCCATAAATTTCCCTGTAGATCTCCTGCATAGACCACAGTAATTGGCACTCCTTGTAGACCATTGCTGTTTGCTACAGTGACAGAGGAGAGTCCTTGAGGGGCATTAGCATTGCAGGCACTGGGCACCGCGGTGCATAGGTTAATTTTGGTCAAGAGCGCACCAGTCTGCGGATTGACCGCATACAACACGGCATTATTGTTCGGATTGTTGTAGCCATTACCAAAAAATACCGCAAAGGTTAACGGTGTAGAACTAGATGAACCAATTTCAGCAATTTGGGGCGGGCTGTATGTCAGGCCCAGATCGCTATCAGTAAATTCCCAAAGGACGGATTGAGCTAAAAGTGTCTCTGAGTTAATACTGATTGGGTTGGTTACATCCAACGCAAAGATACTATTGCCTCCAGCATTTTCACCACTGACGACAATAGTATGCCAGCTACTATCGGCAAATTGTACGTCTCCACTTTGCGGTGAGCCATCGACAAAAAATAGATGGCTTTGGTTATAAAGTGATGCCGTCAGATTATGGAGGTTAGAAAATACAGCATTAGGAATAAAGGCAAAGAGTTCTTTTCCTGTAGAGGCATTAAACGCATGCAGCATGCCATCATTAGCTCCAACATAGAGCATAGGTTGACGATTTTTTTGTGAACTAACAAAAGAAGTATAACTGGAGGCTTGAATCGCACCTTCGGGGGGGCCAACGTATACAACTTGACTGTCTATGATATCCCCCAAAATATGAGAACGATTGCGAAATGTTCCCCCATTTCGTATTTCTAATGCTGTATTACCTCGAAGGTACTGTAATCTGCTTTGTCCTAGTGTATCTGAAGGCTGCAATTGGCTTTGTTGGGCAGTAGATATATTGGCCCATTCAAAAGGAACTCCAGCACTAGTTGATGGATTCCATGTCGCTATCAATCGAGTAGCTGACCATCCCGTTCCAGCAACTAAAGTATCAAGTAGTCCTTGTGCTGCCCAAATTATAGTACCTGTGGGGAATCCTGTAGTGGAGTTTAGGGAGATCGCTTGTAAATTACCTGTCCAATCTTGGTAAGGAGTATCATTAGACACAAAGCTAGTAACATATTCCACTGCTCCATTACTTAGTTGAGTAGAGCTGACTGAGGCTGCAGAAGTAGTAAATGAACCATTTTGGATAGAAACCATAATATTATTGAGATCATTAACTAATGAAGTCGGATCAGTAGCGGGATAATAATTATTGGTACCACCTGCAACGGCCATAGCTGTTAGTGTTGCTGCTGCTTGAGGATTGATTGTTGGATTAACGCCGGCCCCCAGCCCGATAACATAGGTTAAAATGCCATTAGCATTTAAAGTTTTTATATTATTTATAGTATTCGTTAATGCCTGATCATTCGTCGATTTTAATGAGCCATCCGCGTTAAATGTTGCACTAACACCGTAACCAATAGCCGCTGCACTTCCCAATGGTGGCCATAAATTTCCACTAAGATCTTCGGTTGGCAAACCATCAGAAATCAAAATAACGTATTTTTTTTGTGGGCATCCGTTCCCGCTAGTGGTACCAAGAGCGGTAAGATAACTATTAGCTTTCGCTAATAATCCTGCAATAGGTGATTGTGTTGCTATATCTTTTATTTCAGTTGTGGTTGAGGAATTTGTTTCAGGCAACAGATAGGGCAAAAAAGCATTGATGGCATTGGTGACGCTAGTTGTGGTTGGATTAGTACCTGCAGTGGTCATAGGAACTAGAATAGTACCCGTATTGGCAGTTTGACTGCCATAATAACCAAAACCACGCTGTGCATAGATGACCTGAGGTGAATAAGGCACAAAACCTGCATTAGTAGGAGAGGTACCAAAGCTACCAATGTTGGGTGCTGATTTTTGGTAAGTTATTAATACGCTGCCATTATTGTAATTACTTAATGAGAAATTGGGTGGGTAGGGACTAGCCGGTGAGGGACCACTATAAGTCAAGAATATCCCAGGAAATCCACTACCGGCATAAAGTACGTCATTTATATTGGGGTCGTCACTGGACTCTCCAATTTGCATATACAAGCTCGAAGACACTAGTGTAGAACCAAAAAAGCTACCAATGGAGGAGCAATTACTGGAAATTGTCGAGGAATCAGAGCTGTAGTTATAGCAGGGATTCGCAATATATCTATTTCCCGTAACTTGAGTATTGGTGAAAACAAAATTACTGGTTTGAGGGGACATATAGTACACCCAGGTATTATAAGTTGAGGCACCACTGGTGCTGTAAGTAGCCAAAGAAAAATCAGTGGATTGCATATAAGCCTGAATAATCGCCTTAACCCCTGCTTTTGCCACATTGAGTCGGCTTGGGCCATTATCTACCAAATGGCCACTTTGTGTTACGGTATAGGGCGCTAGTCCACTACTGTTTGCTGCTTGAACAGGGGGAGTAAAACCCGCGGGCACTGTATAGTTAACTGGAGAGCTCGAATTATTTAAGGAGCTTAAGCTTGAAGCAAGAGAACCTGAGCCAGTCATTATCGCGCCACTTAATGTTCCATCCATCGATTGAGAGTTGCCAATTAAGATAAGTACTTGAGGATGAATGGGGCTGGACATGATCAACGATACTTGAGGAATAACCAGGGAGGGCACGGAGCCTGCGCTACTTACTTGCGATAGGAATATGGTTAAGAGGAGCTTGGGGACTCTTCTATTAGATTCCTTTCCATACTTCTTTGTTCTTAATGCGTCCATAATCTCATTGACCTATTGTTGAACTTGTAACGTCGTTTGTATTATTACTGCAGAACTCCCGCTTGCTCCTACAGCACGGGCGGTGATCCTATATAAATTATTAGTTTGCGTTCTACAGTTTTGTCCTGGTAGACAAACTGACGGTAATTTTTCAATAAAATAAGCTGCTTGTGATCCTGTGTTTCCCTGAAAACTATTAATGACTGCACTACTTGACCAATTAATAGTAGTCCATAAGGGAGGGGAGTTGGGATCAAATACATACAGACCATTACTGTTATTAAGAAAACTAGCTGCAGTATAGGTGCCATTATTTAAGTTATTAATTGCTTGATTCACTGCTCCTTCAGTTTTTTCAAAAGTAATTTCAGAATCCGTTGCATTAGATGCTACGCGTGTCTGGTTGGTATTGGAGGCGACCTGCGTTAAAGCAAGAACAGTGAGCATAATCATTAAAACAAGAGTGATCAATAATACATAGCCTTGTTGTTTGGTTGAGTTGGCCATGCTTTGACCGATATTTATTGAGGATGGTTGTTTCATGATAGGGCATTTCTCAAATTGATAGTAATTTCAAATACATGGCGAATTCGGTTGTCTGCTGGTACGGTTACTGTGGTATCTAATACCGTGAATTTTTGGGCACCAAGTGTTCCGGAACCTACTTGTCCCTCAATTAAAAAACCCATCCTTACTGCATAAACTTGCGCCCAGTCTGTAACTGAGCTTGCAGGGACATATTGAGTAATAATCCCATTGCTTCCTATGCCATATTCTACTTGCATGAACTCAACACCTGGCACTATAGGCTGGATATTCCAGGTATTACCAACTAAGATGGCGCGCATTAATGAGCTTTGCCCGCCTTGTCCTTGTCCTACAAAAAAAGCAGTTTGTTGTAATTGAATAAATTGTGAACCAGTAGAAAAATTTTCCGTTAAATCGCTACTGGCATTTGCTAAAATCCCTGTTCCAGAAGCATGAGAAATAGTGTTTCCTGACACACCAGTAATTTGAAAAATGACTGTCTTGCCACAGTCAGAAACGGCAGCAAATTGCCCACTGGTGATAGAAGTTCCAGCTGTCGTTTCTACTGTCAAAGAACTGCTGGTGGGATCTATGGTTGTGACCCCGGTAGGGTAGCTTCCCGGGGCTGAACCAAAAACAATAATAACGTCATTGCCCTTTTCTATGTTACCTACAAGCGTTGGTTCTAGAGAGGGGCTCCAATCACCGGCACTACTATCATTGGCTCGATTGTCCTGAGTTATTGTATATGATGTTCCTGAGCCGCTATACCCCATAAGCATTATGGGATTAGTGTTAATTGTTGCTATTGGGCTTGGTCCTCCTGCATTTAAATTAGAAATTGCTGAAATAACAGTACCACACCCCGTAAAACCAGTAGAGCGGATAACCGGAGTAACCAGGTTGACAATGGCATTTTCAGTACTTTGGATAACGTCTTGGGAGGTAGAGGTTTTATAGAGCTGGGATTGGACTAGATAAATTTTTAAAACCGCATAGGTGATAAGAAGGCTAATTAGGACAGCTACCATTAGTTCCACCATAGAAAAGCCTTGTTGTACTTTGAGCAATGCAGTTGAACCCCTTTTTATTAGGGTAACACGTGAATCATCAGATATTGTTTTTGGCCCTGTATCTTTTCGCATGGTTTTTGTTATAGTGACTGGTAAATAAGGTCTAATATTGTTCATAATTGGCTCTGAATACTGAGTTGAACAAAGTTGGCATTATTGCTTGAGACCGTACTACTTGCTCCCAAATTTGCTTGTGCCTGACTATCATCCCATTGGATGGTTACTGTGATTACTGTATTCCCTGTGGCGCCAGAAAGTGCTGAGGTAATAGAGCCACTGCCATTAGGTAGTTTAGCAACATCCTTAGTGAGCCAATACCAAGTATCATAAGTTGCCATTTGTGTTGGAGTACAAGCTGAAACATTGCATAAGGTCGATGGAGTAGACACTGTAGCGGGTAAACCATTACTCCCTATATTGCTGATGTTATAGCTACCATTAATGGCTGATTGATAATTAGCACGAATGCGGTCGAAAATATCATAGGCACACTGTACTGCCTGTTGTTTCGCATAACTGGAGTTATTGGCTTTATTGGAGTACATGAGCATACTTGCTAGACCAAGAAGCCCAATGGCCAATATGACCAAGGTAACTAATACCTCGAGTAAGGTCATTCCTTTTTGTCGTAAACTATTGGCTGTCATAGTTCATCTCCTAAGGACATGCTAGAGCACTATTATCCCAAACTGCTTGGCCGGGAGTGTTTCCCAATTGGACAAATCCTGTAGCTAACACTTCGACTGAAGTGGCAAAAGTTCCTCCTCGGTTGTCACATAGTTTAAAATTACTTTGAGTAGTGGCAATTCCATGTGCGTCGAAGGTTACACTGGTCACATTGCTGCTCAATGTTGGATCATTAGAAGAATATTGTTGGCTTTTGAGTAGTGTACTAGTTCCCGATGCAGGCTGTGTTATCACTATCCATCCGGAACTCCAGCTGCCGCCACAGCTAGTAGAGTTTAAGGAGCCTAGAGGACATACCACTACGCTTATTTCTTGATAAAGTGCTGTACTACGTGCATAGCTAAGTGCGTTGACTAATGAGTCAGTATTAGCGATCAATCTATTGTTTAGCATCATGCTTTTGAAAGAAGGGATGGCGAGTACTAAGAGCAAGCACAATACGCTTAAAGTAACCATCAGTTCAATAAGGGTAAATCCGGCGTTGACTTTGATTTTAAGTGGAGGTTGTTCTTTGTTGTTTGTAGGGAATGATAATAGGCGAATCACTATGCATTGAGACACAAGAGTATTGGTGTTTGTTACACCAATTTTCACTTTGTTTTTTAACATGATATTCAAAATAATATCCCTATAAAAGTTCCCTGAGTTTGAATAAAATCTCTTGATTTGTTAATTATAGAACAGTTTGTTCTTATTTTATTTGAAATAATCATAAACGAGGGGATTTCAATTGGCCTCCAGTTTTTCTTAACCATCATCGATTCTTGTCGGTCGGATAACCCAGACTGCCAGACGTTGTTGTATACAAAAAGAGCGTCATTTCAATTATTCATAGTGGTATTTTCCTGGGGAAAGTATCACTGGATTTGTCATATCTAGGTGATTTTTTAAATAAGAGTTTTGGCACGATGTTTTGTCGGACAATTTGTTGCCCGATGTTTCAAGATGATGCTCAAATTAGATTAAAATGCATTGGTGTTCTTTAGATTGTGAATGAAATTGAAAAGAGATGGTTGGCAAATTATTGGTTCGCTCAATCAGATCTGCAATACAAGGTTTTTGCGCTATTAGTTCCTCAATATTTTCTTTCATTGCTATCGCCACTTCTGGATCTTGAGAGTAGTGCTCTAAATTATCAGCCACTTCGTTTAATGTTATTTTCTTATCAAGAAGATGGTATGCAAGCCAGTTGACTTGTTTGAGATCTAATTGGGTATCACAAGCTATGAAGCAATATCCAGGATTTAGTTTCAGAATATAGAGGTAATGGTTATTTTTAGCATAAGTTCTGCAGATACCTATTTCAAGAGTACCACTTAGCTCAGAAATGTCCCTTTTCCATTGATTAGTATTGTTCTGAGCAAATAAACGACTGGGATTCATATTATGGGGGATATGCCAAGTGATTAACTCCCCATTAAAACAAGTAGCCAAAGCATGACAATACATTGGATCTCCTGAAAAATGATTCATCCTGAATATTTTTAATGTCAGTTCTAGATAAGCAAGTGCATCATTACTTCCTCAGCCTGAACGGTTCCAAAGTAGGTGATATTCTGATCTGAAACTGCCTTTAATTTAATCTGTTTTGTATTGAATTGCTACTAGGACTAACTAATCCCAATCGACAAAATTTTCAATGTTTGTATCCGTATTAGGCTTTTCTAAATTAGCGCTCTTTTTCTTAATCTCTTGTTTTGCTAATTGCAATGATGGGCACTGAGGACTCTTAAAGGTTTTTAACGCTTTTTCTAAAGTAACAAAGGTATATCCTTTTTCTTTATACAATTTAATGATGTCTGGCAAAACGTAAGCATTGAGTAAATTAGCATGAATCAATAAAATCTGTGCCTGATCAGTATTACGGTGCTCTTCGGCTTTTACAGTCTGTTGCCAGATAAAATCTAAATAAAATGGTTTTAACTCATCTAAATAAGCGCGTCTATTTATTTCTGGGACTGCGAAGAGACGTTGATTAAAAGCAAAATCTTTGCTGTCTATAGTGATAGGTGCCACTTGGTAGTTTTTGCTTGCTAAATAACAAAGAATTTTATTTTTCTTACTCCCTGTACCCATTGCTAGATAAGGATAGCGGAAATATTTTGGCTTAGTAAGAACGGGTTGCAAAATAGAGTCAGCTTCTTTAATTTCGTGAATACATTCATTGATGTCTAGTTTATTAAGATTGGCATGAGACAATGTATGATTGCCTAAGCCAAATCCTGCTTCACGAAATTTGCGTAGTGCCTCCCAATTATCATGACGTACTTCGCGGGCGATGATAAAACCTGTTGCAGGAACTTGCTGCTCTTTCATCGCTGTCACAATCATATTTAAATGAAAATTCCTATATTCTCCGACAAAGGGGAGGTCATCAATGGTAATGGCAATTGTTTTTTGTTGTGCCCAACCAATCATTGGCAAGGTTATGAAAAACGATAGGATTAATAAAATTTTTACAGTAACTAATTTGATTTTCATTAGGAATTCAGAAACATGAGTTTATTTAATAGGCGCATTGTAGCAAATATTAAGGGAAATGGCTTATCTGGAAAGGGAGAGAATGAAAAATATTATTTTAGTGTGTCTTAAGACCGTAGCTTTTATTTCCATAAACGCTACGGTAACTGATTTGATTTAACTAAATTCTACATTCAGTCGGAGGGGTTGTATCAGTCAGAGTGGATACTGGCTCCTTACTTTCTTCATCATGGGTCGGTTCATCATTGTTAAGAGATGCATCAAAATCATCTTCCGGTAAGGATGTGGACGCTGTTGGTGTCGGTTTTTTAGCAAACCAACCCAAAGTTGATATACAAGCAGCATAAATTGGGTTTGGCTTTACTGGCAGACTCGCTTCAATATCTTTGGTATGCTTATTTATGCAACGGTTAAGAGCGTGGCTGCGAGCATCTTTAATTAATGTGCTCATAAAATTTAGAGTAGCAACTAAATCAAATCCTGCTATTCCCGAAAACAGATGTTTGGCTCTGACACTTTCTTTAATTGTACTTTCCGCGGCATTAGGTTGAATGGTCATAAAGGCCATAAAGTTTCTCGCTGAGGTGATTAATGCTTCAGCATCTTCGCGAGACATTTCTTTAACGTTTAATATCTTGGTTAGTTCAGTATGTACTACGGGGCTATTCGCGATAATAGTGGGGGGAATAATTTCAGCATCAAATGGGGCTTTGCTGTATTCTTTCTGTCCAGTTTCTTCACGAACCATCAACATAAATCCAGCAAGGATCCCGGTTTTTTCCTTTTCGCTAATTGTTTCATTAGATGCGAGTTGTTTACTTACCTCCTTAAGTATATGCAGTTGCCTTTTTCTGTCTTCATCAGTGATCTCGCTAATATCTGATTTTTTCTTATCCCCTATTTCTTTTAAATTTAGTTCTTCAAGTGCACCTAACAACTCTTCGAATGATGCAAATTGACGAATGGCTGAGTCGGGAATATCTATAGGAGCATGGTAGTGAGCCGCATTAGCTTCAGTGGTTCCATCACCAAGATAACTTTTAGTTATATTGTGACGGGTTTCTTCTTCCAATACATAACTGATGTCAATGATTTCACCCAGTTTTTCCAGCGGAATTTTAGACATAGGATTCCCAGCAACATTGCTGAGTGCGAGGTTGTTTCTTGAGTCATTATCCTTAAAAAGAAGTTTTAAAAAGGCGTTTATGGAACTATAAAATGTAGCCAATTGATAGTTATCGGGGGTGTTCGTCTCACTAAGCCCTATGCCCTTATTCAGACGCTTTTCCAGCAAGCCTAAATTTTCTAGTCTGCCTAAATTCTTTCTCATATGCTCTTTGACAACATATAGAGCCCCGTAATAGATATCTATATAAGGCGTTAAATCTTCTGGTCGGTCTTCCCGTATTCGTTTTTCTAACTCGTTCATCACTCCCTTTAGAAATAAAAGTTCATTTCTTCTTCTTTCTTCGGGAATTTCAACTATTAATTCTTCTATGATAGGGTCTTTAGGCATCTCTTTGTTTTTTATTTTGTCATGCCATATGACTTTTACGGTATCGTCTAGGTCTTTCTTTAAAAAATCAAATTCCTTTAAAACTAACGTCATGTTATTTCTCCTAAGTCCTAAAAGTAGTGTAAGTCCAACTTACAGAATTCAGTGTAAACTAAACTAAACCTCTCGTCATGTATTTTCATTATACAATTTATATTTTTATTTAAACTGTGTTTAATCAATTGGTTACATAAAATATTTATCATTCCATGGACAAATTGAATAGAAATAAATTTGTATTCACAGTGTGAAAAGGTAAAATAGCGATTTGATTTTTATCGTTTATCATAGAGATACTTTATGTTCTCATCTAGCAGAAAAATTTGAGGTTCACGGTGGATATAAAAAGCGACCGCTTGGTTTATCAAAAATTCATTAATCATGCATTGTTTGTATTAATTTTTCTCCTTTTATGCCGAGTGATTGCCAGTTATTTTATTCCCCTAAATGACACTACTGAAGCGCGATATGGCGAGATAGCACGTAAAATGCTTGAAACAGGCAATTGGGTTAATTTATTGCATGATTATGGTATTCCATTTTGGGCTAAGCCACCTTTATCAACTTGGTTCTCCGCTGTATCCATGAATTTATTTGGTATTAGTGAATGGGCTGTCCGTCTACCCAGCTTATTATTATCCATAGGGATTTTGGGGTTGATTTGGGATTTAGCTAAAAAGCATAGTGGTCTTGAGGTGGCTCTTGTTTCCATTTTAGTTCTTTCCGGAATGCTATTCTTTTTTCTGGAAGCGGGCACAGTAATGACTGACCCCTCGTTAACCTTTTGTTGCACACTGGCCTTGGTTGCTTTTTGGCATGCTATGGTAACTAAGAGTAAGCTTTGGTCTTATGGATTTTTTATTGGCTTGGGGTTGGGATTATTAGCGAAAGGGCCATTAGTCCTAATTTTGGTAGGTACGCCTATTTTCTTTTGGGTCTTATTGCGTAAACAATGGCGTAATTTGTGGAATAATCTGCCTTGGATTAAAGGTACTTTACTTCTTTTTGCTATAGCACTCCCTTGGTATATCCTCGCTGAACTGCGCACCCCTGGGTTTCTAAATTATTTTATTGTTGGCGAGCATTTTAATCGTTTCTTAGTACCAGGATGGACTGGCGATAAATACGGTGCAGCTCATCATGCTCCTAAAGGGATAATCTGGATATTTGCCATAGCTGGAATATTTCCCTGGAATCTGGTTGTCGGTAAATGGCTTATCTCGCATGCAAAGAATCTGCCTGTATTATTTCGTGATGAAGATGGATGGCTAAGCTATTTGGTGCTCTGTGCTCTTACGCCATTAGTCTTTTTTACTTTTTCCAGTAATATTATTTACCCTTATGTTTTTCCCTCTTTACCTGCCTTTGCCTTGCTTTTTGCTGAAATTTGGAAGCGTTCAAATCAATTGCTCATTAATAGCCAATGGATAATTCGGTTTTCTGCAATTAATGGCGTTTTGTTTTTAATAGGTACCTTGCTCTTTATGCTCAAACCTGATTGGATAGCAAAAACTCAGAAACCCGTGATTAATGCATGGATTAAACAACATCCTACCCCTGGGTCCAATCTTGTCTATTGGGGAGATAGAACGGAGTTTTCGGCGCAATTTTATTCCGCAGGCAAAGTTAAATCAGCTCAATCCGTTGTTGGGCTTTGTAAATTATTATCCAATGGTGTAGATAATTATTTTGTTATTAACTCCCAAATTGCATCGCAAATTCCTCCAAAGTTATTTTCTCAATTTACTTTGGTTAAGACAATTAATTACAAGCAGGAGCGGATGCTTTTACTACATTGTCCGATATTAAATTGTTAATAAAGCCCACGAGACAAAAGCTTAAGTTAGCGCTATGTAACTTCTCTATTACCTGGGAACATATTTAGCAGCGGGACGTAGGCATTGAGCTTTCCCTTGGCTATTGAGACGTTACGACGCTAATACGTGTATATTTCATTACGGCAAGTTTGAACAGAGGGGTAATGATGGAGTTAATCAATTTATAAATGGTTTATCATTCCAACATGCGTTAAAGTAAACGTATTTTTTATTGAGACACCGTATTTATGGCAAAACTTTATTTTTACTATGCTGCGATGAATGCAGGAAAAAGCACGGTCTTATTGCAATCGAGTCATAACTACAGAGAACGTGGGATGCAAACCTTATTGTTTACTCCTTCTATAGATACCAGATATCAATACGGTACTATTCATTCTCGTATTGGCTTGTCGGAGCAAGCTGTTGCTTTTAAAGAAAAAGATGATTTATACGAACTCACCTCTAAATTGCAACAACAAGGGCAGCAATATGCTTGTATCCTCCTGGATGAGGCGCAATTTTTGACTCGCGAACAAGTTTATCAATTAACCGAAATTACTGATAATCTGTCTATTCCTGTTTTGGCTTATGGTTTGCGCACGGACTATAAAGGAGAGTTATTTGCAGGCAGTCAATTTTTACTGGCCTGGGCAGATGAATTAGTGGAATTAAAAACAATTTGTCATTGCGGGCGTAAAGCCATTATGAACATGAGAATTAATGCCGAAGGGGAAGTTGTGGTTGAAGGAGAACAAGTATTCATTGGCGGTAATGAATCTTATGTTGCTACTTGTCGCTTGCATTATAAGCGTCGTGACGCCGGTATTTGGGCTACAAACCAGCTATTGTTCAATAAAGATACCAATTCTATTTAAATTTTGATATAATCCGCCGCAACTTTTAGGCCTTAACTATAAGGAGTAACCGTGTCACATTCCGTTGCAGTAGAGTCGGGGGTTTGGGTACCTCGTGGGGATTTGATGGCATGGATTGTGTGTCTATCTGCAGGCCTTTTCTTTTTTTATGAATTTTTCCAGCTGAATATTTTTGATGTAATTAATCAACCTTTACGTGATGAGTTTCATCTTGATGCGGCACAACTAAGCTGGATGTCTAGTACTTATTTATGGGCTGATATCTTATTCCTGTTACCAGCAGGGATTATTCTCGATCGTTTTTCCACACGGCGCGTTATTCTGACGGCTATGTTGGTTTGTGTTATAGGTACTATGGGTTTTGCCCTTACTGATTCGTTTATTTTAGCTTCCTTTTTTCATTTTCTTTCCGGAATAGGTAATGCTTTTTGCTTCTTGTCTTGTGTGGTATTAGTTTCTCATTGGTTTCCCCCACGCCGACAGGCCCTTGTTATTGGCTCATTAGTGACTATGGCCTTTCTGGGCGGCATGATGGCTCATACCCCTTTTGCGTATCTCAATGAACTGTTAGGATGGCGTCATGCTCTATTAATTGATGGGGCTGTTGGTGTGGCTTTATTAGTATGGATAAGCTTTATTGTTCGCGACAAACCAGAACACTCTCCTGAACAAGTTCGTACGAATCAAGGCCAGATCATGTCTAGCTTTATAAAAGCATTAGCTAATCCGCAAAATTGGTTAGCTGGTCTTTATACGTCTTTTCTTAATTTACCCATCATGGTTTTATGTGCTTTATGGGGAGCCAGCTACTTACAAGTAGCTCATCATTTACCTGATATTGCTGCAAGTAATGTAATCAGCTTAATTTTTATGGGCAGTGTGATCGGCTGTCCTATCGTTGGATGGTTATCGGACACTCACGGACGTCGTAAGCCTCTGATGATCTTTGGTGCGGTTGCCACTTTAATTATCGTGATTCCCTTATTTTTGCATATAGTTTTATCGCAGATGATGCTTAGTATCATCTTTTTTGCATTAGGTTTTTTTACTAGCACTCAAGTGATTTCTTATCCTTTGGTAGCTGAAAGTAATGAGGAGCAAAACACTGGCGCTGCTACTGGAGTTTCCTCAGTAATTATTATGGGTGGTGGGGCAGTAGGCCAAGTGCTTTTTGGGTGGCTAATGACTCATCATGCAGGTATGGCAGGGGCGCAATACACTGTTGCTAATTTTCAATTTGCCATGTGGATGTTCCCTATTGCTGCTGTAGCAGCTTTGGTTGCCGTGTTAATGACCCGAGAAACGTACTGCAAAAGACAAAAGTGAGGAGTGGTAATGCAGCATATGGTGGATGAATATAGAGGCGCTGACGATATGAAGTCGTTCTTGTTACCTTGGTTGGTATGTTTTGCAGCAACAATGTTTTTCTTTTATGAATTTATTCAGGGAAATATGTTTGCTTCTATCGCAGCCAGTATTATGCAGGATTTTCAAATACAAGCTGATAAAATGGCTTATTTATCCAGTATTTATTATTTATCCAATGTAATTTTTTTGTTTGTTGCCGGCATGGTACTGGATCGCTATTCCATTAAAAATACTATATTGATTGCCATGTTTTTTTGTGTCATCAGTACTTTTATTTTGGCTTATTCCCACTCTTTTTACATGGCTTTATTTTGTCGTTTTATTACTGGTATAGGAAGCGCTTTTTGCTTTTTAGGGCCAGTACGATTAGCTTCCCATTGGTTTCCACCTAAGCGTATGGCTTTAGTCACAGGAGCCATTGTTACTGTAGCGATGACTGGTGGCATGGTTGCTCAATATCCCTTAACTAAATTGGTTGCCTACGTTGGTTGGCGCCAGGCCGTTTTAGATATTGGCGTACTTGGATTTGCTATGTTGGTGCTGATGTTTTTCTGGATAAAAGAAAGACCCCAGGTGGCTGTGAAGAAAGAAGGCAAGCCTATAGACATTCTAACGGCTGCTAAGAAGGCTTATTTGAATACCCAGTATTTACGGGCCGCCCTTTACACCAGTTTAATGAATATGGCTATCGCTGTATTTGGCGCTATGATGGGGACCCTATATCTTGAACAACGATTAAGTGTTAGTTCTGAGCAAGCTTCCGTAATCAATGGAATGATATTTTTTGGGGCAATTATTGGCTCTCCGTTAATCGGTTGGATATCTGATAAAGTAGGTTTAAGAGTATTACCTATGAAGGCAGGCATTATTGCTTCCATGCTGACTTTATTGGCTGTTCTCTATCTCCCTGTTTCTTATAATACTATGGCAGTATTATTTTTCTTATTAGGTTTCTTTACTTCAGCTCAAGTAATTAGTTATGCCTTAGTTGCTGAAAGTAGTTCTCCAGTGATGACTGCAACAGCAGTTAGTGTCATTTCCATTTTAACTCAAGGCGGTTTCTTAGTTTATCAAAATTTATTTAGTTCTTTATTAACTAACTATGGCGGAATGCATTTAATTAATGGAGTACCAGTGTATCAATTAGAAGCATATCAATATGCAGCAACTATTTTGCCTATAGGTTTGTTAATTGCTTTTTTGATGCTGTGGGGATTGAGGGAAACTCGTTGTCGTCAGGTTGAGTTTTAATTATGTCAGGACGCATTTGTATTTTATTAATGGATTCTTTTGGTATAGGCGCTAGTCTTGATGCTTCTCGTTATGGCGATGAAGGTGCAAATACTTTTGTTCATATTCATGAAGCCTGTAACCGAGGAGAGGGTGACATTAAGGGAGTACGCCAAGGCCCGCTTATTCTTCCTCATTTAGCTAAATTAGGTCTTTATCATGCCGCTATGGCTAGTTCAGGTCTACGGTTCGTTGATCTGTCTACCTTTCCTAAACCCATAGGGTATTATGGTTATGCTGTAGAACAAAGTTTAGGTAAAGATACGCCAAGTGGCCATTGGGAGCTCGCGGGTGTTCCAGTTACTTTTGAGTGGGGTTATTTTCCTGATAAACCGAATTGTTTTCCGCAAAAGCTAATTGATCAATTGATTAAAAAGGCGGGACTTTCCGGAGTGTTAGGAGAGAAGCATGCTTCAGGTACCACCATTTTGGATGAGCTAGGCGCAGAACATATTCGTACTGATAAGCCTATAGTGTATACCTCCGCCGACAGCGTGTTTCAAATTGCAGCTCATGAAGAGTCATTCGGCTTAGAGCGTTTATATGAAGTGTGTGAGATTGCTCGTGATTTGGTTGATGAATATAACATTGGACGAGTAATAGCACGTCCCTTTATTGGCAATCCAGGTTCTTTCAAAAGAACAGGAAATCGTAAAGATTATGCTACGCTACCTCCAGAAAAAACCTTGCTTGATTATATTAAAGATGCAGGTCAAGAAGTTATTGCCATAGGAAAAATTGCAGATATTTATGCGCACCAAGGCATTACACAAACAATCAAGGCAGATGGTAACAAGGCTTTATTTGATGCTACCTTGGCTGCTATGAAGACCGCTCCTCAAGGAAGTATAGTATTCACTAATTTTGTTGACTTTGATTCTTCTTATGGACACAGACGAGATGTTGCCGGTTATGCCCATGCGCTCGAAGAGTTTGATGCTCGCCTTCCTGAGTTAGATACTTTATTGCAACCTGATGATTTGGTTTTTATTGCTGCTGATCATGGTTGTGATCCAACTTTTCCTGGTTCAGATCATACTCGCGAGCATATTCCCGTTTTGGCTTATGGACAGAAGGTTAACGAGTGTTTTATAGGCCGCCGTGACAGTTTTGCTGATGTGGGACAAAGTATCGCAGAGCATTTAGGGCTGGCTCCATTATCTCATGGTCTTTCTTTCTTACAGACTCAATAGACCTTTTGAATTAAGGGCGGTTTGAGGAGTTTTATGTTGTTTCATTCATTAGACTTCTTTCTAACGCTACTGCAGCGGGAAATTGTTTGGTCGATACGGACTCGAATCCTCATGTGACCTTCGTGTACACTGCGGTTCGTGTCTCCTCACACTTCCTTCGTAGCTGCGAGTTTGGAAAGAAGTCTAGTGCTCACTTTTTGGCAAGACATTGCAAAAGAAGCTTAATATTTATTTAGTTCTCCTATTGAATTTTTCTTTATAACCCCCACTTATAGTTTTTTAGCATGATTTGAGGATTGAACTTTGAAACAATTTCGTGGAACAACAATATTATCCGTCAGACGCGGTAATCAAGTCGTGATAGGCGGTGATGGTCAGGTAACTCTCGGCAATACGGTAATGAAGGGTAATGCTCGTAAGGTAAGACGACTTTATAAAGATAAAGTGATTGCCGGATTTGCTGGTGGGACGGCAGATGCTTTTACTCTTTTTGAGCGTTTTGAAAGCAAATTAGAAATGCATCAGGGACATTTAGTGAGAGCAGCGGTTGAGCTGGCTAAAGATTGGCGTACTGACAGGATATTGCGTCGTCTCGAAGCAGTTCTAGCGGTAGCAGACAGTAAGTCTTCCTTAATTATTACTGGTAATGGAGATGTTATTGAGCCAGAAGAAAGCTTGATTGCTATTGGTTCAGGGGGACCATTCGCTCAGGCTGCTGCAAGAGCTCTTATGGAAAATACAAAATTATCAGCAAAAGATATAGTGCAAAAGGCATTAACTATTGCCGGTGATATCTGCATTTATACGAATAACAATTTAACCATAGAAGAATTGAATAATGACAGCATATAACAGTATGGTGATGACACCTCGAGAAATAGTTCAAGAGTTAGATAGACACATTATTGGTCAAGATGATGCTAAAAGAGCAGTAGCTATTGCATTACGAAATCGTTGGCGTCGAATGAAAATTCAAGATCCTGTTTTACGTAATGAAATAATGCCTAAAAACATATTGATGATAGGCCCAACTGGTGTTGGTAAAACGGAGATTGCACGACGCTTAGCTAAATTAGCTCATGCACCTTTTATTAAGGTAGAGGCAACCAAATTTACTGAAGTAGGTTATGTAGGGCGAGATGTTGATTCTATTATTCGTGATTTAGCGGATATTGCTATAAAGCAAGAACGTGAAGCTGCGATGAAAAAAGTAGCTCATTTGGCTGAAGATGCTGCTGAAGAACGTATTCTTGATGTATTACTTCCTCCAGCTCGAGGATCATTAGTTCCTGCAGAAAAAGACAGTACTGCAAGACAGGTATTTCGTAAGCAATTACGCGAAGGTACATTGAATGATAACGAAATAGAAATTGATTTGGCTGCAGCTCCTGTAGGCATAGAAATTATGGCACCTCCAGGAATGGAAGAAATGACCAGTCAATTACAATCTATGTTTCAACAAGTGGGCACACATAGAACGAAAACGCGTAAAATGACTATTGCTAAGGCAATGAAAATATTACGTGAAGAAGAAGCGGCAAAATTAATTAATGAAGAAGATATTAAAGCTAGGGCAATAGAAAGTGTTGAGCAAAATGGTATCGTCTTTATTGATGAATTGGACAAAGTAGCGAAGCGCTCTGAAAATAGTGGCGGTGGTGATGTATCACGTGAAGGAGTACAAAGAGATTTATTGCCTTTAGTAGAAGGAACAACAGTCACTACTAAATATGGAATGGTGAGATCAGATCACATTCTCTTCATCGCTTCAGGCGCCTTTCATGTGGCCAAGCCTTCTGATCTGATTGCCGAATTGCAAGGCCGCTTACCAATACGTGTGGAATTGTCTGCATTATCGGTAGAGGATTTTGTACGTATTCTTACAGAGCCTACGGCATCATTGACCTTACAATATACTGCATTAATGGAAACAGAAGGCTTGAAACTAACCTTTGATGATACTGGTATTAGACGTATTGCTGAAGTTGCATGGCAAGTAAATGAGCGCATGGAAAATATAGGAGCTCGACGTTTATATACAGTGATGGAACGTTTGCTAGAGGTCGTGTCTTTTGAGGCAACTGATAAATCTGGTGAAACGGTTCATATAGATAGACAGTACGTTGACAAGAATCTCAATCAGCTAATTGCCGATGAGGATTTGGCTCGTTATATTCTTTAAACGTTATTGTTTATTAGAGGTAGGTTGGTTCCTTGCTCCAGCCTACTTCTAACCATCAAGCACTTTTCTTAAATAAATCTTCCAAAGTTATATTTAATGATTTCTTTAATTCTTCATCGTGATTTTTAAACATGGTTCTCCATTGTTCCGCGATGGATGATTTGGAATATTGCAGCTCTAAATGAGTTGGCAGACGATAAGGCAATGATTGCGTTAAAGCATAAAGGGTAACTTGGCTGAGATCACGACTTAACATATAATGCCCATCTGCAGTTGCATGAACTAATTCGTGATTAATCAGTACATTAAGCATTTCATCTACATCGACAGCAAAAGGTTGACTACTAGCATCTACTAATTGATTGTGGGTTAGTCCTTTACCATTTTTTTGAGCTATCCATAATTCGTGTAACCAGAGTAATGTATGAGAAAAACCATCTAGGGATGTACCACTTCTTCTTTGGTGGTGAACGGAAAAAGCATAGCTGATTTCTGCTCCCAGAAGAGTGATAATCCATACCCAATAAACCCAGATAAAAAATAAGGGGACTGCTGCAAAAGCACCATAGAGTAATTCATAAGCATTAAAGCGACTTAAAAAATAAGCAAATCCTTCTTTTGCTGTTTCAAACAATATTGCAGCGATTAATCCTCCTCCGAATGCATGACAAATTTTGACCGGGCAATTGGGAACTATTACGTATAAAAAAGTGAATCCTATTAAAGAAAGAATAAAGGGGGAACAATGCAATAAAAAAGAGGGGGCTGGATGATCGACAAGCAACGGTATAGAAAACAAATAAGAACTAGCTACTAGACTCAATCCTAATAAGATAGGTGCGAAAGATAAGATGGCCCAATATAACAAAAACGCAGCTGAACCATGTCTGGAGAAGGCCACTCGCCATATTTTATTCATGGCTCTTTCTATAGTAAACATGACTAATAGAGCAGTACAAATTAAAAATATTATGCCGAAAATCGAAAGTTTGGTGACCTGAGAAGCAAATTGCTGTAAATAGGCCTGGACTATTTTACCTGTTGAGGGCACAAAATTATCAAAAATAAAATTTTGCACTGGATCGGCGAGACCATGAAATACAGGGAATGAAGAAAAGACAGTAAAACCCACTGACATTAATGGGACTACTGCAAGCAAGCTTGCAAAGGCTAAAGCAGAAGCAATATAGGCGCATTCATCTTGAATAAAATGTTGGATGACGAAGCGAGCAAAGCGATCACTTGCATAAAATTGATTTATTAAGCGATCTTTCCAATTCATAACGTATTACCTTAATATTAAACCTCTCGCATACTAGTCATGAAAAGGTTTGCTGGGTGTAATTAAAAAATTGTACTTTTTCCTGCTCTATTAGATTATTGTACAATTTTATCATGAATGCCATTGAGTTATTTAAAATCCTTTCTTGTTACTATATCCTCTGCTTCTCATTATTTATAAAAATTGGAGCTGATTGATGTCTGATCCTTATATTTTAGTTTTATATTATTCTCGCACAGGCTCAACCGCACAATTGGCGCAATATATCGCTCGCGGTATAGAAAGTAACTCTGGAATAGAGGCTAGGATAAGGACTGTTCCTCCCGTCTCGACTACTTGCGAAGCAGTAGATAAGCCTGTCCCTGATAAAGGTGCACCCTATGCTACTTTGGAGGATTTGCGTCATTGTCATGGATTAGCATTGGGTAGCCCCACCCGTTTTGGTAATATGGCTGCTCCCTTAAAATATTTCTTAGATGGTACTTCTTCTTTATGGTTGTCTGGTGAGCTAGTAGATAAACCGGCTTGTGTCTTTTCTTCCTCAGCAAGTATGCATGGTGGTCAGGAAAGTACGTTGATTAGTATGATGCTACCATTAATACACCAGGGAATGCTTATAGTAGGACTTCCTTATACTCAGCCTGCTTTAAATAATACTCAATCAGGCGGCACTCCTTACGGAGTGACTCATGTCTCCGGTGTAGCCAATGATCAGCCAATAAGTCAGGATGAAATAAGTCTTGCGAAATACTTAGGTGAGCGTTTGGGGCGGATAGCACTGAGTTTAAATAAAAAATAGCAATAATCCTTCACCAAATTTTAAAATGGTGGGAATAGCTATCAATAACACAAGAGGTTAAGAGGATAATGAAAATTATTAGTTTTAATGCCAATGGTATACGTGCCTCCGCCCGTAATGGTTTTTTTGAGTGGCTAGCAGAGCAAGATGCTGATTTTGTTTGTATTCAGGAAACTAAAGCTCAAACAGAACAATTGGTGCCAGAAGAGGTTTATTATCCTCGTGACTACTATTGTGAATACTTTGATGCTGAGAAAAAAGGCTATAGCGGGGTAGCTATTTATGCACGTCATAAACCAGAGCGTGTAGTGAAAGGTATGGGGTTTGATTCTTGTGATAAAGAAGGGCGCTATCTGCAGTTTGATTATCCCAAATTAAGTGTTATCTCTCTTTATTTGCCGTCAGGTACTAGTGGCGATGAGAGACAAGGGGTGAAATACAATTTCCTGGAACAATTTGCTAAGCATCTCATGAATTTAAAAAATGAAGGCCGTGAACTGATTATTTGCGGTGATTATAATATTGCACATAAAAAAGTGGATTTAAAAAATTGGCGGGGAAATCAGAAAAACTCAGGATTCTTACCAGAGGAGCGAGCCTGGATGGATGAGTTATTTGGTCCTATGGGATTTGTTGATGCATTCAGAGTGCATAATCAAGAGGAAGAGCAATATACTTGGTGGTCCTACAGAAGTCGTGCTTGGGAAAAAAATGTTGGATGGAGAATTGACTATCAGGTCGTTACCCCGGGTCTAACTGAATATGTTGTTGACAGTCGAATTTTTCGCGAAGCACGTTTATCAGATCACGCCCCACTGTTGATCGAATATAAGGGGGATTGGTGTGTTTAAATTAGCCAGTTGGAATGTTAATTCATTAAAGGTAAGACTGGAACAGGTATTGCAATGGTTGGAAACTTCTCAAATAGACGTTCTAGCAATGCAAGAAACTAAATTAACCGATGAAAATTTTCCAGTCACTGCTTTTACAGATAGAGGCTATCATGTGGTTTTTTCTGGACAAAAAACTTATAATGGGGTGGCGGTTATAAGCCGTTATCCAATAACCGATGTCATCACTGATATTCCTGGATTAGACGATCCCCAGCGACGCATTTTGGCAGCAACTATTGCCGATATAAGATTAATTAATTTATATGTTCCTAACGGTGCAGAGCTTACCTCAGACAAATATCAATATAAGTTAAATTGGTTAGAAAAGGTAACTGCTTTTGTGCAGCAACAACTAACCGTATATCCCAAATTGGCCGTAGTTGGTGATTTTAATATAGCTCCGGAGGATAGAGATGTACATGATCCTGCAGAATGGGTTGGTTCAGTACTCGTTAGCGAGCCTGAACGACTGGCATTTACCACTCTTTTAAGTTTAGGATTACACGACAGTTTTAGAAACTTTGAACAGGAAGAAAGTTTATTTAGTTGGTGGGATTATAGGGCTGCAGGTTTCAGGAGAAATCGCGGTTTGCGTATCGATCATGTTTTATTAAATGACGCTCTGAATTTATTATGCTTGCAATCGAAGATAGATAAAGAGCCTCGTAAAGTGGAAAGGCCGTCAGATCATGCTCCAGTATGGGTTGAACTTGCACTCTAAAGCGTGATGTACTATGGTACAATTGAATTTTCTTGGCGATGAGCTAAAATTAAACAGTGAATTCATTTACTCTGGCAGAAAAAATTGATTTGCAGAAATTTTTCTGTTATTGTTTTGTGTCATTTGTATAGAGTATGGTGCTTGGCAATTGGTTCAGGTGGCGATACTCATTGAAAAGAGAGTGGTATTATGAAAGAAGCTATTCATCCTGATTATAAAACAGTTAAAGTTACATGTAGCTGTGGTAATGTCTTTGAAACTCGTTCAACTTTATGTAAAGATTTAAATATTGAAGTATGTTCATCATGTCATCCATTTTATACTGGTAAACAAAAACTAGTAGATACTGGTGGACGTGTTCAGAAATTCCGCGATCGTTATAACATGCGTTCTGCTCAAGCTTCTGCAAAAGAATAATAAAAGCTGGGTATAAGATTCATATTGTATTAAAAAAGGCACATAATTTTTGTGCCTTTTTTCTGGGTAAGCTAAAAATCATAGTGTGGCTTAGGTTTATTTTATTTGGTGGTCTAAAGAGAGAGAGTGAGCACTTTGGATAATGATGTATTAAAGCAGCGTGCGTTGGACTATCATGAGTTTCCTGTTCCAGGAAAACTTTGTCTTACTGTTACAAAACCAATGGATTCTCAAGAAGATTTATCTTTAGCTTATACACCAGGCGTGGCTGCGCCTGTTCTGGCTATAGCTGAAAAACCTGAAGATGCGTACCGATATACGAATAAAGGTAATTTAGTTGCTGTGATAACTAATGGTACAGCAGTTCTTGGTTTAGGGAATGTTGGTCCATTAGCTGGTAAACCAGTAATGGAAGGTAAAGCAGTTTTGTTCAAACGTTTTGCTAATTTAGATGTTTTTGATATTGAAGTTGATGCTGATGACCCGCAAGCATTTATTGCTACGACAAAGCGGATTTCGCCTACGTTTGGTGGTATTAATCTAGAAGATCTTAAGGCCCCTGAATGTTTTGAAATTGAACAAGCATTGATTGAACAGTTAAATATTCCTGTATTTCATGACGATCAACATGGCACTGCAATAGTTGTTGCAGCAGGTTTGTTGAATGCTCTTGAATTACAACAGAAAAAATTATCTGAAGCAAAAATCGTGTGCATAGGCGCCGGTGCTGCAGGTATTGCTTCCATGCGATTATTGGTCGCTCTGGGGGCTGATAAAAAAAATATGTTGCTTCTTGATACTAAAGGCGTCATTCATTCTGGCCGGGCAGATTTAAATCCGTATAAATTTGCTTTTGCTCGGACAACTGATTGTCGGACTTTGGCTGACGCATTAGTTGGTGCTGATGTATTTATCGGTGTTGCTAAACCTGATTTATTAGATGGGCATTTATTAAACTTAATGGCTTCAAAGCCTATTATTTTTGCTTTGTCTAATCCTGATCCTGAAATTAGACCCGAACTTGCTCACCAAATACGTGATGATCTAGTCATCGCAACAGGACGTAGTGACTACCCAAATCAAGTAAATAATGTATTATGTTTCCCTTATATATTTCGTGGTGCGTTAGATGTTCGAGCAACATGTATTAATCAAGCGATGCAAATTGCAGCTGTTGAAGCAATTCGTCAACTGGTGCATGAGCCTGTTCCTCAGGTAGTGAAGGATAATTACCCAGGAGTTGCTAATTGGGAGTTTGGTCCTGACTATATTATTCCAAAGCCAATAGATCCTCGTTTAAGAGAAAGAGTTCCAACTGCCGTGGCTCAAGCTGCTATCGCGAGTGGTGTGAGTCAAGTTAAGAATTTAAAATAAAAAAAGAGGGCAAAAAACATCTCTTCTTCGCCGAAGAGTGTTTGGCCGTGCTTGACCTTATTGTTAAGGAGATGATCTTGCATTTTGAAAACCGTAGAGATTACACAGCGATTGGATGGCTCATTTGTGGATTAGGAGCCATATTTTATAGTTATGAATATTTATTACGTATAGCGCCCAGTGTAATGGAACATTCATTACGCGAGCATTTTAATTTAAATGCGACGGGTTATGGTTTGCTGTCATCTATTTATTACTTTGCTTATGTGCCTATGCAATTACCCGTAGGGGTTCTTCTTGATCGGTTCGGTCCTAAGAGATTACTAACCATCGCTTGTTTTATTTGTGTCTTGGGGACATTTCTGTTTACTGGCTCCAATGTATTTTGGATAGCCGCGACAGGCCGTTTTTTAGTTGGTTTTGGTTCCGCCTTTGCTTTTGTTGGCGTATTGAAGCTTGCTACTATATGGCTTCCTGAAAATAGATTGGCCATGGTTTCTGGTATGACCTCCGCTTTAGGTCCAATTGGCGCCATGTTGGGGGATAACTTCTTAGAACTATTTGTTGATCAATTGGGTTGGATTAAGACCCTTAACATAACCGCATTTTTTGGTATCGTGTTAACTGTTGTTCTCTGGATGGGAATTCATGATAAAAAAGGCCAGCATCGTCAAAGTGGCACTGTTCCCAGTATTAAAAAAGGGATGATAGATTTAGGTATTATCATCAGAAATAAACAAATATGGGTTAATGGAATGTATGGTTGTTTGGTTTATCTGCCTACAACTGTATTTGCAGAGCTTTGGGGGATTCCTTATTTAAAGCATGCTCATGGCCTATCCTCTCATGCAGCCGGTTTAGCTAATTCATTACTCTTTTTGGGCTTTATTATAGGTGCTCCTGTAATGGGCTACATTTCAGATAAATTAGCTCGTCGTAAATTCCCTATGCTTTTTGGTGCGGCAGGAGCGGCAATCATCATGATGATGATTCTCTATTTCCCTGGATTAAGCGAATTTAATGTACAAATTTTGATGTTTTTACTCGGTTTGCTTTATAGTGCACAGGCCATAGTGTTCGCAGTGGGTAGGGAGTTAAGTCCTGGCGAAGCTGCAGGTACAGCTATGGCTGTCACCAATATGATCGTTATGCTAGGTGCTATGTTCCTTCAGCCCTTAGTCGGACGATTATTAGATTTTAGCTTATCAACACATATAGGGGATGCCGCCGTGACTGGGGCAACAATAGATAACTTACAGAGGTTATATACAGTTGATGATTATCAATTTGCTTTGTCAATAATTCCATTGGGCATATTGATTGCAGCTATATTAACTTTCTTTTTAAAAGAAACTCATGCCCATGCACCCAAATAATATGATTACTAAAAAGCAAGCATTTTTTGGAATTTTAGTCTGCTTTGTTGGCGCCGTGTTTTATTGCTACGAATTTATTCTTAGGATTATACCTGGTGCTTTACAAACAGAACTAAGTACTGCCCTTGGCCATATATCTGCTACCACTTTTGGGCAGATCTCAGCATTATATTATTTTGCATATTCACCTATGCAATTGCCTGTAGGGATGCTGATGGATAGGTTTGGCCCCAGGCGACTTCTAACTTTTGCTTGTATATGCTGCACTATCGGTTCTTGGATGTTCACTTTAACTTCGTCTATGTTCCTCGTAGGAGCAGGGCGATTTTTAGTGGGATTTGGTTCTTCCTTTGCATTCGTTGGTGTGTTATCTCTAGCTTTACATTGGTTGCCACGCCGTTACTTTTCCTTAGTTGCCGGCTTAATCACTACTCTAGGTATGTTAGGGTTAGTTTATGGTGAAGTAAAAATAACTGAATGGTCCGTTAGTATGGGCTGGGAACAAGTTTTACTATTGATTGCCTTTGTAGGTTCAGGCTTAAGTGTTCTGATGTTGCTTGTTGTTAGAGATGGACCTGAAGGGTATCAACCGAATAAATATCCATTACCAGAGTTTTTTCATAATGTTCTGAAAGTATTGATGTCCCCTGAGGTGTGGTTGATTGGCTTTGTAGGCGCTTGTTTATATACTTCCCTCTCTGTTTTTGGTGAGTTATGGGGCAAAACTTATTTAGAGCAAGCACATCATTTAACCAAAGTAGAAGCTGCAAAAACTGTATCGGCGGTTTTTTTAGGTTGGGCTGTAGGAGCGCCGATTGCAGGTTATTTGTCGGATAGATCGGGTAGGCGCGTGCTACCCCTGGTTATCGGGGCTATACTCTCGCTGATTTGTATCAGTATTGTTCTATACTGTCCTGGATTATCTTATTCTAGCCTGAATATCTTATTATTTTTATATGGCGTATTTAGCGCTACAGAAATTATTGTTTTCATTATGGCTAAAGAGTGTAGTGGTGCTAAATTATCGGGAACAGTATTTGCTGCAACGAATATGATAGTCACTCTTGGTGGAGTTATTTTCCAGCCGTTAGTGGGTAAATTACTGGATACTTTTGGTGATAGTGGAATAGTTGGTGGTGAACACATTTATACTGTCGAAGACTATCAGGTCGCTTTATCCATACTACCGATCTCATTGTTATTAGTTACTATATTAGCTTTCTTTATAAAAGATCATAAAGATCAGCATCCTATTAATTAAACCATTTAAGACCAGGAAATAGGTCGGATTTTTCCGACCTACATTATCGACTTGAGGTTATAGGAAGTTCAAAAGTAAAAAGGAACGATTGTGCACAATATAAAACAGAGCAGATTGGAGGTTTCTTTATAAAATTGCCGGTAGCAATACCAGTTTTCATCTTTTAGCAAGAACTTTTCCTCAATAAATGCAATTTTCAATCCTCTCATGACAAAAAACTGAAGGGTCACCTGACACCAAGTTAGGGTATATTTTAAAATGACACCGATACATCCTATTTGATTGCATCGATGTCATTTATAACGGAAGGCTTCAGATCTTTAAAGAGTTCGATATCCCCTGTTTTTTGAAAGTAACAATTAGATTGGAGCCCTTTGTTTTTATATCTATTGAATTGGGATCATACTCATTTGGCAATTTAAAAGATTGGTTGTAATTGCTTTGAGAATAACTATAGCTTTTGCTGTCATTCTCACTATGTGTCATTTTCTGCATGAGACGGGTATTAATAATTAATAACCCATCTTCCACAGAAACATCGACTTTACTATCGGTGCCTTCGGGCTGTTTGATCTTGTAAATGAGCTCGTTGTTGCGTTCCTCAATTTGAATGTCTTGTGAAGAACCTAGAGCATTTTTTGAGTTCGCAAAATTAAACCGATTATTATTAATTTGTGTAAACTGGTGCTGCATTAGGCGATCCATAGCTTGCTGCATGGTCTTGATTTGATTGAATACATCATTATTAGATTGAAAAAAAGGATCGTCATCAAATGGAAATGCCATTTGATGCGTGCTTTTTTGAACTGGATTAGTGTCTTTGGCATTAACCACAGACATCATTGCGGTAAGCATAACCGCACACGATAAAAATAGAATGAACTCTTTGCTCATAACTGCCTCCTTCATTATCAACATACTAACTATTTCAAAATTTAGAGACAGGGCTATTAAGGACTCGCCCTGTCTTCGAGTATCATTAATCTGAATTGCGATTAAAAACGCGCTTAGCTGACTCGAACTATTGAGTCGTTTTTATAATCTCGCAGATAATTAGAGTAGTTCTTGTTAAACAGCAATTTCTTTTTATGGTGTTTCTCTAATAATTGTTCGAGAGCTAAAAAGCCATTACGAACAGCTATAAATAAATTGGGATCCTGCTTTTTACTCACTAACTCTTTTCCAGGAATAGTTATAGTGATGCACACACTATACAGTTTGTCTTTGTGTGTGTTATTTTTAGCCAAATCGATAACCACTCTGCATTTATTTATTTTGCCGTAGGATCTTTTCAGCTTATTAAAATGTCTATCGATGTGGTAATTGATTGTCAGTGTTGATGAAATACCGCGGATTGTTGTTTGAACTGTTGACATAGTTTAAATCCTCTTAATTCTCTAATTTTTATAAAAAGCAAAAAATATAAACAAAAATTAAGCTATTTTATTTCTAGTTCTGTAAGTTCATTGCAAGTACTAATTGGTTACAAAGCCCTCCATAAAAGTAAATGGTATCTATGATATAAGGTCAAAAATTTCATTTTCAATGAGTACACTTTTTAAAAATTTTGATCCGATTCGTAGCTTAATATCAGAGTGATTAACTCCTACTCCTAAAATAAAGTGTACTAGTTGAAGTTATAAAATTTGTCTCCATCATAAAGCATGACAAGCTTTTAACGGTCAGGTGAAAAAATGGAAAATAATTTAAAAACGATTCTCTTTCAGACGAACCTCTAGCAAAAGATGAATACTAAAGATCCCGACGGAACATTTGATGGGCTGATAGTTTTTCCTAAAAATTATTTAAAAATAATCTTGAAATTAGAGCAAATAATCCCCATTAACAATCCCGATGCTTTTTCATGAAGAGGATTAATAATAACCACTTAAGAAGTAAAACATACATTTTTCTCTTACAATTAAATTTAATAATTTTTTGTTTTATTTTTAAAAACTAAGAGGACTTAAGCTATGTCATCAGCCCAAATAATATTTCTTTCTGTTTCATACTCATCAGAAATTGAATACCATTTTGATACGTTTTCAAAAAAATGCATGGAAATTT